>DJNI01000015.1 GCA_002436765.1 Clostridiales bacterium UBA6468
CGCAGACGATTTATTCAGAGATTCCTTAGTCTCTGCGCAGTGCCTCGATGGGGTTCAGATTTGCCGCCTTGTAGGCCGGGAGCATACCGAACACCACGCCGATGAAGGTGGAGAACACCACCGCCACAATGATGGCCGGCACGCTGATGGACACCGGGATCTGCATCATGTTGGAGATCAGCTCCGCGAGGATCACGCCGCTGATGACGCCGATGATACCGCCCAGACTGGTCAGCACCGCCGACTCCGTCAAAAACTGGAGCAGGATGCGCTTCTTTCTCGCGCCGATGGCCTTTTTCAGACCGATCTCGGCAGTCCGCTCCGTCACGGACACCAGCATGATGTTCATAACGCCGATGCCGCCCACCAGCAGGGAAATGCTGGCGATCCAGATCAGCTGGGTGTTGGTGGACTGGGACATTTTTTGCAGCTGCTGCGCCTGTTCCAGCATGTCCTGGCTGCGGTAGTCGAAGTCGGAATTTTCCGGATCCACGATCTGCTTCTGGGTCAGAAGATCCGCCGCTTCCTTGCCCGCCGTGGCCATGGTATCGGTGTTTTTCACCTTGATGGCCACGTTCTGAGGCTCGTCAAACTGGAATGCCGTCGGCCAGACCGTGTCGGGGATGTAAAGGCAGCCGGAGGAGGTGTCCGCATAGAGGTAATAGTCCTGCAATGTCTCAATGGTGGGGGTAAACTCCTTGGAAAGGGCTACCACCCCCACCACGGTGAACACGTCGCCCTTAATTTCCAGCGCCTTGCCCACAGGGTCTTCCCCGCCGAACAGGGTGGAGACCGTGTTGGCGTCCACCAGCGCCACCTTGCGAAAATCGTCATAATCCGCCTGGGTGAAGCCTCTGCCGGACTTGACCTGATAACCGTAAACCGGCAGATAATGCATGTCGATGCCGTAGGTCTCGCCGTTGAAGGCCGTATTCTGGTAGTACACGGAATTGGAATTGTTCCGGGAGTTGTACAGCGACACCCCCTCCACGCCGGAGATGTCTTCCAGCTCCTGCCGGGTCTCCTCGGTGATGACCCGCACGCCGTCGGGGATGGAATTCCAGCTCATGTCATAGGAATACCCAGACTGGTTCAGCTGGACGGTGACCACGTTGTTGCCCGCGCCGATCAGGTTTTCCTTGATCTGCTCGTTGGTGCCCTGAATGGTGGAAACGATGGTGATGATGGCCGCGATGCCGATGATGATACCCAGCATGGTCAGCACGCTGCGCATCTTATGTCCCCAGATTCCCTGGAAGGCAAGCCGGATATTTTCTATCATAAATTTGCCCTCCTTAATAGCTGTACAGGCTGCTCACGTCGCCTTCCTCCGTGGGCGCGCCCTGCTTCACGTTCTTGCCGTAGGGGAATGCGATGAGGTCATCCACCGTCAGGCCGCTGAGAATTTCGGTATAGCTGCCCCAAAGCGCCTTGCCGGTGGTCACGAACCGCTTCTCCAGCTTACCGTCCGCGCCCCGGACGTAGACGTAGGACTGTCCGTTCTCGGTGCGGATAAAGGGGTTCTCCAGGTAAATGCCATTCTCGCTTTCGGCGGAGGAATACTGGATGCTGGCATACTGCCCCGCCTGCAAGTCTGCCGTCTCGTCCACGAAGACCGTGAAGGGATAATAGGACACATTGGGGTTGCCGGAGCCGTTCCAGCCGTCGCTGTCGGTGGGGAAGTCGCCTATGGAGACGATCTTACCGGGATAGGTCATGCCGGTATTCCAGTCGTTGACCGTGACCTCCTGGCCGATCTGCATCTTGTCCTTCTCCAGCTCGCTGACGCCGCCCTGGATGTAGAATCCGCCGCCGCCGGAGACCTTAATAACGGGCTGATTCTGGGTCTTGGCTTCCTCCTCCGACAGAACGGAGACCACCTTGCCGTCAAATTCGGCGTAAACGTTGCCGTCGCTCATCTCGGTCTGCATGATCTTGTAGTCCGCTTCGGCCATCTTGATCTTGAATTTCGTTTCCTTGATGGTCTTCTCCTGCTCGGCGCGCATCTGCGCCAGCTGCGCGGCGGTGTAGCCGCTGCCGGGGTCAGGGATGTCCGGGTCGGTGGGATCGGTGTTGTCCGGGTCGTCCTCTACGATGGTGTGATCGGGAACCGCCGACGCATCAAAGAACTTGAAGGCAAAGCTGCCGCCCTGCTTGTAAATGTGCAGTCCCTGCCAGAACAACCGGCTGCCAAGAGACATATTGCCCTCGGTGACCTTGAAGACCATGTAGTAATTATTCACGGCAATCGTCGGCTTCTCGTCGGGGTTCTCCGCAGCCGAAGCGCTGGAATTTTCGCCGCCCGTCGTATTCTCCGTAGCGTCCGGGGTGTTTTCCGTAGTGTCCGGGGTGCTCTCCGTAGTACTTGGGGTGCTTTCCGTCGTGCTCGGGGTGCTTTCCGTCGTGCTTGGGGTGCTTTCCGTCGTATCCGGGATACTCTCCGTAGGCTCTTCCGTGGGGTCGGGTACGTAATTTTTATTCTGGTACTCTTCCGCTTTCTGCCGCGCCGCCTCCAGAATGGTGTCATCCACGGCGGCTGCGGTGCTGAGCCAGCAGATCAGCGCCTTTTCCGCCGTGCTGCCGTCATAGTCGGAGTTGGTGGAAAGCTGGTAACTGCCCGTCAGCTTGGTGCCGGCGTTCGGATCGCCCTCGTCTCCGTAATCGTCGGAATCGTCAAAATCCACGACGGACATGGGCGTCATGTTCTGAATGTCCTTCAGCTTCTTCTGGGCGGTTTCCAGGTCCAGCTTCAGCTTTTCCACTTCCAGCCGCTTGCGTTCCAGCTGGAGGTCGGACAGGGTGGTGTCGAAGGTCATCAGCACATCGCCCTTTTTCACCGTGTCCCCCTGGGCGACCTTCATTTCCGTCACCGTCTGGGTGGAGGAAAGAAACACGGTCTGGATCTTATCCGTGGAAACGGGGCCGTAGCTCTCCTGGGAGTCGCCCCAGTATTCCGTCATGCCGATGTTGTTGAAGGGAAACACCTGCACCGGCTCCGACCTACCCCGGCTCACGCCGAACCACACGCCCAGGCCGACGACCACCACCAGCACGATGGCGGTCACGGTAATAATGATCTTTTTCTTATTCTGCTTCTTCATTCCCGGCGCCTCCCTCCTGCTGTTCGTCGTAAGTACGGAGCTGCCCGTCCAGAATGTGGTAGATCTTGTCGGCACACTGGGCAATGGCAAGCTCGTGGGTGATCATGAGGATGGTCATTCCCTCGTCGCTGAGCCGCCGGAAAATCTCCATGATCTGGTTGCCCGCCTTGGTGTCCAGCGCGCCGGTGGGCTCGTCCGCCAGCAGAAGATCCGGCTTTCCCACCATCGCCCGGGCGATGGCGACGCGCTGGCACTGGCCGCCGGACAGCTGGTTGGGGAAAAAGTCCATCCGTTCCTCCAGTCCCACGGCCTTCAGCGCCTCCGCCGCCCGTTCCCGCCGCTCCTTCAGGCTCACCCCGGCGTACAGCAGGGGCAGCGCCACGTTGTCCAGGGCGGTGAGCTTGGGCATGAGGTAAAAGCTCTGGAACACAAAGCCTAAGTGCTTGTTCCGGATATCCGCCAGCTCGTCGTCGCTCATGTCCTTCAGGTTCTGGCCGTCCAGCTCATAGGTGCCGGAGGTGGGAACGTCCAGGCAGCCGATGATGTTCATCAGGGTGGTCTTGCCGGAGCCGGAGGGACCCATGATGGCGAGATAATCCCCCCGCTCCATGGTCAGGTTGACGTTTTTCAGCACCCGGACAGGCTCCTTGCCCTGGACATAGTCCTTGCAGATGTTCGTCAGTTTCAGGATGGCCACTTAGCCCACCCCGCCTTCCGTGGACACGGTCTCTGCTGCCGCCGTGTCCTCACCGGGCATCTCCCCGGTTTCCCCGGAGACGCTCTCCTCGGGCATCACGTCCATGCTCTCTGCGGGCATATCCTCCATGGGCATATCCTCCATAGGCATATCCGCAGCGCCTTCGCCCATGTTGTCCATGGGCGTGTCCGCGTTCTCCGACGCCGTCATTTCATGGGTGGTGGGCGCGCCGTTGCGGCACAGCTGCTCATCGGGGAACGCGATGTAATCGTCCAGAGTCAGGCCGTCCAACACGTCGTAGGTATCCGTCGTCTCGTCGTACTCGCCCACGGTGATGGTGCGCTTTTCCAGCTTGCCCTTCTTCTCCGCCCACACGTAGGCAGAGCCGTCGTCCTCAAAGCAGATAAAGGCGCTGCTGAGGGGCAGACCGGAGGACGTGCCGTCCCCTTCCGTCTCGACCTCCAGGTAGACGTGCTGTCCCAACATCAAGCCGTCGGTGCTGTCCAGCTCCACGTAGAACGGGTACTTGCTGGACGCCTCCATGGAATCGGTGGTCGTCCCGTAATACCGGTCGGAGTCGCTTCCCTGGGAGGGGTTTTCATAGTCCACCAGCGTGACCGTCCCCGACCAGGAAGCGTTCGCGTCCGTCCGGGAGGTGATCTTGATGCGGGTGCCCTCAATGATGCTGCCCCGCTGCAATTCACCGATCGTACCCTTGACCCGGTAGGAGCCGACCTCCTGAATGGTGATGTAGGGCGCAGGGTTGCCGCTGCTGTCGGTGCCGTTTTCGTTGATGGACTGAATGCGTCCCTTGATGGGAGACACCACGGTGGAATTTTTCAGCAGATTCTCCGCCTGGGTGACCTCGGTCTGCTTGGCCTTGGCGTTCAGCTCCGCTTCCTTCATGTCTACCTGGGTGGTCTGGATCTGGATGGTGTATTGCAGCTTGTCGGAGCCGGACGCCCAGCTGCGCTCCTTTTCCAGCTCCTTGATCTGCTGCTGGTAATTTTCGATGGACGCGTTCAGCTGCTCCAGCTCCAGCTGCTTCTTTTCCAGACTCAGCTGCAGCTCCTCGGTATCGTACTCGAACAGCTTCTCTCCCTTGTTGACGTCGTCGCCTTCCTTGACAAACACTTCCTTGACGGTCTTTTCCGAATCCTTCTTGATCTCCGTCACGTTTTCGGAAACGACCATGCCGGGGAAGCGGTCGCCGGCCGCAATGCCGCCCATTCCCGTCAGATCGGAAACCGACTGCACATACACCGCCGTATCGTTGCTGCCGCAGGCCGCCAGAGAAACGGCCAGGCATAGAATCAGCGCCAGAGCCAGCCATGCTCGAACTTTCATAATTCTGTCCTCCACATGTAAATGTTTCATTTTGTAAATGATATTATACCGGAATTGCCCGCGGAAATCAACTACATTGCCATTAAAGATTCATTAAGGTACCATGGGATTTTTTGTCGCAACGCGGGAAATGCCCCGCGCCTGAATGGCGCGGGGCAGGCGGTTATCGTTTCGTCAGTGGATACAGAGGCATTAACCCATGTAAGCCGCCAGCTGCTCCTGAGCTGCGCCGACGAACTCGTTGATGCCGGCCTCTTCCAGCTTGGACAGGAAGGCAGGCAGAACATCATCGGGGTTAACGGCGCCGGACATCAGGTTGAAGGCGTACTCGGCGTAGACGTTGGACAGAGCAGCCTCTTCGGTATCCAGTCCGGAGGAATCGAAGACAAAGCCGCCCAAAGGCAGAGGCTCGGCCGTGTCGTAGTAAGCGGTGAAGCGCTCCCAGAAGTCAACGCCCTGTGCGTCGGTGGGCGGCAGGATACGGACATTGCCCATACCGTTGGTCCAGGGGGAGTAATTGGCGCGGTTTTCCGGGATGAAGGTGATGGTGCCGTCGCTGTTCTTATTGTAGGTGAAGCCCTCGGTACCATAGTTCATCATGGTCATCAGCTCGGAGTCGGTGTTCAGCAGATTCAGGAACATCAGAGCGCGCTCGGGGTTAGCGGAGGTAGCGGAGATGGCGATCATAGCGCCCTGGCCGGAGGTCGCATCCATATAGGCGGCAGTCTCAGGAACCATGCGGACGTCGATGCCGCGAGCCTCGGAGAAGTCCAGTTCGCAGCCAAAGGCGTAGGACTGGGTGCCGAACAGGTACTCACCGGCGGACTGGGTAGCGGTACGGTAGTCGTTAGCGGTAGCGGTGGACTGGCAGCTGGGGGAGATGTAACCCTTCTGAGCGTACTCATAGGTCTTCGCAGCAAACTTGGCAAACGCATCGGTAGCAAACTTGTTCACGATGGTGCTGCCGATGTCCTTGGAGGGATGCTCGGCGTCGTAGTAGTAGGACAGAACCGCGCCGGAGGACAGGTCGCCGGTGATGATGGAGGAATGGGTGACCATTCTCTCAAGAACGACAGGCTCGATCAGCAGGGGGTAGAAATCCTTGCCCTTCAGATCCTTGGCCTTCTGCATCATTTCCGCAAACGCGTCGGAGTAGTAGTCCAGGCCGGCGCTGCAGACGTCGTCCACATTGTAGCCCAGCTCGGCCAGCAGGGTGCCGTTGACGTCCCAGCAGTTCTGGGTAGCGGTATCCTTCAGGCCGGGAACGGCATAGATGCCCATGCCGTCATAGCCGTTGGTCTTGGCGCAGTCCCAGATGTCCTGGGGAATGATGGCCTTCAGCTCGGGAGCGTAGGTGTCCAGCATGTCGTCCAGCTTGACCCAGTAGCCGTCCTTGGCGTACTTGTTGTACTCGTCGGCGGACCAGTTGCAGGTGAAGTACATATCGACCTTGTCGCCGCCGGCCAGAGCGGTAACGGTGGCCTGGTCGAAGTCGCCCCAGGTGCCCCAGATAGGCTCAATGGTGACGTTGATCTTATCCTTCAGATAAGCGTTGACGGACTCCATGACCTTCGCGGAGGCGTCGGGCGTGACGGTGCTGCCGTGGAACCAGATCTTCAGAGTGACAGGCTCCAGTTCAGCCGCGGCAGAAGCGGCTGTCTCGGCGTTGTCAGCGGCGGGCGTGGTTCCGGGAGCGGCAGTGGGCGTGGTATTGCCGGAGCCGCAGGCGGCCAGGCCGAGCACCATTCCCAGAGCCAGCAGCAGGGCCAGTAACTTTTTCATGTGTCTTCCTCCAAATAATTTGTTATTTACTAAACAGCCGAACGTGGCTGCGTTAGCCATGTGTTTGCGCCATCAGCCCTTCACGGAGCCGACCGTCAGGCCGGACACGATGTAGCGCTGGAAAAAGGGGTAGGCGCAGGCGATGGGAACGACGATCATCACGACCAGCGCCATGCGCAGCGTCTGGTTCGGCGCCCGCTGGGCTTCCATGATGGCGGCGGTGCCCATTTGTCCGATCATGCGGTTGAGATATTCCACGTTGTTCTGCAGTTCCATCAGAAGCGCCTGCAGAGGCTGGAGCACTTTGTTCTGCCGGATATACAGGAGCGACTGGAACCAGTCGTTCCAATAAGCCAGCGCATTCAAAAGCGCGATAGTTGCAATGCCGGGCTTGGCGATGGGCAGGACAATGCGGAAGAGCGTCGAATATTCGCCGCTGCCGTCGATGGTGGCCGCTTCGATCAGTTCCAGCGGGACAGAACTTTTGAAAAAGGTCCGCATGACAATGATATTGAAGGGACTGACCAGCAGCGGAACGATGAGTGCGGCGTAATTCTCGCTCAGACCCAGAACCTGCTTGGAAATGATATACGTCGGGACAAGACCGCCGCCGAAAAGCATGACGAAGAAGCTGAAGAAGTTGAAGAAATTGCGGTATTTGAAATCCGGACGGTAGAGCGCATAGGAATACAGGACGCAAATCAGGGTGCTCAAAACCGTACCGATGCCGGTAATGAGGACGCTGTTGAAGAACGAGCGCCAGATCTGCGGCAGCTTTTCAAACGCGTAGGCGTAGGTGTCCGTGCTCCACGCCATGGGCCAGAAGGAATAGCCGATGGTGCGGATGGATTCCTCCGAGGAGAAGGAAATGATCACGACGAAGATGAACGGGATGATGCAGCACAGGCTGAACAGGGCAAGGACAACGTTCATGACGGCCTCTGTGCCCGCGCTGACGGAATTGAGACGGTGATTTTTCTGTTTCATCAGGCTGCACCTCCTTAGAACAGGGTACTGTCGGAGTCGATCTTCTTGACGACGGCGTTTGCGCCGATGATGCAGATAAACCCGACGATGTTTTGAAGCAGACCCGCCGCCGTGCTCTGGCCGATATTGCCGGTGTTCATGAGGACACGGTAGATATAGGTGTCGATGACCTGCGTGACGGAGAATAACGCACCGTTCTGCATCGGCACGTTCCAGAACAGGCCAAAGTCAGCGTTGAAGATTTTGCCAACGTTCAGAATGAACAGAATCGCGATCATCGTGCGCAGATTCGGGAGCGTCACATGCAGGATCTGCTGCCACTTGCTCGCGCCGTCGATGGCGGCGGCCTCGTACTGCGTCTGGTCGATGCCGGTGATGGCCGCGAGATACAGGACGGTAGAGTAGCCGACGCTCTTCCAGATATTTGCAAACACAATGATATATGGCCACGGGCCGGGCGTTGTGTACCAGGAGACGGCGGTTTCGCCCGCCGCGCGCTGAGCCATGGGAATAAGGCCGTACTGCGCATCGATGAACGCGTTCAGGAAATAGCTGACGACGACCCAAGACAGGAAATACGGGAAAAACATCAGCGTCTGATACGTCTTGGCGACAAATTTCTTGGAAAGTTCGCTCATCATGATGGCGAACGCGACGGGGATGATGACACCCAGAATGATGAACACGATGTTGTAGGCCAGCGTGTTGCGGATCATGACCCACGAATCGCCGGTGGTAAACAGGAACTTGAAATTGTCGAGGCCGACCCATTTGCTGTGGATGAGGTTATTGAGGAAGGTCGGGTCCTTGGGATAGATTTTGTAATTCTTGAACGCGAGGATGATGCCGCCCATCGGCAGATACCGCAGCAGCAGCAGCCAGATCGCGCCGGGGGCCACCATGGTCAGGAGCATCAGCGTCTTCTTCGCCTTGCTGAACCGTCCGCTGGCGCGCAGATCAGGCACACGTTTGGGATTCCGGGTTTGCTGCATGAGAATGCCTCCTGTCTTGCTGATATGGAAAGCTGCACAAACCGGACGCAGCTCCTTCGTGTTTTCTTATTCTATTCTACCAGTCGATTGGCATTTGGTCATTTACTGC
>DJNI01000032.1:0-4451 GCA_002436765.1 Clostridiales bacterium UBA6468
GGAAAAGATCCGCTCACAGTCGCAGGCGATTTATTCAGAGGTTCCCTAGGGATTTTTTGCTGCCTTTTTCCGCAATACTTCCCCATTCTCCGAACTATTCTTTGATAAAATATTAACGCAGTTTGTAACCTTTTAACGCCGCCGGTGCGTTTTTAGGGTGCAAATTGGCAACGGAATTTCCCCGCAGACGCAGCAAAAGCCCCGGCGGCGGAAATCGAGGGCAACGCCGCATAATTCGGCAAGAAGACTCAGCCAGCATATTTGCTCCAATTCAAAGTCCCCAAAATGGAGGAATCCTGTATGTACCCGCCGCTTTCGGTACTTCGATTGGACGAAAAAGCCCTCGCTCACAGCTCTTGCCGGTTGAATCAGAGGTTCCCAAGCTGTTTGATATCTGCTCCTCCCAGGCGTCGGCTGGACGGGAAACGCCGCCCCTTGGATTCTCAGTCAACCTTTACCAGCGTGTACTCCCGGCTGCCGAAGCCCAGCGCTGCGGCGGCTTCGATGGTGTGGACACCGTTCCGGCTTTCCACCCGCTCCAGGAAATGCGCCTTGCCGGGGTCGTCGCAGCCGTACACCAGATCGATGCACGCCTGATCGATGGCAATGGGGTCCGTGGAGACCAGAATGCCCATGTCCGCCATGCAGGGGTCTTCCGCAATTTCACAGCAGTCGCAGTCCACGCTCATGTTCTTCATGACGTTGATGAAGATCATGTTGCCATGGAAGTAATCCACAACGCTGCCGGCCGCGTCGGCCATGGATTCCAGGAAGGCATCATGATCCGCCGTCCAGATATCCTCCGGCACGCCTGCGCCGTGAATATACGCCTTGCCGTAGGAGGACGCCACGCCGATGGACAGCTGCTTCAGCGCGCCGCCGTAGCCGCCCATGGGATGTCCCTTGAAGTGGGACAGCACCAGCATGGAGTCGTAGTTTTTCAGGTCCTTGCCCACGAAATTCTTCCTGATGACCTTGCCGTCCGGAATGTCCAGCTGCATGTCGGGGCCTTCGGCATCCAGAAGGTCCACCGTGAAGTAGCGGCTCCAGCCGTGCTCGTCCATCAGGCGGCGGTGCTTCTCGGTGGTGTTGCGGGCGCCGTCATAAGCGGTATTGCACTCCACGACGGTGCCGCCGACGTAATCGATCACCGGTTTCCAGAACGCTGGGCCAAGGAAATTCTGATTTCCCTTTTCACCGGAATGCAGCTTGATCGCGATGTTGCCGGGGAGCGTCTTGTCCACCAGCTTGAACATGTCCAGAACCTTCTCCGGGGTGATAACAGGAGAAAAATAAACGGTTGCACTCATAAAAATACCTCCTATCATTGGGTCGGCTGTATTATAATACGGAAGGCCCCTGATTGCAAGCATTTTCTCCCGGGCGATTCCCTGTTGAAAAACCCGGGCGGCTATGGTATAGTGGCTTTTGACAAATGACTGGAGGACAAAGCGCATGAACGACAGGCTGCTGGACTACGCCATCCGCATTCAAAGCATCGCACAGGCTGGGCTTCAATACGGGAAGGACAAATATGACCGGGAGCGATACGAAGAATTGCGGCAGATCGCCGCGGAAATGATCTCCGCAAAAACGGACATTTCTATAGAGAAAGTCCGCGATCTGTTCTGCAACGAGACGGGCTATCAGACCCCGAAAATCGATACCAGAGCCGCCGTTTTCATCGACGGCAAAATCCTCCTTGTTCACGAAAACAACGGCACCTGGTGCCTGCCCGGCGGCTGGTGCGACGTTGACCAGTCCATCGCGTCCAATACCGAAAAGGAAGTCCGGGAGGAAGCCGGCTTCACCGTCAAGGCGGAACGTCTGATCGCCGTTCAGGACTGGCGGAAGCACAATGTCACGAACTACGTTTACGGGGTCATGAAGTGCTTTGTGCTGTGCCGGTACGAGGGCGGCGAATTCCGGGAAAATATCGAAACGACTGAGGTCGGCCTGTTTGGACGGGACGAAATTCCCCGCGAGCTTGCCGTGGAAAAGACCACCCGGGAACAGATCCTGATGTGCTTCGACGCATTGGATAACCCCCTGTCCCCTACCCTGTTCGATTAGCCAAAATCTGGCTTGTATTTTTCGGGGTGTATGATATACTGTTACTGCTTTCAGACTATGACACCGGGGGATTCCCATGGACTATAACATTTTACTGGATCTTGCCACGGACTTAGGCTATGAGCTTGCCATGTGCGGCGCGGAGACGTTCCGGGTGGAGGAAAGCGTCAGCCGGGTGCTGAGCAGCTACGGCATTGCGTCGGAAGTATTTGCCATTCCCAATTATCTGATCGTCACCGTCATGATGGAGGACGGCACCCCCATCACCCGGATGCGCCGTATCGGCTCCCATGGCAACGATCTGGACGCGGTGGAAAAATTCAGCGGCCTGAGCCGCGCCTATTGCAGCCAGCGGCCTGAGCCGAAGGAAGCCCAGCGGTGGCTGGAGGTCACCCGCGCCCAGCGGCTGGGCTATCCGGTTCCCATTATCTATCTGGGGTATTTTCTGGGCGCTCTGGGCTTCGGGCTGCTGTTCGGCGGCAATTTCCCGGACGGCCTTTGTGCCGGTGTCTGCGGTGTGCTGGTGGGGCTTGTGATCCGGTTTCTGGACGCCCAGGACACCAACCAGTTCTTCCGAACCATTGCCGCTTCGTTTCTGATGGCGCTGCTGGCCTATGCCTTCGGCGCTATGGGCGTCGCAAAGAATCCCGACGCCATCACCATCGGCGCGTTGATGATCCTCGTCCCCGGCCTGCTGTTCACCAACGCCATGCGGGACATCATCTACGGCGACACCAATTCCGGCATCAACCGCATTGTGCAGGTGTTCCTGATCGCGGCGGCTCTGGCGGTGGGGACGGCCACGGCCTGGTCGCTTGCCGAGCGGCTGTGGGGCGCGCCGGTTTCCGCACCCGCCGTTGACCACTCCATTCTCGCGCAATGCCTGTTTGCCTGCATCGGCTGTTATGGATTCTCCATCCTGTTCAATATCCACGGGCCGGGGGGCATCCTTTGCACCATCGGCGGCGTTGCGTGCTGGGTGGTGTTCTGGCTGAGTCAGCGGCTGGGATTCAGCGAGATCCTTTCCTATTTCTGGGCTTCCCTCTTTGCGTCCCTGTATTCCGAGATCATGGCAAGGATCCGGAAATATCCTGCCATCTCCTATCTGCTGGTGTCCGCGTTTCCCCTGATTCCCGGCGCGGGGGTGTACTACACCATGAACTTCGCCGTGCGGGGCGACATGGACAGATTCGCCTACCGGGGCATGAACACCGCCGCCATCGCCGGTATCATGGCGGTGGGCATCCTGCTGGGGTCAACCGTCTTCCGGATGTACGCCCAATGGAAATCCCGCAGAATGCAAAAGACGAAAACATAAAAAAATTGGGAGGAAGCCGTGTGCTTCCTCCCTGATTTTATGCCAATTGCGAAAAAACGTCCCCAAGGCTTTCGTGCAGCACCAGATCAGCGCGGTCGTCATAGGGCGTCTCGTCCCGGTTGATAAGCACCAGACGGTCGCCCCGATAGTAGTTGATGAGCCCTGCCGCCGGGTACACCGTCAGGCTGGTTCCGGCCACGATGAGCATGTCCGCACTTTGAATGGCTTTCACGCTGCCCTCGATGATCCTGGCGTCCAGCCCCTCCTCGTAGAGGACGACATCCGGCTTGACGATGCCGCCGCAGCTGCACCGGGGAATGCCTGGGGCATTTTTGACAAATTCGGCACTGTAGAACTTGCCGCAGCGGGTGCAGTAATTGCGCAGCACCGAGCCGTGCAGCTCATAGACCTTTTTCGACCCTGCTTTCTGGTGCAGGCCGTCGATATTCTGGGTGACCACCGCCAGGAGCTTTCCCTCCTGCTCCCACTTTGCGAGAATCCTGTGGGTGATGTTGGGTTCAAAGCCCAGGGGCAGCATTTTCTCCCGGTAAAACCGGAAGAAATACTCCGGGTTTCGCTCATAAAAGCTGTGGCTGATGATCGTCTCCGGCGGGTAGTCGAATTTCTGATGGTACAGCCCGTCCACACTCCGGAAATCCGGGATTCCGGACTCCGTACTCACCCCCGCGCCGCCAAAAAAGACGATACGGTTACTCTCCTGCACCCATGTTTTCAGAGTTTCCAGCTTGTTCACGGTCTTCCGCCTCCATTTCTTTCAGCAGCTTCTTGTCCTGCTTCGACGATAAATCCAGCTGTTCATACATATCCGGTCGCCGCGCCCGGGTGCGGCGAAGCGCCTGCTTCCGCCGCCATTGACGTACCTTTTCGTGATTGCCGGAGAGCAGAATCTCCGGCACCGTCCGCCCGTGCCAGACCGCCGGGCGGCTGTACTGGGGGTATTCCAGAAGGCCGTTAAAATGGCTTTCGTCCTCAAAGCACTCCGGGTCGGAAAGCACCCCGGGAACCATGCGGCACACCGCGTCCGTCACCGCCATGGCGG
>DJNI01000032.1:4545-89038 GCA_002436765.1 Clostridiales bacterium UBA6468
TGGTCAATGCCCTCGTAATGGCCGCAGACCAGGATCAGATTGTCCAGCTTGCTCAGACGGATGGCGTCCGCCTGACGGAAGGTATGCCCGCAGGGGGACAGATAGACGGTATGCACCGCACCCCCGGCCTCGTCGCACACCGCCTCCCAGCAGCGGTACAAGGGATCGGCCTGCATGATGGCGCCCCGCCCGCCGCCGTAAGGATAGTCATCCACCTGATTCTGTTTGTTTGCGGTGTAGTCCCGGATCTGGTGGGCTTCGATGGAAATATACCCCCGCTCCTGGGCGCGTCCCAGAATGCTCTCGGAAAGCACGTCCCCCAGGGTGTCGGGAAAGAGCGTCAGAATGTCAATCCTCATCGCTTGCCATTCCCTTCAGCAGCTTCACCTGCATCTGATTTTTTTCCAGGTCGGTGGACAGAATAAATTCCTTCACCGCGGGAATCAGATACTCCCGCTCCCCCTGCACCACGTAGACGCTGTTGCCTGGGTAGTCCAGCACCTCTTTGATCTCGCCGATACACGCGCCGTCCGCAAAGACCTCCATGTCCACCAGCTCGGAAGCGAAGATCAGCTCGTCGGAAATGTCCTCCCGGTACAGCTCCACGGTTTTCCCCCGAAGCTTCTGGGCGTCCTCCATGGTGTCAACGCCCCGGAGCTTGACTAAGTTGCAGGTCTTCTGCACCCGGACGGAATCCATGACGTATTCCCTGCCGCTTATCCGACATCGGTCAAATTCGCAGAGCATTTCCGGGCTGTCCAGCCAAGACAGCAGCTTGACCTCTCCCCGGACGCCATGAGTGGTGACGATCTCACCGGCTTCAATATATGGAAGTTTCATCCGATTTCTCCCCTAACTGCTCCCATGAGCAGAATATTTCTTATCAACATCCCGGCAAGCAGCCGGGATAACGAAAAATGCGTGACAAATGTCACGCATCCTCGTTTAATCCACGATTTCGACCGTGACCTTCTCGCCTGTGCGCTGGGCTACAGTCTTAATAATGGTGCGGATCTCCTTGGCGATCCGTCCCTGGCGGCCGATCACCTTGCCCATGTCGCCCTCGGCGACATGCAGCTCCAGCACCTTCCCTTCCTCGTCCGAGGTTTCGGTTACGGTGACGGCATCAGGATCATCCACCAGATTCTTTGCCATATACAGCAAAAGTTCTTTCATTGCGGAATTCTCCTTTGCGGATCTTACAGCACGCCGGCGTTCTTCAGCAGGCCGCGGACGGTGTCAGTGGGCTGAGCGCCGTTCTTGATCCATGCCTGAGCCTTCTCGGCATCGACGGTGATGGTAGCGGGCTGGGTCAGAGGATTGTAAGTTCCAATCTCCTCAATGCAGCGGCCATCACGGGGAGAACGGGAGTCAGCGACAACAATCCGGTAATAAGGAGTCTTCTTCGCGCCCATTCTTCTCAGTCTGATCTTAACCATGAGAGTTTCACCTCCATAAATAATCTCTAAAGTCTATATCGCAAAGCAATTTTGCTTACAGCGAACGATGATATATACCCGGCTCAGAAGCCGGGGAAGCCGCCAAAGCCGCCCATGCGACCCATGCGCTTCATTTTCTTTCCCGCGCCGGGGCCGGAGAACTGCTTGATCAGCTTGCGCATCTGCTCAAAGGACTTAAGCAGCCGGTTCACATCCTCTACCTTCAATCCCGCGCCTGCGGCAATGCGCCTTTTCCGGCTGGCGCCGATGATCTCAGGCTTTTCCCGCTCCTTGGGGGTCATAGACAGGATGATCGCCTCGGTGTGCGCCATGGCTTTTTCGTCCAGCTTGACGCCCTTGAGATTTCCGCCGCCGGGCATCTGGGCGAGAATTTCCTCCATGGAACCCATGGACTTCATCTGCACCATCTGGTCGTAGAAGTCCTGGAGGGTGAAGCGGTTGGATTTCAGCTTTTCCTCCATCTCGGCGGCCTTCTTGGCGTCATACGCCTTTTCCGCCTTCTCGATGAGGGTCAGCACATCGCCCATGCCCAGAATGCGGCTGGCCATCCGGTCGGGATGGAACGGCTCGATGTCCTCCAGCTTTTCGCCGATACCGGCGAATTTGATGGGCTTTCCGGTGATGGCGCGGACGGAAAGCGCCGCGCCGCCTCTTGCGTCGCCGTCCAGCTTGGACAGCATCACGGAATCGATGTCCAGCCACTCGTTGAAGCTCTGAGCGGCGTTCACCGCGTCCTGACCGGTCATGGCGTCCACGACCAGCATGATCTCGTCGGGCTTGACGGCGGCCTTGATGTTTTTCAGCTCGTTCATCAGCGCCTCGTCCACATGCAGGCGGCCGGCGGTGTCCAGAAACACCATGTCGTAGCCGTGCTGACGGGCGTAGAGGACGGCCTCCTTCGCCGTCTGCACCGGATCCTGCGTTCCCTTTTCAAATACGGGAATGCCAAGTTTTTCGCCGCAGACCTTCAGCTGCTGAATGGCGGCGGGACGATAAATGTCGCAGGCGACCAGCAGCGGGTTCTTCCCCTGCCGCTTCATCAGTCCGGCAAGCTTACTGCCGTTGGTGGTTTTACCCGCGCCCTGCAGACCCACCAGCATGACCACCGTCGGGCCGTTGGGATTGATGTTGATATGCTTGGTGTCGCTGCCCATGAGCTTGCAAAGCTCCTCGTTGACGATCTTCACGATCATCTGGGCAGGGGTCAGGGATTCCAGAACGTCGGCGCCGATGCAGCGCTCGGTGACAGATTTTGTAAAATCCTTGACCACCTTATAGCTGACGTCCGCTTCCAGCAGCGCCATGCGGATCTCCCGCATAGCCTCCTTCACGTCCGCCTCTTTCAGACGTCCCTTGCCGCGCAGTTTTTTGAAGGTCGCGGAAATCTTTTCGGTTAAGCCTTCAAATGCCATACTTTACTCCTCAAAGTTCTGAGCAGCGTCGATGATCTCCCCTGCCAGCGCTGAAACGGTTCCATCCGGGTATGTTTTCAGGCGTTCCGCCGCGTCCAGGATCGTCCGCAGTGCGTTCCGGTTCTTAAGATCCCGACCGACGCAGCCGATGCTATCCTCCATTTTCCGGAGAAGCGCCTCCGTCCGCGTCAGGTTGTCGCATACGGCCTGACGGCTCACGCCCATCACCTGTGCGATCTCGCCCAGGGAAAGATCCTGATTATAGCGCAGGTCATAGCATTGCCTCTGTTTGCCCGTCAGCAGTCCACCGTAATAGTCATACAGAAGCGACATCTCCAGCGCGTCCATTCAGAACCTCCCGTGTCAAGTACATTTCCTTGACTGTCGGGCATTATAGCACAGACTTCCCCGCCTGTCAAGTATTTTTCCTGTACAGTTTTCGCTACCCCACCCGATACCAGCGCACCTTCTCCGCCGTGGGCAGAAAGCCCAGCTTTTCATACAGGCGGATGGCTCTTAAATTGGTGGACGCGACCTCCAGCGTCATTCCCGCGCCCTCCACCAGGGACATGAGGGTGTGCATCACCCGCTCCCCTGCCCCCGGCTTTACGGAACAGACTGCCAGAAGTTCGGCGTCCTTCATCCAGCCGATGCCGAGAAGTTCCCCGGCGCTGTGGACAAAATACGCGCCGCCGGATTCCAGAATTTTCTTTTCATCCCCGGCGGTCTGGGTGGCGGCGCAGTCAACGAAGCGCATCCGCTCGTTGCAGAGCTTCCGCCAGGTTTCCGCCGTGGCTTCCGTCACCGGAAAAATGTTTTCCAGCAGCGCCGTATCCACCCACGCCTTGCCCCGCATTTCGTAAACGGCGGCGTGGAGCGGATACCGCGCCAGTTCTTCATGACCCTGGGCATAGACTTTTTCCGCCCCCGCCATGCGGCAGAAGGAAACGCACTCGGCCAAAAAGGGCGCAAACCGCCCCGGCTGCACGTCCCGGATGCGGATATAGGCTTCCTGCCGGTAGGGTATTTCCTTTAAAATCAGGCTGGCAACACCGTCGTCCGTAGCAAAGCACGGAAAGTCCTTCATTCCTCCGCCTCCCTTTTTTCGTCCCATTATACCACCGAAGCAGGCCATGAGCAAGCAGGAAGCGTTTCCGGAACCCGGAAAATTTATTGTGCATTTTGCATATAGAAAAACGCTTTTACCGTATTAAAAAAACGTTATACCTTCCAATCTTTTTGCAAAAGTTGTAACTTATTGGAATAAGCACTTGATTTCTGGACAAAAAACTGTATAATGCAAACCGTATGGAATTCAGCAGTAAAGGAGGTTCGTTCCATGAAGAAGGTCATCCGCAAGAAAACATACGACACCGAGACCGCGACGCTGATCAAGACTTATTCCTACAGCCGGTTGGGCGATCCCGCCGGTTACGAGGAAGATCTGTACCAGACGCCCGAGGGTCTGTACTTCCTGCACGTAGGCGGCGGAGAGACTTCCATCTACCCTTCCGAGGATATTGTCCACCTGGCAAAGGCCAAGGTCAAGGACTGGATGGAGAAGCACTGATGCTATTTCCTGATTAAAATCCTTGATTTTAATCAGGAAGGCATCGCCTGACGGCGCTGCCGGTTTTGTGATTTATAAGGAAAGAAATCACAAAACAAGTCTCATATGAACTCCACGCCCTTCGGGCAATTAAAATCTTTTCTAAAGATTTTAATTGGAGTTCAGTATAGCGCGATACATACCGATGGGGAGCCTGTGAAAACAGGCTCCTTTTTTCTTGACAAGGATGATATGATGGAAGAAAATGAACTTTAAATGGTGAACGTCAATGCGAAAACGTTATTTACTTCCGGTTCTGTTGCTGCTGATGCTGCTCAGCGGCTGCCGGTCTCAGGCGCAGCCGGCGCAGATCGCCGCTACGACCCTGCCCGTGTACGAATTTACCTCCCGGCTTTGCGAGGGTACCCCCCTCACCGTCACCCGGCTGGTGACGGAAAGTGTGTCCTGCCTGCATGACTACTCCCTGAACGTCCGCCAGGTGAAGGCGGCGAAGGCCGCCCAGGTCGTGGTCATCTCCGGCGCGGGGCTGGAGGATTTTCTGGACGGCATTCTGGATGATTCGGATATCGTCGATTCTTCCGAGGGCATCCCCCTTCTGCATATGGAAGAAGAACACGACCACGGTCACGAAGATCACAGCCACGAGGACGACCCCCACATCTGGCTCTCCCCGGAAAACGCCAAGATCATGGCCGGGAACATCTGCGCGGGGCTTTCCCAGAGGTATCCGGAATACGCGGACACATTTTCCGCCAATCTGGACGGCCTGCTTTCTGATCTGGACGCGCTGCAGAGCTATGGAGAATCCAGCCTGTCCGGCCTTACCTGTCGGAATCTCGTAACCTTCCATGACGGCTTTTCCTACTTTGCTCAGGCGTTCGATCTGACCATTCTGGAAGCGATAGAGGAAGAATCCGGCAGCGAGGCGTCTGCCAAGGAGCTGAAACACCTGATCGGCATTGTCCGGGAGCATGATCTGCCTGCGATTTTCACCGAGCGCAACGGAAGCACCTCCGCCGCCGAGGTCATTTCCCGGGAAACCGGCGTGGCCGTTTATTCCCTGGACATGGCCATGGCCGGCGACAGCTACTTTGACGCCATGTACCGCAACATCGACACCATCAAGGAGGCATTGGGATGAATCCATCACATCACGGCGGTTCCTGCGGCCATTCCTGCTGCCTTCGGGTAGAGAATTTGTCCGTAAAAATCGGAACCGACTGCATTCTGAAGGACGTGAACCTTCACGTCCACTGCGGCCAGATGGTCGCCATTATCGGCCCAAACGGCGCGGGCAAATCCACCTTCCTGAAGGCCATCCTGGGTCAGCGGGAATATGAGGGCGTGATCGCCTTCTCCGAGCCGGGGCAGCGGAGCAAAAAGCCCCGCATCGGCTACGTACCCCAGAGTCCTGCATTTGACCCCAGTGACCCGGTCAGCGTTTCCGACCTGTTCGCCTGCTGCATGAGCCGCCGCCCTGCCTTCCTGGGCCTCGGCAAGGCCATGAAGGACACGGTGGCCGAGTGCCTTTCCCGGGTACACGGGGAGGAACTGATCAACAAGCGGGTGGGGACCCTCTCCGGCGGCGAATTGCAGCGGGTGCTGCTGGCGCTGGCGCTGGAGCCCATCCCCAACATTCTCATTCTGGACGAGCCGCTTTCCGGCGTGGACGTGGAGGGCATGGGGACGTTGATGGATATGCTGGACGAGATCCGCAAGAATTACGACCTGTCCATCCTGATGACCACCCACGATTTTTCCCTGCTGCCCCGGTACGCCGATCAGGTGGTACTCATTGACCATGGCGTTCTGATCCAGGGCGACCCGCAGACCGTGCTGGATTCCGAGGAATTCCACCGCACCTTCCACATGAAAGGAGGCCGCGCATGAGCATCTGGTACGCATTTTGGGACGCCCTTCCCTTTGAAATGCTCCACTGGGACTTTATGAAAAACGCCCTTCTGGCGCTGCTGCTCATGGCGCCGCTGTTCGGTATTCTCTCCACCATGATCGTCACCGGGCGCATGAGCTTTTTCTCCGACGCGCTGGGACATTCCGCCTTTACGGGCATCGCCATCGGCATTATCTGCGGCGCGGCCGCCCCTATCTGGGCGGCGGTCGCTTTCAGCGTGGTGTTTGCCCTGCTGTTTTCCTTCGTCCGCAGCCGCTCCAATCAGGCGGCGGATACCCTCATCGGCGTGTTTTCCAGCTCCGCCGTGGCTCTGGGCATTTTCGTCGCCACCGTGGGCGGCGGCAGCTTTACCCGGTACAATAAGTATCTCATCGGCGACATTCTCTCCGTCACGCCGGGGGAGATCGGGATGCTGGCGCTGGTGCTGCTGGCGGTGATCGTTTTCTGGATTTTCTACAGCAACCGCCTGACCCTCACCGCCATTCATCCTCAGCTGGCGTCCTCCCGGGGCATTCCCGTGGGGCTTTCCCAGACGCTGTTCACCGCCGCCATTGCGGTGGTGGTAACACTGTCCATTTCCAGCGTTGGTCTGCTGATCCTCAATTCCCTGCTGGTGCTGCCCGGCGCTTCCGCCCGGAACGTCGCCCGGAATTTGCGGCAGTACCACGGTTTTTCCGTGCTGTTCGCATTTCTCGCCGGGGTTACCGGGCTGACGGTTTCCTACTATTCCGGCTGCTCCGCGGGCGCGGCCATCAGTCTGGGGCTTGCCTCGGTTTTCGCAGTCACCTTCTGCTTGAGAAAGGTCAGAGCGTAATGGATACGGTCAATATTCGCATCATCGCCCGGATGCACAGCGATTTTGCCACCAAATTCGGCATTCCAAGGCAGAGCGGGCTGGTGGAAGCTCTCCGCTCCACCATCGTCTTCGAGCCGGAATTTCGCAATGCCGACGCTCTGCGGGGCATCGAGGATTTTTCCCACCTGTGGCTTATCTGGCAGTTTTCCGAGGCCGTCCGGCAGGGCTGGTCGCCCACCGTGCGCCCGCCCCGGCTGGGGGGAAACACCCGGATGGGGGTCTTTGCTACCCGCTCCCCCTTCCGCCCCAACAATCTGGGGCTGTCCAGCGTCCGCCTTCTGGGCGTGGAGCAGACCCGGGAATATGGCACGGTTCTGCATGTGGGCGGCGCGGATCTGATGGACGGCACACCGATTTTTGACATCAAGCCCTACATTCCCTACGGCGACTGCCACCCGGACGCCACCGGCGGCTTCACGGACACAGCCGGAGATTTCCTGCTGAACGTCAGTTTCCCTCCTGCGCTTCTGTCCCTGCTCCCGGAGGACAAGCGGGACGCTGCCATCGGCGTTCTGTCCCACGACCCACGTCCCTCCTATCAGCGAAGCCCGGGGCGCGTCTACGGCCTGTCCTTCGCCGGGTACGACATCCGCTTCACCGTGGAGGAAAACATTCTGACCGTGAGGGAAGTTCTGAAAAAATGACAACATCCCGGCGCGAATGCTCCCGCATGAAAAAGTGCAATTTGATAAATGGCAGCCCGCGATTCCAGTTGCCGGATACAGCTATTTCAATGACTGTATCCGGCAAATTTGTTGGGATTAGAAGAAAAATCGTATGCAACACATGATTGCAACCACCCGTTGCGGAAAAGAAACCGTATTTTGGTGGTATGCTGTCGGTAAAGACTGTATACTGACAGCGAAAGGAGGAACACATAATGACTTTTGGCGAGAAAATACAAAAATTGAGAAAGGAGGCCGGACTATCTCAGGAGGAACTCTCTTACCAGTTGGGGGTATCCAGACAAGCAATCAGCAAATGGGAGCGTGATAACGGATATCCCGAAACTGAAAAAATTGTCCGAATGAGTAAATTATTTCATGTGTCTTTGGACTATCTTCTCAATGAAGAAGATACGAAAAAGCCGGAGATCAGTCCGGACGAAAAAGGCATCTATGTCAGTCGGGAAATGACAGACGGATTTCTAGCATACCAAAAAAGAAAAATGATAAAAGTCGGTGCTGCTATTGGCTTGTTTGTTGGCGGTGTATCTCTTTCTTTTTGGGATGCTGAAATGAGTATGATACTGTTCATGGCAGTTGTCATTTTCGGGATCGTCCTTTTGTTCTCTGTAAAGCTGGCAGATAATCCATATAGAAAACTCTGGGAAGAACCGCTGCTGTTTGACAAGACTGTAAAGGCAGAATTAAATGCAGCATACGCAGAGAAAAAGAAATTCCTGCAACTATTCAACTTGATCGGAATTGCTTTCATTGCATTGGGATTTTTGCTTTTCCCCTTAATTGCTTCGGAGGAATTGCTTTTTCGCGATACGATTGCATTAGCGGCGGGAATGATCGTTGCAGGCGTTGGAACATTTTTGTGCATTTATATGTCTGGCCTTATTCGTGCCTATCGGCTATTGGTTATGAATGAAGCATATCAGCAGAAAGGAAAGTGAGAATATTATGAAAAAAATCCTGATTGCATTCGTGGCAATACTTACACTTCTTTGCGGCTGCCAAGCGGGCAAAAATACAAATGCTGCCGATTATGGGGATGCTATTTCAAGGACGCAGGAAATCGCGGTTATCTCTCCTGATACGGCAGAAGTTATTGACACGATTACAGATGCAAAAGAAATAGAGAATTTCGTTTCGGCACTGAATGTTGACCAATGGGAATTAAAACCGCTGCCAGATGAAGCGTCTGAAATCGGTGTTTTTGGATTAGCACAAGAGAAAACAATCAGACTGGGACAGACCGATACCGATGGAACACTTTATGATGTTGCCACTATCACACTATACAATGGTTCTTACATTGGCATTGAGATTTGCGGTTTAGACGGTTTGGATATGACTTTTGCGGTGAGTGAAGATACGGCAGATTATCTGGACGGATATTTTGAATAAGGAATAGCGGCAGCTCTAGCCGAGACTGTCCTTTCTGTTCGGCAATCAAGCGGGCGACAGCACAGAATGCTGCCGCCCGCTGCCATTATTCAGAAAATATTTCCCATGGACGGGAAGCACAGCTATCATTATCCTTTACGGGCGTCACCTCGTTCCTTTTTTGACCGGTCATACCCATAATACGGCGAATTTTTCAAAAACGCTTTTGCGCGGGAAAGAAAAAACGCTGTCATCTAACTTCGGATGACAGCGCTTCTTCTACAGAATCGTATACAGCCAGTAAATAAACCCGTACACCACGCTTGCGGCCAGACCGTACACGATCACCGGCCCTGCAATGGTGAACATTTTCGCGCCCACACCCAGCACGAAGCCCTCGGTCTTGAACTCCACGGCCGGGGCGGCGATGGCGTTGGCAAATCCCGTGATCGGCACCAGGGTACCGGCTCCCGCATGCTTGGCGATGTCGTCGTACAGGCTCAGACCCGTCAAAAGCGCGGACAGCGCTACCAGCGTCATGGATGCGGCCGTTCCGGCATCCTGCTTTTCCAGCCCCCAGGCGCCGTAACAGTTCGTGAATATCTGCCCGACTACGCAAATCAGCCCGCCGATCCAGAAAGCGTTCAGGCAATCGCGCCGCATGGGCGATTTAGGCGCCATCCGCGCGACCAGAGCGCCGTATTGTTTTTCCGTCATGTTGAATCCCTCCGGAGGTAGTTTTCCCCGGAGAATGGAATCAATTCATCATTTCCGCTTCGTGCAGGTGCTTTGCCAGCTTGCAGGTGACCTCGGCGCAGCGGTGGGCGGCGATTTTTTCAAATGTGGGATAGTCCATTTCCGCGCTGTCGTCCGCTTTGTCGGAGATGGCGCGGAGGATGACGAAGGGGACGCCGTTGCGGTAGGCCGTCTGGGCGATGGCCGCGCCTTCCATTTCCGTACATAGCCCCTGGGTGTTTGCCACGATTTTTTCCTTCACCGCCGGGTCGGCCACGAACTGGTCGCCGCTGGCGACCCTGCCCACCCGGGTGTGGCCCGGATTCACCGCCTCCGCCGCCGCGAAGGCATAGCCGAGCATCGTGTCGTCAGCGGGGAACGCAACGACGTCCATCCCCGGAACCCTGCCGAAGGGATAGCCAAAATGGGTGCAGTCAAAATCGTGATACATTGCATCCCGGCTCACCACCAGATCGCCGATATCCAGCTCCGCGCAGAGAGAACCGGCAATGCCGGTGTTCACCAAATGGGTCACGCCGAAGCAGTCACATAGAATCTGCACGCACAGCGCCGCGTTGACCTTGCCCACGCCGCACTGTACCAGCACAACGGGAAGTCCCATCAGCACGCCCTCGTGGAAGGTGCTGCCCGCTTTCTTCGTGGAGGTCACCTGCTCCATTTCGGAAAGCAGTGTCTCGACCTCCACATCCATTGCGCCGATAATTCCTAATTTCGTCATTGTTTTCTCCTTATTCCGGGTAAACCAGCCGGCTATCGTCAATATTTTCCAGCAGAGCAGCGTATTTCCTGCCCCAATAATTTGCCATGGACAGGTTCATGTCCAGATAGTTGCCGCAGTCCTTCGGGCTTGCCCCCGGCACATCTCCGCAATAATCCCGGATGAATCGGAAGCAGTCCAGCACCAGCGGAACAACGTCTTTGGACGCATAATCCCCGGTCAGCAGAAGGTAAAAACCCGTCCGGCAGCCCATGGGGCCGAAGTAAAGCACCTTGTCCTTCCAGGTCGGTTCGTTTCGCAGATAGGTTGCCGCAAGATGCTCGATGGTATGCACCTCGGCGGTGTTCATCACCGGCTCGTCGTTGGGCTTCGTCAGGCGCAGGTCGAAGGTCGTCACCGTCTCCGTGCCAACCTTATCCTTCCGGGAGACATACAGCCCCGGCTGTAATTGAATGTGGTCAATGGTAAAGCTGGTTATTTTTTCCATGTCGTTCCCTCCGTTTTCTACGGAAAAGGATACCACATTCCGCCCATATTTGCAAGCAAAACCGCCCGCAACCAATGGTTGAGTTCATTTCAACCGTCGGTTGGGAAAAAATTCTTCCCATATTAACGAGCATTTTATAGCTTTTTCGCTCCATCTATGGCATGATATAGGCAGTTGCAACGACGGATACCATTCCGCAGGGCAAACCACCCTGCCATGTACTTCATTATGGAAAAGGAGATCAACAGAATATGGAAGAAACATTGGGAAAGCGGATCGTCTTCCATCGCAAGCGTCTGGGACTGACCCAGGACGCCCTTGCGGAGCTGATGGGCGTCACCGCCCAGGCCGTGAGCAAATGGGAAAACGACCAGTCCTGCCCGGACATCGGCGCACTGCCGAAGCTGGCGGAGATCTTCGGCATTTCCACCGACGAGCTGCTGGGCGTCGAACGGAAAGAGGTTCACCCCGCCGAAATTGTCCCGGCGGACGGGGAGGAAACCGGCGTACATAGCGACCCGGAAATGACATGGGAGCTGTCTCTGGACGGCGGGAAGAAGGGCGGTATCGGCCTTGCCGTCTGGATTTTGCTGGTGGGCGGCATTATGCTGGCGTCCTATCTTCTGAGCTTCCACACAAGGCTCTGGGACGTCGTCTGGCCGTCGGCGCTTCTGGTGTTCGGCATTTTCGGACTGTTCCCCCGGTTTTCCTTCTTCCGGCTTGGCTGTTCCCTGTTCGGACTGTATTTTCTCATGAGCAATCTGAACTTTGCCCCCTTCCGGCTGGGTCGGGAATTCCTTCTGCCGGTTCTTCTGCTGCTGTTCGGCGGCAGTCTTCTGGTAGACACCCTTCGCAAATCGAAAAACGCCACACAGAAAAAAGGCAGCTTTTCCCTTAACCGCGTCAAAAAGTGCGACCCCAAAAAGGAGCACTGCACCTGCACCGGCAATTTCTTTGACTGTGCCACGTCCTTCGGTGAGAACCACTATACCATCCTCCTGCCTACCCTGGGCGGCGGCAGCGCGGATGTGAGCTTCGGCAGTCTGTCCGTCGATCTGCAAAAATGCGAGCATCTTGGCGAAAACTGCACCGTCGATCTGAACTGCGCCTTCGGTGAGCTGGTGCTGATCGTCCCCGGCCGCTTCCGGGTGGAGCCGGCCAAGAGCGCCGCGTTTGCAAGCGTATCGGTTTCCGGCGCGCCGGATGACGGTGCATCCGAGGTCATTCACGTCAGCTGCGATGCCAGCTTCGGCGAAATTTCCATCCGCTACGTATAATTTTATCGCTTTTTCCATGCGCGGACTTCCCCCGAAACTATGGGAAGTCTGCGCGCCTGCTTTATCACCCGAACCCCCGCTGTTTCGACCTGTTTCTCTTTTTTTACCTTTTCTTCCGATTTCCCTTGCTTTTTTTCTTTGTCGATGGTAGAATATCATTGACTATACCATAAAGGCAGGGATGAACTATGGCTAAGGACGATTTCGACAAGGATTTCCGCTTCGACGATGACGACTTCGACCCCAAGGCATTTTTGGACGGCGAAGACGGCACAGATATAGATCTTTCCGAGTTTGACGACATACCCTCCGGCGATAAGCCGAAAAAAACAGATTCCGACGGGTATGACGACGACCTGGATCTCAGCGGGCTGGGTCTGGACGAGGACCCCGACGAGACCGTTGACGATCTCGACCTGGACGATATCTTATCCCCCAAGGCCGTTCGCCGCAACGCGCAGGAGCATGACGATTTCGGCAGTGAAAAGCAAAGCAGCGACCCGGATTTCGATATGACGGACTTCCTGGACGACGAGGACGAGCAGGCCGAGGACGATTCCGATTTCCAGGACGAGCCGGAGGACGATTATCCGGATGAGGAAGACGAAGACAAGCCCGCCCGCCCGCAGAAGGAAAAGCCCGAAAAGGCGCCAAAGCCCCGTCGGGAGCGCAAGCCCAAAGCCCCGAAGGAGCCAAAGGAAGCGAAGCCCAACATCTTCACCAAGCTGTATGACCTTTACTTCGCTCCCCTGACAAACAAGGAAGCGCTGGAAGCCCCCGTTGACCCCGCCAATCCCCGGCGGCGGCGGAGAAAGACCAAGGCGCAGATCTTCAAGGAGGTCTATTTGCCTCCGCTGATCGCTTGCGTGTGCCTGATCCTGATTCTCTCCTTCGTGATCGGCGCGATTTCCAATGCCATCGAGCAGAAGCGGGTCAATGACGCCATCAAGAAGAATCAGAGCGACGCCTCCGCCAGCAGCGCTCAGGCGGCGGAAGAGGAATATCAACGGATCATGAGCGAAGCCGCCGAGCTGGCCGCCAACTATGATTATGAGGGTGCCATAGAGAAGCTGGATTCCTTCCCGGATATCGCCAACTACCCCGACATGAGCACAAAGCGCGCAGAGTATGTCAACGCGATGAATTCTCTGGTTGAGTACAAGGATTATTCACAGATCCCTAACCTCAGCTTCCACGTGCTGATCGCCGACCCCGCCCGGGCTTTCAGCGATGAAGAGCTTGGCGGAAAGTACAATCAGAACTTTGTCACCATCGATGAGTTCTCCAAGATCCTGGAGCAGCTTTACGCC
This sequence comes from Clostridiales bacterium UBA6468, assembly GCA_002436765.1. Classification (GTDB taxonomy): domain Bacteria; phylum Bacillota; class Clostridia; order Oscillospirales; family Oscillospiraceae; genus Faecousia. Next base: position 18,361 of record DJNI01000032.1, read on the forward strand.
AACAACTACGTACTGGTGGACTTTGACGACTTCGTAAGCGTCGGGCAGACCGTTTCCGGCACCGATCAGTATGAGGCCACGTCCATTTTCCTTCCCCAGGGAAAGAAGCCCCTTATGCTTACCGAGACCATGGTCAACTACTTTGAATACATGGTTGACAGCAACGCCGACGGCGTGGCCGATGCAGGCGGCGCAGGCTTTGCCAACAAGCTGGTTCTGGACGAAAACGGCGATATCAAGGCCGAGTACATCGACAGCAGCAACAATACTCTCACCGGCAATTACGATTTTGTCCCCATTCTGGAGGACTTCATCAAGGAGCATCCCGACTTCTCCTACCGGGGCGCCCGGGCCATTCTGGCCGTGACCGGCAGCCAGGGTATTTTCGGCTACCGCTGCAACACCTCCTACGTCAGCACCAAGGGCAACGATTTTTATGAGCAGGAAAAGGCCGGCGCCATTGCCATCGTGGAAGCACTGAAGGCCAAGGGCTACCGTCTGGCCTGCTACACCTACGAGAACAAGGACTATCGCAACCTGAATTCCGCAGGCATCACCGCCGACCTGCAGAGCTGGACGCAGCAGATTGCGCCTATCATCGGCAACATTGACACTTTTGTCTTTGCTCAGGCAAGCGACCTTTCCGACTACACCGGCGCCTCCTTCAACGTTATGTATCAGACCGGCTTCCGTTACTTCATTTCCAACGGCAAGGAGCCGAGCACCGAGGTGAACAACACCTACGTCCACCAGAAACGTCTGATGGTCACCGGCGAGACCATGGTCTGGTATAAGGAGCGGTTCACCGACAAGGGGCTGTTCGATCCCAACATGGTCGTGGACATGACCGCAAGAGGCGGTGACGTCCCCAAGGCAGGCTAATACGACATCGCGCGCCGGAGAAATCTCCGGCGTGCTCAGGCTGTCAAAAAAGGCCATTGGTCTTTTTTGACAAAGGGCTTGCAGTCTGCTGCGCGCACTCCTTGTCCGCCTGCGGCGGACAACTCGCACACTTGCAGCCTGTAAGGTATTTTCTGCCAGGTACACGCCCCGGCAGAAAATGATTTAACTTTATTTGCCGCCTGCGGGCGGCTTTCCTCTGCGAGGCTTTTTTGACACGCTGCGCGCGCCGGAGAAATCTCCGGCGCGCTTCCTTAGGAGGGGGTATTATGGATATCAAACCCGGCCTGTACCGGCATTTCAAGGGCAAACTCTATGAGGTCATCGGGACTGCGACCCATTCGGAGACCCGGGAGCCGATGGTGGTCTACCGCGCGCTGTACGGCGAGTACGGCCTGTGGGTGCGCCCCGCCGCCATGTGGAACGAGACTGTGGACCGGGACGGCTTCCATGGGCCGCGATTTCGGTATATCGGAGCGGAATCCCCGGAAAACGGGTGATTCGTACGGCCAGAGATTACTGCAAAGAAAAACGGAAAGGTGTATGCCATGTTTCAGCTTCTGCTCGTCATCATTTATCTGTCCTTCATCAGTCTGGGACTGCCGGATTCCCTGCTCGGCTCGGCCTGGCCGACCATGTATCCCCAGCTCGGCGTGCCGGTCTCCTATGCCGGTATCATCTCCATGATCATTGCGCTGGGCACCATCGTTTCCAGCCTGCAAAGCGACCGGCTGACCCGGCGGCTGGGTACGGGAAAGGTCACGGCCATCAGCGTGGCCATGACCGCCGCGGCGCTGTGGGGATTTTCCGTCAGCAGCACCTTCTGGCAGCTCTGCCTGTGGGCGGTTCCCTACGGACTGGGCGCGGGAAGCGTGGACGCTTCCCTGAATAATTACGTGGCGCTGCACTACAAAAGCAGGCACATGAGCTGGCTGCACTGCATGTGGGGTGTGGGCGCTGCCTCCGGCCCGTATATCATGGGCTACGTCATGACCTGCGGCGGAACCTGGAACTTGGGCTACCGCACCGTCTCCGTGATTCAGATGGTGCTGACTGCCGTTCTGATTTTCAGCCTGCCTCTGTGGAAAAAGCGTCCCCAGGTCATGGACGCATCGGGGCATGAGACGGAAGCGAAAGCCCTTTCCCTGAAGGAAATTCTGAAAATTCCCGGTGTGAAGGAGGTTCTGGCCTGCTTCTTCTGCTACTGCGCCGTGGAGCAGACCGCCGGACTGTGGGCCAGCAGCTACCTGACGCTCCACAAGGGCGTCCTCCCGGAGACTGCCGCCGCCTTCGCCAGCATGTTCTTCATCGGTATCACCGTCGGCCGGGCGATCAGCGGCTTTGTCACCATGCGTTTGAACGACACCCAGATGATTCGTCTTGGTCAGGGGCTGATCGGCTGCGGCGTGGTCATCCTGTTCCTGCCCCTTGGGGCGGCCGCTTCTCTGGTGGGCTTTGTGGTCATCGGCCTTGGCTGCGCGCCGATCTACCCCTGCATCATCCACTCCACCCCGGCGCATTTCGGCGCGGACAGGTCTCAGGCCATCATCGGCGTCCAGATGGCCTGCGCTTATGTGGGCACCTGCCTGATGCCGCCGCTGTTCGGCCTGCTTGCCCAGCACGTTTCCGTTTCGCTGCTGCCTGTGTATCTGCTGGCGCTTCTGGTGCTTATGGCCGTTATGCACGAAAGCCTGATCCGCAAAATTGCCCGAAACGGGCAAGCCGCGTAAAAAGCACGCCGTAATTTTTGTTGAAGCTGCCGGTTGACCGATAGCAGCTGTCGGATGTTATACTTCTGATGTGTGTGAGAAAACAGAAAATCAAGGGGGAATCCAGACATGCAATCCTGTTTTGACGAAGTGAAGAAAAATTTCGGTTTCGGCTGTATGCGCCTTCCCATGAAGGGCAAGGAAGTGGATTTTGAAGAAACCGGCAAAATGGTGGACATGTTTCTTGCAAGCGGCTTCAACTATTTTGACACCGCCCACGGCTATCTCGACGGCCAGAGCGAGATCGCGCTGAAAAAATGCCTGACCTCCCGCTATCCCCGGGATGCGTACATCCTGACCAACAAGCTGTCCAGCCACTATATTGAGAAGAGCGAGGACATCCGTCCCTTCTTCCGGAAGCAGCTGGAGGCCTGCGGCGTGGACTATTTCGATTTCTATCTGATGCACGCCCAGAATAAGGATTTGTTTGCCAGATACAAGCAAATGCACGCCTACGAAACGGTCATGGCGCTTCGGGACGAGGGAAAGATCCGTCATTTCAGCATTTCCTTCCACGACAAAGCCGCGGTTCTTGACCAGATCCTCACCGAATATCCCCAGATCGAGGTCGTTCAGATCCAGTTCAACTATGTCGATTATGAGGACCCTTCCGTGGAATCCCGGAAGTGCTATGAGGTCTGCCGCAAGCACGGCAAGCCTGTCATCGTCATGGAGCCGGTGAAGGGCGGCTCTCTGGTAAATCTGCCGGAGGACGCGCAGAAGGTGCTGGATGGGCTTCACGGCGGCTCCAACGCCAGCTATGCCATTCGCTTCGCCGCCAGCTTCCCCGGCATCCGGATGGTTTTGTCCGGCATGGGCAGCACGGAAATGATGGCGGATAACTGCGGCTTCATGAAGGATTTCCGGCCGCTGAACGAGGAAGAGCGGCTGGCCATTGCCAAGGTCTGCGCGATTTTCCGGGGACAGGGTCTGATTCCCTGCACCGGCTGCCGCTACTGCACCGAGGTCTGCCCCCAGGGCATTCCCATCCCCGACCTGTTCGCCTGCATGAACGCCAAAAAGCAGTTCCATGACTGGAACAGCGACTATTACTACCACGACGTCCACGCCAAGAACGGCGCGAAGGCCTCCGACTGCCTCAAGTGCGGTCAGTGCGAGGACATCTGCCCCCAGCACCTGAACATCCGGGAGCTGCTGGAGGACGTGGCAAAGGTGTTTGAAAAATAAGGACGATTCGATTGCCTCGGAAAGTTGACCCCTGTATACAGCAATCCCCCGGGCTTTTGTCCGGGGGATTTTCCATTCATCTACCGCCTGATTCTTCTTTTCGCAGTCCGGAAAATAAGCTCCAGTATGAGCGCACAAATCGCCCCGATGAGGATGCTCCCCGCCACGACGAACACCACCGCGCCCATGTCCCCCGTTTTCGGCAGGGTTTCTTCCCGGTTGACGAGATGCACCGTGTTGTCAACGGTCATGCCGCGGGCGTCCTGCCAGCCGTCCTGCGCCGTTAAATGGCTGGACGCGCTGACGATAACGGCGGCGGGCTGGCTGAGCTTGTCCTTCCCATCCGGCGCTTTCGTCTGCACCAGATAGTAGCGGCCATATGCCACGCCCCAGAGGAATGCCTTGCCATCCTCGCCGGTCGTTACCTCGGAAACCGGCTTCCCGCCGTTGCCTGTAAGGAAGTTCACAAACACGGCGTTTGTCTCTGTACTTGAGGTTGCGCTTTCATCCCCCGCTCTGGTCAGTCGGAATGTCGCGCCGCCAAGGGGCTGTCCCGCTTCGTCGGAGACGAAAAGGCGGATTCCGCCCGTATGCACCTCCCCGGCTTCGGACTGGGCTTCGTAGAATACGCCTGCGGCGTTCAGGTAGCTGACCGACGCGCTGCACGGGATAGGGGCGTCAAGTCCGGCTTTTTCCGTGATCGACGCCTGAAAGCGTACCCGGATTTCCGGCGTGCACGCCCCCTCCCCCTGATTGGCCGACGCATAGGCCATGCCCGCCGGGGTCAGGGAAACGCGCAGTTCCCCGCTTCCCTCGCTGTGGGTAACGGTATAGTGGTCGCTCTCGGCCAGGTCGATTTCCGTTCCCGCTCCGGTCAGCAACGTGACGGCCGGCGCTGAATCTTCCATCAGCAGATATTCGTCAACGCTGCCTGTGATGATGTACTTCTGCGCCGCCCGGATGCCCGCCGGGACGCTGCCCCGCAGGATCCAGGTATGTACCTGCCCCACGTCAAAGCTGCCGCTGGTGCAGCCGATTTCGGCTATATTCACTTCGGCCCTCGGAGCGATTTCCAATGTGCCGGTTGGCTTGACATTCAGGGTGTAAGCATTCCCGCCATCGGCACCGACTCCGGGAACCACCAGGAAAAAGGGGGCGGAAACCTCTGCCGCTTCATTCTCGGTGCGCTGGACGACCAGATACACGCCCTCCGGCTGATCGTTCGCCGTAAAATTATAAGAAGCAAGGCCGTGAATGTCCGTGGTCAGGATCGTCACAAGATTTTCGGGTGTCCTGAAATCCTTCATGGCCGCTTCGTCGGATAAGGCGTTAAGGGAAAAATCCCCGTTTTCCATCTGCTCCCGGGTCGCTGCCCGGTACAGGTCGAAACGGATGTTGGAAAGCGGTAATCCGTCGGCTTCCCCGCATTCGGTAATGTTCAGAATGCAGTCCGGTTTTACCAGCAGCTTTCCGTGAACCGGCAAAATGCTGTCGTCGAACCCCAGCAGCCTGTGGTTTTCCCCCTCGAACAGATAAACGTCGCCGCCGTGCTGCGTTCCGGTGATCTCCAGCGTCACCTCCGGCCTGTCCGTAAGGCCGGAAAAGGAAACCGAGCAGCTTCCGGCCTCCGTCACCGTCTGCGTCTCGACCTGACCGCCGCATTCGGCGCTGAGGGTCAGCGCGTCCAGTGAACCAACAGTCGTCTGAATGTCCACGCCCACCGTGACAGTATAGGTGCCGTCCGGCTCCTTTACCGCCGTGTAAACCGGACTTTGCAGCGTCGCGTCCGACACCGTTTCGCACCCCGGCGCAGCCGGTTTCAGGCTGCACAAATACCGGTACAGCCCCGCAACGTTCGCCGCCGAATCCTCTGTCAGCGGCTCGTGAGAAACGTCGGCGTTCGTGACCTTTCTCAGATAGTTCCGCCACCCCGGCGTGGTCATGTCCTCCCAGCGGGAGAGATAGTCGTTGACGGAAAACTTTCCCTGATTCGTCAATTCCCAGATGGCAAGCTGCGCCGCGAGGATTGCTTCGCCGCTTTGCAGCTGCCGGATTTCCGGAAGCCCGTGACTTTGCAGCCATGGATTGGCCGCCGCCTGAATGGCAGACACATCCTTGTGGGGGTATGATCCCTGCACCACCGCCCGGAGCTTTCCCGCCGTTTCGGCGGAAAAGCAGCCGCTGTCCTCCAATCCCACCCGCCGGTAGCCCGCCTTTTCCGGCGCCTCCGCGTCAGGGTTGACGGAATAGGCGGCGATAGACACGTCCTGCTCCCCCGCCCCGTCGGCGGTCAGATGGTAAATTTCCACAAAATCCTCACCGGAGAAGACCGTCTCCCCATCCTCCCCGGTAAGCGTGAAGTCTGCCACGAAGGGGGACGCGCAGACATAAGCATCCCTGGCGAGGTGCAGCACATAACCGTCCTCCGTCGCTTGGGCGCGCAGGAACGCCCCTGAAGCCATAGCGGCCAGCGCAGCCAGCATGGCCGCCGCCCGTTTGAACGAGACCTTCATATCCCCCATTTCCTCCCCATGGCGGCAGGTTTCCGCCGCGTTTGCCATCAGTTTACCATGAAGGCCATGTCGAATTTGGGGGAATTGTGGCGGTAAAGCAAAATTAGCCGTATTGCGGGAATCCCCATTTTGTGGTATGCTTTCAGGAAAGGAAGTGACGGCATGAAGCGGCTGAGAAAAATCTATCTGGAAATCTCCAACGTCTGCAATCTGCACTGCACGTTCTGCCCCGGCACCCGGCGGGAGAAGCGGTTCATGACGGTGGAGGAATTCTCCTCCCTGCTGCCCAAATTGCGCCTGTGGACGGATTATCTTTACTTCCACCTGATGGGCGAGCCGCTGTGCCATCCTGAGCTTGCGGAATTTCTCCGTCTTGCGGGAGGCGCTGGCTTCAGGGTCATTCTCACCACCAATGGCACCTCGCTGGAAGAAAAGCGGGAAATTCTGCTGAATGCCCCCGCGCTCCACAAGGTGAATATTTCCCTTCACGCCTTTGAAGCAAACGACCTCTCCATCCCCTTCGAGACGTACCTTTCCCGGTGTCTTTCCTTCGGTCAGGTGGCAGAGGGGAAATTTCTGGTCGTTTACCGCCTGTGGAACGGCGGCGGCGCGGAACAGCGAAACCCGGAAATCCTCAGCGCCATGGAGCGTGCGTTCCCTACGCCCTGGGATGTGCAGCCTCGGGGCACGCAGATCGCCCGGCGGGTCTATCTGGAATACGGCGACAAATTCGACTGGCCCGCCCTCTCCGCCCCCGACGGCGGGGAACGCGCCTTTTGTCACGGCCTGCGGGATCAGGTTGGTGTGCTGTGCGACGGCACCGTTGTCCCCTGCTGTCTTGACCATGAGGGCGACATTGCTCTGGGGAATCTGTTTGAAACCACGCTGGAGGAAATCTGGGAAACGCCCCGCGCCAAGGCGATTTATCAGGGCTTTGCCCGAAAAAAAGCGGCAGAGGAACTCTGCCGCAAGTGCGGATATGCCCGGCGATTTTTATAAGCTCCATCTGCTTTTCCGTCGGTTAATTGATCAATCCTCTTGAGAACCGCCAAAAAATGTGCTATAATCCAGAAAACACAGAAGAGGTCTTTATATGGAACAAAAAGTCATTCTTTTCGACTTGGACGGTACGTTGACGGATTCCGGCGAGGGCATTATCAACTGCGTCGTCTTCGCCCTGGAGCATTACGGTCTGCCTGTCCCTCCGAAGGCGGAGCTGCGCAGTGTGGTGGGGCCTCCCCTTCACGATTCTCTGGCGCGGTACGGCGTTCCGAAGGAGAAGCTGGAAGAGGCCGTGACCGTTTTCCGCAGCCGCTACAATCCCATCGGCATTTATGAGAACGTCCCCTACCCCGGCATCCGGGAAGCGCTGGAAGAGCTGAAGCGAGAAGGGTACAAGCTCTGCGTCGCCACCTCCAAGCCGGAGGAAATGGCAAACCGGGTTCTGCGGCATTTTGACCTCGCGTCGTATTTTGACACGGTCTGCGGCGGCGCTTTGGACGAGTCCCGGTCTTCCAAAGGCGAGGTCATCGCCTATCTTCTGGAGCAGAACGGCCGGGCGGACAATATGGTCATGGTGGGCGATACCAGATTTGACGTGATCGGCGCGGCTGCCCACGGCATTCCCACCATCGGCGTCGCCTGGGGCTACGGCGAGACGGCGGACATGGAAGCCGCCGGGGCAAAGGCCATTGCCCAGACCCCTGAACATCTGGTGCAGCTGCTCAGGGAAATGTGATTGGAGGAATTTTGATGGAACTGCGTGCCCGTGTTGACGCATTGAAGCCCCAGCTTCTTTCCACGCTGCGGCAGAATATTCAAATCCCCAGCGTTCAGGGTGAAGCGGAGGACGGCGCGCCCTACGGGGCTTCCGTCCGTGAAAGCCTTGTCCATGTGCTGAACACCGCCCGGGAGTTGGGCTTCCGCACGGAAAATATGGACGGTCATCTGGGCTGGTGCGAATACGGCGAGGGCGACGAAATGGTCGCCGTTCTGGGGCATCTGGACGTGGTTCCCGCCGGGGACGGCTGGAGCTGCGACCCCTTCGGCGGCGAGCTGCGGGACGGGAAAATCTGGGGCAGAGGCGCCACGGATGACAAAGGCCCCGCCATCGCCTCTCTGTACGCCCTGGCCGCTCTGCGGGATTCCGGGCTTCCCATCCGCCGCCGCATCCGTCTCCTGTTCGGCTGCAACGAGGAAGCCGGTTCCGATGATATCAAGTACTATCTTGCAAACGGCGGCGAGATACCCGTCATGGGCTTCACCCCGGACGGTGAATACCCGGTGATTAACGGGGAAAAGGGCATTATCAACGTGACCTTTTCCCACGCCTATGCCCAGACCGGCGACGTTCGGCTCCTGTCCATTCACGGCGGCACTGCCCCCAACGTGGTTCCGGCCCACGCCTGCGCCAAGCTGGCATGTCCCCGGGAGCTGGCGCAGCGTCTGGCTGGTCTCTCCGCGCCCCAGGTACGGTTCACCGTCACGGATTACGGTCTTTTCGTGGAAGCCGAGGGCGAAAGCGCCCACGGCAGCACCCCGGAGCTGGGGAAAAACGCCATCGGTCGTCTGCTGCTGGCGCTGGATACCCTGCCCCTGAGTGGGGAGGTCGCCGACGCGGTGCATTTTCTGGCGACGACCCTTGGCATGGAAACCGACGGCGCTTCCGCCGGAATTGCCCTCCATGACGCGGTTTCCGGCGGCCTGACGCTGAATCTCGGCGTGATCGACGGCGATGAACACCGGCTGTCCCTGAAAATCAACTACCGCTACCCGGTCACCAAGGGCTATGATGACTGCGCGCCCATCCTCAACGGCAAGTTTGCCGCCGCCGGGTTTACTCTGGACTCCGAAGTCCACAAGGCCAAGCTGTACGTCCCCGAGGACAGCCCCCTGGTCTCCACCCTGCTCCGGGTCTACCGGGAGCAGACAGGGCTGGAGGGTCAGCCCAAGTCCATCGGCGGCGGCACCTATGCCAAGGCGCTGCCCAACATCGTGGCCTTCGGCCCCATTTTCCCCGGTGAGGAAATCCGGGAGCACAAGCCGGACGAGTACATCTCGGTGGACAGCCTGATGCGCAATGCGCAGATCATCGCCGCCGCCATGTACGAAATGGCAAAATGACGAATTTCTCAATCAAAAACTATAGAAGGTGACCAATATGAAAATCACAAGTGTCCGTCTGGGACGCATCAGCGTTCCCCTGCGCACCCCCTTCAAAACCGCTCTGCGCAGCGTCGGCAGTGTGGAGGACGTCATTGTGGAAATCCGAACCGACTGCGGCGCGGTTGGTTACGGTGAAGCCCCTCCCACGGGCGCCATCACCGGCGACACCACCGGTGGGATCATCGGCGCCATTCAGGATCACATTGCCAAGACCATCATCGGCCGGGACGTGGACGAGCTGGAGCCGCTGCTCCAGTCGGTGCAGAAATGCATCGTAGGCAATTCCAGCGCCAAGGCCGCCGTGGACATGGCGCTGTGGGATCTGTACGGGCAGCTGTACAACATCCCCGTTTACAAGCTCCTGGGCGGCGGGCGGAAGCAGATCGTCACCGATATCACCATCTCCGTTAACGACCCGGACACCATGGTCAGCGATTCCCTGAAGGCCGTTGCCCGGGGCTATGACTGCCTGAAAATGAAGGTCGGCGTGAATCCGGAGCTGGACGTCGCCCGACTCAGCGCCGTGCGCAATGCCGTTGGCAAGGACATTGTCATCCGTATCGACGCCAACCAGGCGTGGACGCCCAAGCAGGCCGTGAAAATTCTGAACAAAATGCAGGAGCTTGGGCTGGACATCGAGCTTGTGGAGCAGCCCGTAAGCGCCCACGACTTTGCCGGACTGAAATATGTCACCGAACGGAGCTACGTGCCGGTGCTGGCGGACGAGGCCGTGTTCTCCCCGGAAAACGCCATGACCATTTTGCAGATGGGCGCGGCTGACCTCATTAACATCAAGCTGATGAAGTGCGGCGGTATTTACAACGCCCTGAAAATTGCCTCCGCGGCGGAGGTTTTCGGCGTGGAGTGCATGATCGGCTGTATGCTGGAAGCGAAGATTTCCGTCAATGCCGCCGTGCATCTGGCCTGCGCCAAAAACATCATCACGAAGGTAGACCTGGACGGCCCGGTGCTGTGCAGCGAAGACCCGATTCTCGGCGGGGCTGTTTTCGACGAGAAGATCATCACCGTCTCCGACGCACCGGGACTGGGCATTCAGGGCATCGATCAGAAATACCTGACCTGCATAGACTGATTATTTCTGCAAGATACAAAAAGAGGACGCTCAGGCGTCCTCTTTCAGATTTTTGTGGATATATGCTCTTGCCTGCTCCGGTTCCAGACACAGCACAATGGCGATTTCGCCAACCAGCAGCTTCTCCGCATCGTGGAGGAAATTCTCGTCGCACAGGTGAATCTTTTTCCCTGACGCGGTCTGGTCGGCCTTGTGACGGTAAAGGGTATGTACCATGCGCATGATTCTTTTCCGGTCGCCGCTGCCGATCAGCTCCCGGTAGGTCTGCTTCCGCTGGTTTTCCTCCCGAATCCACTGGCCGGACTTCACATCCTCCGACGTGATCATCGCTTCCAGTTCCTCTTGAGAGAGAACGGGGCGAAGCTTCGCCATGGCGGCGGCGTTCTGCGTCGGCACCAGAAACCGGGAATTTCCGTTGGACAGCGGTTCCAGTGCCAGATAATGCAGCCGCTTTTTATCCACCAGCCTCTCCTCCTCGCTCACCACGCGGCAAACCCCGTGCATCCCGTAAACGACCAGTTCCCCTGCCTGATACATATTCCCCATCCTTTCCAAAAAGCGCCGCATTTTCTCACCTATAGCATTATTATAGCACAAAAATGCGCCGATTTCACATAGGGAATATTCCCAAAATTTTTGCCGCTTTTTTCGGTCAACATGCAAAAAAATGCCGCCGCAGCGTTGGCTGCGGCGGCATTCTGCAATCAGATCGTCTCGATTTTGATAGTGTTGGTATTGCCGTGCCGGCCGTTGACGGGGCCGCCGGTGAGGAGGATATTGTCCCCGGGCTTCAGATGCAGAACATCCACGGCAGCCTTCTGGGCGTAGTAGAACATCACGTCCATGGTGGGAAATTCGTCCGCCATCACCGGGGTCACGCCCCAGCTCATGGACAGTCTGCGCCAGATCTTCCGGTCGATGGTCATGCCGATGATATCCACAGGGGTGCGGAACCGGCTGACCAGCATGGCGGTCTTGCCGGACACGGAGCAGACCACAATGGCCTTGGCGTTGACGTCGATGGCCATGGAGCACACCGCGTGGGACAGGCAGTCCAAGTTGTTCTGGCCGTTATACTCCGTTTTCAGGAACAGAGACTTGTAACCGGTGTGCTGCTCGGTGTATTCGGCGATCTCCGCCATGGCCTTGACCGCCTCCACGGGGTATTTACCGGCGGCGGATTCGCCGGAGAGCATGACGCAGGAGGTGCCGTCGTAAACGGCGTTGGCCACGTCCGTGATCTCCGCACGGGTGGGACGGGGGTTCTGGATCATGGATTCCAGCATTTCCGTGGCGGTGATGACCCGCTTACCCAGCATCCGGCACATCCGGGTCAGCTTCTTCTGCACGGAGGGTACTTCCACATAAGGGATCTCCACGCCCAGGTCGCCCCGGGCAATCATGATGCCGCCGCAGGCGGAGCAGATTTCCTCCACATTGTCCACGCCGGAACGGTTTTCGATTTTCGCCACGATCTCGATGTCGCTGCCGCCGTTTTCGTCCAACAGACGGCGGATGTCCAGAACATCCTGCTTCGTGGAGACAAAGGACGCGGCCACGAAATCCACACCGTGGGCGATGCCGAACAGAATGTCCGATCTGTCCTGCTGGGAAATGTAGGGGCCGGACATGACCTTATTGGGGAAGGACATGCTCTTGCGGTCGCTGAGCGTGCCGCCTGCCAGACATTTGCAGTGGATCTCGGTGCCTTCAATGTTCTCCACTTCAAACCGGACAATGCCGTTGTTCACCGTTACGGTGTCGCCGGGCTTCAGCTCGTTATGGAGATTTTTATAATTGACGCTGACCCTCGTCTCGTCCCCTGCCACGTCCCGGGTGGTAAAGGTAAAGCTGTCCCCCGTTTTCACCTCCACCTTACCGGAAGCAAATGTTCCGATGCGGTACTCCGGGCCTTTGGTGTCCAGCATGATGGCGATGGGCAGCCCCAGCTTCTGACGTACCCGCTTAATGAGCTCGATTTTCCGCTCGTGTTCCTCATGGGTGCCGTGGGAAAAGTTCAGCCGCGCAACATTCATGCCCGCAAGGCACATTTTTGTCAGCGTTTCCTCGTTTTCACTGGCTGGGCCGATGGTACAGATAATTTTTGTTTTGCGCATAAACAGCCCTCCTGCTGCGGGGCGCAGCGTCTTCTTCTTGGTGCGCCCTGATGTCAACTTCCGTTTCCGCCATATTCTACCACACCCCTTCCCCATCGTCAACGTAAAATCCGGTAAAGGAGGCTTCAGAAGACCAGCTCCACGGAATAGTGCCGTAGCCAGAAGTCGATCTGGCACAGATAGGCGATGGTCTGGGGGCGGCGCATCAGCTGGCCGTACCACGGCCAGTGCGTCTCCCGGTGCAGAAGCTTCCTCACTTCCTCCGCCGAGACAATCTGCCAGAGGGGCGCGGCGGGGTCGTCCAGAACGGTTTGCAGCCGGGATTCCATGAGCTGCTCGTACCGGGGGTCAAAGGTCTTGGGATAGGGACTCTTTTTCCTGTGCAGCACCGCTTCCGGCAGAAGTCCCTCCACCGCCCGGCGCAGCAGTCCTTTCTCCTGCCCCTGATAGTCCTTGAACTCCCAGGGAACGCCGTACAGGTATTCCGCGATCCGGTAGTCGCAGAAGGGTACGCGGACTTCCAGCGAGTGGTACATGCTCATCCGGTCTTTCCTGTCCAGCAATGTCTGCATGAACCAGCGGAAATTCAGGTTCACCATCTGCTTCATCCGCCGCTCCTGATCGGCGGTGCCGGGGAGAATGTCGCTTTCCCGGCAGGTCTGGTTGTAGGCGTCCATCACAAATTCCGCCGGGTCGAGGGTGATCGCAGGCGTCAGGATCGCCGCCCGATCCGCCGTATTCTGCGCCCAGGGGAAGCCCTCTTTAGCGCGAACCTCCGGGTCACGGTACCAGGGATAGCCGCCGAAAATCTCGTCGGCGCATTCCCCGGACAGGGCGACCTTCACCTCCCGCCGGATCTCCCCGCAAAAGGCCAGCAGGGAAAAATCCACGTCCGCCATTCCCGGCAAATCCCGGGCAACGGTGGCTTCCTCCAGCGTCTGTGCCAGCTCGTCGGCGCCGAGGATCGTCCAGTGGTGGTCAGTCTGCAAGACGTCCGTCATCAGGCGGATGAAGCTTCCGTCGGAATTGGGCTGGAACCTGTTCGCCTGAAAATACCTGTCGTTGTTCTGGTAGTCCACGGAGAAGGTTTTCAGCCGCTCCCCTTTTTTCGCCATTTCTCCCGCGCAGACGGCGGTGATAATGCTGGAATCCAGTCCCCCGGAGAGAAACGTCCCGACGGGAACATCGGACACCATCTGCCGCCGGATGGCGTCCGTCACCAGAAAGCGCACCTTCTCCACCGTTTCGTCGAAGGAATCCCGGTGTTCCCTGTCCATCAGCTTCCAGTAGCGGCAAAGGCGCAGCTCCCCGTCGGCAAAATATCCGCAGCAGCCCGGCTCCAGCTCGGAAATTCCCCGGAACACGCCGCTTCCCGGCAGCCGCCCCGGCCCCAGAAGAATCAGCTGGGCAGCGTCGTTTTCGTCCAGTTCCGCCCGGACGGTGGGGTATGTCAGAATTGTCTTGATCTCCGAGGCAAACAGCAGCCCGCCGTCGTGTCTCTTGTAAAACAGGGGCTTCACCCCGATCCGGTCGCGGGCGAGGAACAGCCGCCCCCGGCGCTTTTCCCACACGGCGAAGGCAAAAATCCCGTTCAGCTTTTCCACGCACGCCGCCCCGAACTGGGCGTAGGCATGGAGCAGCACCTCCGTATCGGAATGCCCCAGAAAGCTGTGTCCCAGGGCGGACAGCTCATAGCGCAGCTGCTCGGTATTGTACAGCTCCCCGTTGTAAACCAGCGTGTACTCCTCCCCCGCCCAGGCAAGGGTCATGGGCTGACGGCCGCCCTCCGGGTCAATGATGGCAAGCCGCCCGTGGAGCAGCGTACACCCCTTTTCCCGATACACGCCCCGGTCGTCCGGCCCCCGGCGGTGCATCGTTTCCAGCATTTGGCGAACGGTTTTAGGAGGTGCCGGAAGGTTGATCATTCCGCTGATGGCGCACATATTCACCACATCCTTTTCCTAAGCTATCTGCATATTTTATGCATGACAGGGGCAGGGATGTGCATACTAAGCGCGGTGATGTTTTATGAAAAACAGCAGAGAAATTCTGACCTCCGTCCTGAAAACCACCCAGATGGGGCAGATCGGCATTCGCAGCGTGCTGGATACCAGTATGCGGCCGGGACTTCGGAAGGCGCTGGAATCCCAGCTTCGGGAATATGATTCCATCGAAACAGAAGCCCATTCCATCGCCACCCAGCGGGGCTGGGACATGGACGAGCTTGACCCCTCCGTGCGGATCTGGTCGAATCTCATGACCCGGATGAAGCTCAACGGCCGGAACACCGACTCCAAGATCGCCGACATGATGATCCAGGGCAACACCAAGGGCATGATCAAGGGGTTGAAAACCCTCCATCAGTTCGGCCGGCAGGACGAGCAGATCAACACCCTGAGCCAGAAGCTTCTGGACTGCGAGACCGCCAACATCCGCCAGATGCAGGGGTATCTGTGAAAAACGGGGCGACGGACTGCTGTCTCCGCCGCCCCATATTTTTTCGCTGTCACCTTCCGTTCCCCTGCCGCATATTCTGGTAGGAGAAAGGAGGGATCCTGTTGTCAGCTACAGGATACATACAGGTACGCGCCTACACCAGCACCGCCCGGTTCCCCTTAGAAAACGTGGCCATCGCGGTCACTGCCACCGACGGCACCGCCCTTGCCATGCGCCTGACCGACCGGAACGGTCTGATCACCCCCATTGATATCCCCGTACCGGATAAATCCGAAAGTCAGGAGCCGGAGGCCGGGGAAAAGCCCTACACCGCCGTGAATCTCTACGCCCGTCTGAAGGGTTATGAGCAGATCGAGGCGGAAAATCTTCAGGTTTTCGCCGATACCACCACCAATCAGAATCTGGAGATGATCCCCCTGTCGGAGTTCCCGAACCAGTGGGATCAGTCGGAAATTTTCAATACGCCTCCCCAGAATCTGTAGGAGGTGACCTATGCCCCAAGTCATTCCTTATATCCCGCAGCGGATCACGGTGCATCTCGGCGCGCCGTCGTCCAACGCCGCCAACGTCACCGTGGATTTTGTGGACTACGTGAAAAACGTAGCGTCCAGCGAGATTTACCCCACCTGGGAGGAGGCCGCTCTGCGCGCCAATATCCTCGCCATTGTGTCCTTCGCCCTGAACCGGGTGTACACGGAATTCTATCGCAGCCGGGGGTACAGCTTTGATATCACCAGCTCCACCGCCTACGACCAGTTTTTCGTCAACGGGCGCAGCTACTTTACCAACGTCGCCCGGCTGGTGGATGAGCTGTTCGACGACTATCTTCGCCGCCCCGGCTTTGTGGAGCCTCTGGCCGCCAAATTCTGCAACGGCACCACCGTCACCTGTGAGGGCTTAAGCCAGTGGGGCAGTCAGAATCTGGCGCGGCAGGGGTACGACAGCGTCCGGATTCTCCGCAGCTATTACGGCAATGTGGAGATCGTGAACAACGCCCCCATCCGGGGCATCACTTCCTCCTACCCCGGCACCGCCCTGCGCAGGGGAACCACCGGCCCCAGCGTGGTGGTCGTGCAGGTGGAGCTGAACCGGATCTCCCAGAACTACCCTGCCATTCCCAAAATCTCTCTTGTGGACGGCATCTTCGGCGCACAGACAGAAGCCGCCGTGCGGAAATTCCAGGAGATCGCCAACCTGGCCGTGGACGGCATCGTCGGGCGGGAGACCTGGTATGCCCTTGTTCGCTATTATGTCGCCGTGACCAGCCTCGCGGAGCTGCGCAGTCAAGGACAGCGGTTCTACACCATCTCCTGGGCGACCAGCAACCCCATTGAGCAGGGCGACCGAGGCGTAAAAGTCGAGCATCTGCAATACATGCTCAGCGTCCTTTCCGCCTACATCCCGGAAATTCCGCCCCTGACCATCGACGGGATTTTCGGCTCTGCCACCCGCAATGCCGTCATCGCCGCCCAGCGCCGGTTCGGCCTGCCGGAGACCGGTATTGTGAATTTCGACACGTGGAACGAGATTTACGACCAGTTCTCCGGCATCGAAACCACCAGCTGGCGCGACCCGGAGAATTTTCCCTACACCTCCGCTATCATTGGCGGGACGACGCCCAGGGCGCGGTATTCCCAGACCACCACCATGACCCAATTCCCGGGAAATAATTTGAGCACCGGGAATCAGGATTCCGTAAGACAGGAGGCGCCGCGATGAGACCGCTATCTTCCTTTGTTGGTCAGCCCATCCGCAGCTTGCAGACCATGCTCCGGGTCATTGCCGAGGATGACCCCACCCATCTGCGCATCGTTCCCGACGGCATTTACGGCCCGGAGACCACCGCCGCCATTTCCACCTTCCAGCGCAAGCACGGTCTGCCGGTGACGGGTGTCACCGATCAGGCGACCTGGGAGGCCGTCGTCGGGGTATATACCCCTGCTCTCGTGCGTATTGACGCCGCCCAGCCTGTGGATATCATCATGAACCCCGGCCAGGTCATCCGCCGGGGAGAACGCAGCCCTCACATCTATCTGGCGCAGGCCATGCTGGCGGTACTTGCCGACGTCTACAAGAGCGTCGCCGTGCCGACCCACTCCGGCATTCTGGACGAACCGACGGCAGATTCTCTGTCGTCCTTCCAGATCTTGAGCGGCCTTCCCATGACCGGGACGCTGGATAAACACACCTGGAAGCACCTTGCGCTGCATTATCCGCTGGCGACAAATCTGAACAGTCTCCCCGGATGAAAATTTATGGATAATTTATTAAAATTTTCCTCCCATAGGGCCGAACCCTTGATAAACGGGAAAAATCTGACTATAATATAGGGCAAACCCGCCTCGGAGGAATGATCCATGCACATCATAGACTGGAAAAAGGAAGTATTCACCATTCCGAATCTGTTGAGCCTGTTCCGGCTGGCGCTGATCCCCGTGTATATTTACATCTATCTGGGCGCAACCGAGGCCTATCAGTATATCACCGCAGGGGCGATCATGGCGGTCTCCTGCCTGACGGATCTGATCGACGGAAAGGTCGCCCGCCGCTTCAATATGGTCTCCACCCTGGGAAAAATCCTCGACCCGCTGGCGGATAAGATCACCCAGTTCACCCTGACGGTGTGCCTTTCTCTGAAGCATCCCCAGCTGCTGCCGGTGCTGGCGCTGTTCGTCGTCAAGGAGCTGTTTCAGCTGATTGTGGGGGCGGTTCACCTGAAAATGGGCAAGATGCTTCCCGGCGCACTGATGGCCGGAAAGATCTGCACCACCGTCCTGTTCATCAGCCTGATCGCGCTGGTTCTGTTTCCCCTTGCGGATGATACGGTGGTAAGCGTCATTGCGGCAGTGGACGCAATTTTTCTGGGCATTTCCTTCGTCAGCTACATTCTGGCATATTTTGGAAAAAACGCAAAGGTTCAGGACCTCAAAAGCGAATAGAAAGAAGTCCGTCGGATGGTTCCGGCGGACTTCTTTTTTCAAAAAACACGCGGCGGCTCTTTCGTGAGCCGCCGCACAATGATAATTTTCTCTCTCCACGGGACACAGCGTGTCACGGGTACACCGTCGGCTTATCCGCGGATATTTCCACGGCATCGGCTTTCCCCACTGTCTCCGCCTCTGTACCTACAGTATACCACACCCCCGGCGGCGATTGGTGAAGAAACCTTGAACAGACGCAAAAGAATTTCTTAAGCGGCCTTAGCTCGGATACACATTGCTCACCAGCAGCAGCACCGGGAGCGCCAGGGTGAAAATACTGATCGCCCAGGGGTACATGGCCTTTCTGGAGCAGAACATCAGCAGCAGACACGCCGCCGTCAGCCCCAGCGGCCCCATCACCGCCAGCTGACGGCTCACGGTCATGGCAAACTCGCCGGTGGATTGCAGGTCAAGCCCCACCTGCTCCGGCAGATGCTGACCATTATAGGAAGCCAGCCGGAGGGCAGCATAAACCACCGGCGCGGCCATGATGAACTTTCTCAGCCGGAACAGCCAGACGCCGATAAGATTGATGACGGAATTGACTTTGGACATCACCGTCTTGAATTTCTCAAAGCCGGCGGACTGCACGGCAGTCTGCTTTTCCGCAAATTGACCGGTCTTTCCCATAAAATACCTCCGGGTAACTGTTTTCTGTATTATAGCATACTTGCCGACGAGTTGCAAGCCGTCGGCTTTTTTCTAAAATTTTTTCAAAAAAGCTTAATTAGTCCGGTTTATTGGACAGAACCTTTTGTATACTGTTGTCAGAAAAACAAAAGGAGGTATTTCCAATGAAACAACACACTCTGTCCCGTCCGACCGCTCGCCGTTACCGTGAACCCGCCTACCCCAACGCCGCCGACAGGCACTATTATGTGGAGAAGGCGGTGAACATCGTCACCGCGATTCTCTCCGGAATCGGCTTTGTCAGCGCCATGGTTTTCCTTGCCACCATGGGGTGATCACAAGTCCTCGTCCCTGAGGATCCGGCAGGAAAGGATTTCCCGGTTTTCCACCTGGATCAGTCCGGCCGTTCCCCCGCCGTAGCCGCAGCTGCCCGGATTCAGGATCCAGAGGCCGTCCGGTTCCCGGCGGCAGTCGGCCTGATGGGTGTGTCCGTACAGCACCCCATCCACCCGGCTTGCCCGGGCGTCCTTCAGCAGCGCGCCCAATCCCATTTTTACATTGTACCTGTGTCCGTGGGTCATGAAAAGATTCACCCCAAACACGGGCTGCACCAGCGTCTCCGGCTGCCAGGACGGGCAGCGAAACCGGTCGCAGTTTCCCGGCACCTGGTAAAATGGCGTATCCGGGTTTTCCTCATGGATGACCACGCCGTCGTCAAAAAAGTCCCCAAGATGGATGATCGCATCGGGCTTCACCGATTCCACGCATTGCCGCATGAACTGAAGGGCTGAATGGGAATCCGACAGCACCAGAATCTTCATATCGCTCCCGCCTTTAGTTTGTCTTTCTGGGATTATATCATACATTGGCAGGTTTTGCCATGTGTTTTCGTCAAAATAGACGACTGATTTTTGTGTACATTTTTCCCTGCGGGCGCATATGCTATAGCAGAAGTTTCACCACCCCAGGGAGGTAAGCCTATGCAGCCCACACCCAATTCACAGGAGCTTGCGCAGATCATGCGCTTCGTCCAGTCCCCTGCGGGACAGCAGCTGCTCGCATCGCTCCGGCAGCTTAACGCAAACGAAATCAACAGCGCCATGGCAGACGTATCCGCCGGGAATTATGACCGGGCGCAGAAGACCATCGCCGCATTTCTCGCGACCCCGGAGGCGAAAAAGCTGCTGTCCCAAGTGGAAGGCGGCAAATGAGCGAGATGGAGGAAAAGCTGGGGGCGATCCTGAGCAACCCCCAGATGATGCAGCAGATCATGTCCATGGCCCAGGCCATGAGCCCGCCGCCGGAACCTCAGGGAAGGCCGGAGCAGCCGCCGGAGCCTGCCCCGCCGGCACTTCCGGATTTTTCCGTCATGCAGAAGCTCGCCGGGATGTCCCGGCAGTCCGGCATCGACAAAAACCAGCAGGCGCTGCTACGGGCGCTCTCCCCCTACATAAGCCGGGAGCGCACCGCCAAGCTGGAAAAAGCCATGCGCGCGGCAAAAATGGCGCGGCTTGCCTCGGCGTTTCTCAATGCCGGGGGTTTGGAAATGCTGACCGGGAGGTGACGCAGAATGTACAACCGCTATATTCCCCAGCCCGACGGCAGCTATCGCCGCCGGCCGGCAGACGTCCCTCAGCCCCCGCCGCCATCCCGGCCGGAACCGCCCCGACAGGAACCGCCTCGCCGGAATCCCGATTTTTCTCCGCCGCCGCCTCAGGAGAAGCCACCCTGCCAGAAGAGTCCCCCCTGCACCAATCCGCGCAGACAGGAGCGTCCCGCTCCCCCGCCTCCGCCCCGGCGGAAACCCCAACAGCAGCCGCCTCAGGATTCCTTTTTGGGTATCGGCAATTTCCTGCACCAGCTTCTGCCGAAGGACTTCTGCATGGAAGACCTGATGGTCGTGCTGCTGCTTCTGCTCATGTCCGGCAGCGGCGAGGAAGACCAGAATTTTGCTCTGCTGACGCTGGGATTGTATCTTTTTCTGTAGCAAAATACGCCGGTTTTCGTCGTGCTGAGACGAATCCGGCGTATTTTTTCGTTGCGGAAAAGGGTATATTGTGGTAGAATGGGGAAAACGCTGTTGCAGGAGGACACAACGTGATTACCAAAAACAAGCCGAAATCAGACACCATTCTCCCTCTTCTGGTGCTTCTGCTGTTCATAGCGGCCATTGCCGCTCACTACGCGCTGGAGCCATGGAGCTTTTACCGGAAGGTCTCGGAGGGAGAAGCGGCGCTTCGGATGCAGGTGGTTCAAACCGCCGAAGGCTACCTCGGCTGCCGGGAATCGGACGGAAGCCATGAAACCATCATTGATCTGTACAACGCCCACGAGCCGCTGGCGCAGAACTACACCGTGCAGTATACCGACAGCTGGTGCGCCACCTTCGTCAGCGCCGTTTCCATCCGCTGCGGCCTGACGGACATTATCCCCACGGAATGCAGCTGTGAGCGTCTCATCGGCCTGTTCGACTCGCTCGGCCGCTGGCAGGAGGACGACAATTACACGCCCCTCCCCGGCGATATCATCTTCTACGACTGGGACGAAAAGCGCCCCGGCGACTGCACCGGCTGGGCTGACCATGTAGGGATCGTGGTCGGGACAAAGTGGCCCTTCGTAAAGGTCATCGAGGGCAACCGGGACGACGCCGTTGCCTACCGCGTCATCCCTCTGGGCGAAATTCACATCCGGGGCTATGGCCTTCCGGATTATGCCGCAATGGCAGAAAACACCCCGTGAGCGTATGCTTACGGGGTAAATTTTATTTTTCCTGGTCGAGGATTTCCTTCAACAGCTTTCTTTGCTTCCGCAGCTCCTGCACCAGAGGCAGCATTCCGGTGAGATTGATGACCAGAATGAATACGATCAGGCCAACGACCCAGCCCTGCATTCCATTGCCGATCAGGACAAAAATCAGCAGCGCCGTCACAAGCAGCCGCATGAAAACGGCCTTCCCCACCGTGCGGATGGACTTGCGGCACTGATCCTCCCGGTCGTAGATGTCCGGTTCCGGGGTCAATTTCTCGTCAGCCATTATCTTGCCACAAAGCCCACTTTCTTGTAGACCTTCCGCAGAGTCTTCTCGGCAACATAGCCTGCCTTCTCGGCGCCGGCCTTGTAGACGCTTTCCAGGTAGCCCTTGTCCTTCATCAGGCGGGTCGCTTCCTCCCGGATGGGGCGCAGGGTCTCCACCACCGCCTCGCCCACGGCGGGCTTGAATTTGCCGTAGCCGCAGCCCGCGAACTCCGTCTCGATCTGATCAAACGTCTTGCCGGTGACGGCGGAGTAAATGGCCATCAGGTTGGCCACGCCCGGCTTATTCTCCCGGTCAAAGCGGACGCAGTTCTCCGTGTCGGAGTCGGTGATGGCACGCTTGAACTGGCGCATAATGGTCTCGGGGGTGTCCATCAGCAGGATACGGCCGGTGTCCTCATTCTCGGACTTGGACATCTTGGCGGTGGGATTGGTCAGGCTCATGATCCGCGCACCGACCTTGGGGACGAAGGGTTCCGGCAGCTTGAACACGTCGCCGTAAATGCCGTTGAACCGGCGGGCGATGGTGTGGCACAGCTCCACGTGCTGCTTCTGATCCTCGCCCACGGGCACCAGATCGGGCTGGTACAGCAGGATGTCCGCCGCCATCAGAGCGGGATAGGTGAACAGGCCGCCGTTGATGTTGTCCGCGTTCTTGGCGGACTTGTCCTTGAACTGGGTCATGCGGCTCAGCTCGCCGAACATGACGTAGCAGTCCAGCACCCAGCCCAGCTCCGCATGCTGGTGGACATGGCTCTGGATGAACAGGGTGTTCTTTTCCGGGTCAAGGCCGCAGGCGATGTATTGCGCCAGCTGCTCCAGCGTCCGCCTGCGCAGATCCGCGGGATTCTGGCGCACGGTAATGGCGTGAAGGTCAGCCATGAAATAGAAGCAGTCATAGTCGTTGGCGCGTTCCGCCCAATTTTTTACAGCGCCTAAGTAAGAACCCAGGGTCAGATCTCCGGAGGGCTTGATGCCGGAGAGCATTCTCTTTTTCGGTGCAGCAGTTTCGGTAATAACCTCGCTCATGGTCGTCACATTCCTTTTTTCAAATCTATAGCGCTATTCTAGCACAGCCCGGGAGGTTCCGCAAGGGGGTATTTTACGGCAAAGGAAAGCAATTGTGTCCACTTGATTTCTCCCCTGCCCTATGCTATACTTTGTCCTAGAAAGCAAGGGAAGCTCTGATGAAATCGGCGAGAGCTGGCGGCCGAAGATTTTGGCTCAGCCGAAAGTTCTGGAAGCGGAGGAATACTGTATGTATTTCCCGCTTTCAGAACTGCACGGATGGGGCAAAAGATTCGCCGCCCAGCCGAAGACGATTTCACCAGAGTTTCCCAAGAAAAAGAGGTAGTTAGTTATGGATTATCAGGCGCTTGCCGAATTGCTTTTTCCCGACGTGACCGAAACTCCTGAGCATCTGGAAGTCCGGTTTCCCCCCCGCGAGCTTCCTGAGGGTGCGGTGGTCTCCCGGATGGCTCCCTCCCCTACCGGATTTGTCCATCTGGGCAATCTGGTGCAGGGTACGATTTCGGAACGGATGAGTCACCAGTCCGGCGGCGTGCTGTACCTCCGGGTGGAGGATACCGACGCCAAGCGGGAGATTCCCGGCGCTGTCGAAGTACTCATCAACACCCTGAAATTCTACAACATCCGCTTTGACGAAGGCGCAACCGTGGACGGCGACGACGGCGCTTACGGCCCTTATCGTCAGCGTCAGAGAGCCGCGATCTACCATGTTTACGCCAAGAAGCTGGTGTCCGAGGGCAAGGCCTACCCCTGCTTCTGCACGGAGGATGAGCTGTCCGCCCTCCGGGAAAAGCAGGAAGCGAACAAGGAGACCACCGGCTACTACGGCAAATACGCCGTCTGGCGCGACCGCCCCATGGAGGACATTCAGGCGCAGCTGGCCGCCGGGAATCCCTGGGTGCTGCGGTTCCGCTCCGAGGGCAGCATTGACCGCCAGTTCAAGTTTGACGATCTGGTGAAGGGCAAGCTGACCATCACGGAGAACAACGTCGATCACGTGCTTCTCAAGTCCGACGGCATCCCCACCTACCACTTTGCCCACGCCGTGGACGATCACCTCATGCGCACCACCCATGTCGTCCGGGGCGACGAATGGCTGCCCAGCCTGCCCTTCCACATTCAGCTGTTTCAGGCGCTGGGCTTCAGGCTGCCAAAGTACGTCCACATTGGACCTTTGATGAAGATGGACGGCAACTCCAAGCGGAAGCTGTCCAAGCGCAAGGATCCCGAGCTGGCGCTGACCTACTACAAGGCCGAGGGCTTCCCCATCCCCTCCGTGCGGGAATATATCATGACCGTGCTGAACTCCAATTTCGAGGACTGGCGGCGGGCAAACCCCGACGCGGACATGGAATCCTTCAAGTTCAGCCCCAAGAAGCTGAACCCCGCCGGGAGCCTGTTCGACTATGCCAAGCTGGTGGACGTGTCGAAAAACGTCATTTCCCGCATGACCGCGGAGGACGTGTACGCCCAGCTGCTGGATTGGGCAAAGGAGTTCGATACCGACTTTGCCGCCAAGCTGGAGGCAGACCCCGACTACGCGAAGAAAATCCTCGCCATCGGCCGGGGCGGTAAGAAGCCGAGAAAAGACCTTGCCGTCTGGAAGGACGCCAAGCCCTACATGGGATTCTTCTACGACGAATATCTGGAAGCGCCCGTCTGGGACGAGAAATTCTCCAAGACCGTCATCCGGGATGTGCTGGAGCGTTTCCTGCGTGTTTACGATTTTGCCGACGATTCCGCCGCGTGGTTTGCCAAGGTCAAGGAGATCACCGAGGCCATCGGCTTCACCACGGACATGAAGGCCTACAAGGCAGACCCCGCCGCCTTCCCCGGCACCGTGGCCGACGTTTCCACCTTCCTGCGGCAGGCCGTCACCGGAAAGACCGACAGCCCCGACCTGTATACCATCATGCAGATCCTGGGCTACGACCGTACCGCGGCGCGTATCCGCGACTGCATTTCCCGGCTTTGATGATCAAAACCGCCCGGCGTCAAATCGACGCCGGGCAGTCATTTTATACCAGCAGCTGGCCGTTGATCACCAGATGGAACGTCAGTCCCAGCGCCTGCGCCGCCTTCTGGCACAGAAGCATCCGCTTCATGAAAATTTCCAGATACTCCATCACGGAACCAAGCTCCGTATCCACCGACAGGATCAGGCGGATGCTGGTGCGCTGCTCGTCAAATTCCAGGTGGCAGTCCGTCACGGAGTAGTTCACCCGGTCGTGGATGTCCAGCGCCACGGTGGCCTTGTCCCGCACTCTGGAGCGGCGGACGTCGGATTTGTCCGCCAGGATCAGCGCCGCCGCAAATGCGCTCACCGGCTGACCGGTGCCCTCGTCGTGGTTGCCGATGGCCGTGACGATGGCGGCGATCTCCTCCGGCGGAAAATTCATTCTGTCCAGGATCCGGAACGCCATCACCGCGCCGCTCTGGCTGTGATCCACCCGGTTCACCACATTGCCGATGTCGTGGAGATATCCGGCAATTTTTACCAGCTCCACGGTTCTTTCCGGGTAGCCCAGTGTTTCCAGGATCCAGCCTGCCGTCTGGGCGACCCGGGTCACGTGCTGGAAGCTGTGCTCCGTAAAGCCAAGGGCTTTCAGCGACGCGTCCGCCTGGTCGATGTACACCCTGACCGCTTCATCCTGCTTGATTTGTTCGTAAGTCATATTTTTCCTCCTGTGGTATCCCGCCGGGATACCTTTTTCTTTATCATCTCTGTTTCCTCTTTACTTTATCCAATCCATGTAAAAATCGTTACCGCCAAATTGTAAAGCTTCCTTACAGACGCCCCTTTTTCTTTACTTCCACCACAGACTGTGCTATACTTGAGGAAACGATTTCCGGTTTTTCCGGTCAAAATAAGGAGCAGACGCCGTTATGTACGAAGAATATTCTTCTCAGGAATTTGAAGAAAAATACACCTATTCCGGAAATTTAGGCGCATTCTGGACGCCGGAAAAGACGACTTTCCGCCTGTGGGCGCCCACGGCCGAAGCCGTTTCCATCCGCCTGTACCGCAGCGGCGACCCGGGCGCCGACGACCTTCTTGCCCAGCTTCGGATGCAGCCGGACGTCTGCGGCACCTGGACGGCGGAGCGGGTCGGCAACCTGAACGGCATTTACTACACCTACGTCGTTACCGTGGACGGCCAGACCCGGGAGGTCTGCGACCCCTACGCCAGAACCACCGGCGTCAACGGCTGCCGTGGGATGATCCTGGACTTATCCTCCGTCAATCCCCCGCAGTGGGACGCTGACGCCGACCCCCACGCCGGGAAGTCCATCACCGACGCCGTTATTTACGAGCTGCACGTCCGCGACCTGTCCTCCGACCCCAGCGCTCACATTGCACACAAGGGCAAATTTCTTGGCCTGACCGAAACCGGCACGAAAACCCGTGGAGGCCATCCCACCGGCCTTGACCATATCAAGGCGCTGGGCGTCACCCATGTCCACCTCCTGCCGATGTATGACTTCGGCTTCACCGACGAGAGCCAACCCCATCCCCAATACAACTGGGGCTACGACCCGGTGAATTACAACGTCCCCGAAGGCTCCTACGCCACCGACCCGTTTCACGGCGCCGTCCGGGTGGCGGAAGTGAAGCGGATGGTCAAGGCACTCCACGACAACGGTCTGAGCGTGGTCATGGACGTGGTGTACAATCATGTGTACGACGCCGGGACATTCTGCTTCAACCAGATCGTCCCCGGCTATTTCAGCCGTATTAACAGCAAAGGCGAATACTCCAACGGCTCCTCCTGCGGCAACGACACCGCCTCCGAGCGGAGCATGGTGCGCAAATACATTGTAGATTCCGTCTGCTATTGGGCGGACGAGTACCACATGGACGGCTTCCGCTTCGATATCGCCAGCCTTCTCGACACCGTGACCATCAACGAGATCATGGCCGCCGTCCACCGGAAGCACCCCAACGTGATTTTTTACGGCGAGGGCTGGGATATGAAGACCGAACTGACCAAGCCCGGTGTCCAGCTTGCGGAGCAGACCAATTCCGCTTTGGTTCCCGGCTTCGGCTTCTTCAGCGACACCATCCGGGATTTGCTGCGGGGTTCTACCTTTGATAGCACCGCGCCGGGATTTATCGCCGGTGCAGTCGTACCCAAAGAGGCGCTGGAAGCCTGCTTCATGGGGATGCCATCCTGGGCGGCTCAGCCCGATCAGTGCGTGAATTACGCCTCCTGCCACGACAATACCACCCTCTTTGACCGCATCGCCCTCACCGCCCCAAGTGCTCCCGTCGTGACCCGGATTCGGATGAACAACCTCGCCGCCGCATTTTATATGCTGTCCCAGGGCGTCCCCTTCCTGCAAGCCGGTGAGGAAATGCTTCGCACCAAGCCCGGAAAGCACGGCGGCTTCGATGACAACAGCTACCGCTCCCCGGACAGCGTCAATTCCCTGAAATGGGCGACTCTGGACAAGCCGGAATATCAGGACGTTCTCAGCTATTACAAGGGCTTGATTGCCTTCCGGAAAGCCCACGGGGCGCTTCGCCTTTCTACGCGGGAGGAAGTTCAGTACCACGTCCACCCGGTGTACTGCGAAAATGAACACTGCGTGGCGTTCCATATCGACGAACCGGAGGGAGAGATTTTCGCCGTCTTCAACGCCGATACCCAGCCCGTCCCCATTGCCCTGCCGGATGGGCATTGGAACGTGAACATCCGGGACGGCCGCGCCGGGACGGAAACCATGGAAACGGTGTCCGGAACGGTTCCCGCCTCCCCCATTTCCGCCATGGTGCTGACCCGCAGAAAGGCGATTGAGGTCGTAGCGGGACTGATTTGGGACAAGGATAAATTTCTGATTTGCCAGCGCCCGGAAAACAAGGCTCGGGGGCTGCTCTGGGAATTCCCCGGCGGCAAGGTGGAAGCGGGCGAAACGCTGCCTCAGGCGCTCCGGCGGGAGTGCATGGAGGAGCTGGCCGTCAAGCTGGATGTCCGCGACCAATTTATGCAGGTCGAGCACAGATACCCGGACATTTTCATCCGTCTGACGCTGTTCCACTGCGTTATTGTGGAGGGTGTCCCGCAGGCGCTGGAGCACAACGCCCTGCGCTGGATTCACCCCAGTGAGACGAATCATTTCACCTTCTGTCCCGCCGACGCGGACATTTTGGAAGAAATTGACCGGGTATACGGCGGCAAGAAGTCGCTCTGAGAAAGCACCGTCAGCAATTCTGCCAAACCGGCGAACCGATTCTTGACATTTGACAGCATTTTTACTATAATACGGATAGGAGAAGCCACTGCATTCTCCGAAGGAGGTTCTTTATGGAAAAGAAAATCATCACCATCAGCCGAGAGTTTGGTTCCGGCGGACGCACCGTCGGCCACAAGGTCGCCGAGCGGCTGGGCATTCCCTTCTATGACAAGGAGCTGGTCAATCAGGTCGCTCTGGAGTCCGGCTTCGCCCCAAAATTCGTGGAGGAGCATGGTGAACAATCCCCCAGCACCAGCCTGTTTTCCTACGCTTTCGCCCCCCAGGGCGTTCCCGGCGTGATGAATGGCCTGTCCACAGCCGATTTTCTGTGGAATATCCAGTGCAGCGTCATTCTTCAGCTGGCGGAGAAGGGCGCCTGCGTCATTGTCGGCCGGAACGCGGACTATATTCTGAAGGATCGTCATGACGCTCTGCACACCTTTATTTTCGCGGACATGGCCTTCCGCGCCGACCGCATTGTCCATCTGTATGGCGAGTCCGACAAGAGCCCGGAAGCGCGGCTGAATGAGAAGGATAAGCGCCGCCGCGTAAACTATCAGCACTACACCGGCCGCACTTGGGGTCAGTCCCAGAATTACCACATCTGCCTGAATTCCGGCGTCCTCGGCATTGACCAGTGCGTCGATATCATCGTCGGCGCTATGGAAAATTCCAAAAAGTAAGCTACATAGGTTTGCCCTGCACCTTCCGGTGCAGGGCTAATTTTTCGCTCAGACAGCGGCCGTTTCCTTTTCGGGGTCGCTGATGTTGATGTTGACGCCGTTGACCTCCACGTTCTCGTCGGCGGAAATCAGAATGTACTTCGCGCCGCCGATGACGCGGGTCTCGATCAGGTCGCTCCGGGCGGGGTCAACCTTGATGACCACATCCGGGGTCTTCACCTCAAAATGCTTGTTGTCGATGATATTCTTGGGGTGCAGGTCGGCCTCGAAGCCGAAGGTCTCGTCGTAGTCCACGCTGAATTTTGCCAGATGCTCCTGGGAAACGCCGCAGGAGGTCAGCACCTCCTTCACGTCCTCCTTGGAGATCATCAGCGGCTCCGGCACCTTGCTTTCCTTGTGCAGCTCGATGCGCTGGCACAGCTGGTCGTGGACGGTCTGCACCACGTCCAGACTGCAATCATCCCCCAGCGACGTGGTGAGCAGCGCCTCGAAGGACTTCTTCTGCTCGGCGGCGGGCTGTGGCACCGGGGTGTTGAACACCGCCTCAATCAGCGCGTCCTGAGACGCCGTGATGTCGTGGGTGTAGTACAGGGCGTTGTAAATGTTGGTCGCCCGGTCGTCAAAGGCCGGGAACAGGAAACCCAGCGCGGGGGCGGAGACCATCTGGTTCATCGCGCCGTCGTGGAACAGCTTTTCCTCCGGAACGTAGTGAAGATTCGCTTTGGTCTGCTTGACGGGGCAGATGGCGCAGAGGATGAAGGTGTAGGTCTCGTCGGAATTGTCCGCCTGAGAATCGCCGTCCTTGCTCTTGAAGGGAATGTCGTAGCTATCGCAGCACAACAGAATCAGGTAGTTGCCCTCGATGGTGACGGTGTCGATGATCTTCTGGCAGAATTCCCGGCGAAGTGCGTCGTCCGCCAGCTTGGTTTCCCGCAAGTCCATGAGCACTTTATGCTCCGGGGAGCCTGCCACCTGACTTGTCTTGAAGGTGATGTCAATGAGATTCTTGCCGATGGCGCCGGAAAGGGAGCGGCGCAGAAGGGCAAAATATTTGTCGGATTCATTTTCCGGCATGATGCCGGTACTCTGGCGGAACTCGGAGATGACTTCCTTGTTGTCGTTCACATAGCAGCCGTAAATGGCCGTGATATTGCTGCGATCCCGCCGCAGATGCCGCCGGATCTCGCCGATTTCCTTATCGTTCATGGTTTTCCCTCGCTTGTATGTTGAAATGCGCGGACATTATATCACAGGTCAGCGGAAAAATCCAGTCAAAATCGAAGGCGGGCGTAAACGCCCGCCTTCGTCATGTTATATCTCCGGGAGTGCCTTCGCGTTGCAATCGCTCATGGTCATGCGGGGATAGGTGTCCGCAATGCGCTGATATTCTTCGTATGTAATGGGTGTCAGGTCTTGCTTTAGGGGGTCAAAATCTCTGTCCCGGTACCATTTGACGTTATCGATGTAGTTAATGTAAGCAATGCTCTCTATCGGGACTGCTGTTTTGTTTTCCACCTGATAATAGGTGGTGCCGGTTCCGCCGGAGCCTCCGCTCAAGTACTCCAGAACATTTCCAGCACACAAATAAAGGAACCCGCTCAGAATCTCCCGTGCAGTGCCGTTCTGAACGACTGCCACTTTACAAAGTCCCCAGTCCCTGTTAAACAGCAGCAGTTCATCCTGCCCGTCGCCGTCCAGATCACGAAGTGCATAGTAATTTACGACGATTGTCTGATCCGTGGCAACTGCGGAAAGATACGCCTTGTAATCGGCCAGTTCCGGGTCATAGCTCTCGGCACTGTTTTCTGCGAATGGCGTGATGGCTATGGGAAGACTGGCAGCAGCGCTGTAAATTTCATCCTCCGTCCAGTTTTCGTCGGTGATCGGCGCAAGATCATTCTCGCCCGTCCCCCGGAACCATGGGTGATCCGGGTCTTGCATCGCGTCAAACCGGATAAGGCTGTCCGTGACCAGCCGCCCTTTGCTCAGGTGGCAGTACACATAGTCCGTGGACGCAGCGCTGTTCGACCCGATGTTCAGGATGCGGTATCCTTCCCGCAGCTCATAGGAATTCCGATCCCAGCCGGTGAACACATGCACCACATTGCCGTCCACCAGAGAATACAGGTCGTAAATGACCTGCCGTTCGGCGTCGTTGGTGATGATAAGCTCGTCCGTACCATCATTGTCCAGATCAAGGAGCGCATAGCCCAGCTCGCTGGGGGTGGTTACGTAGCTCACCAGAAGGCTGATATCCGCGTTGATGCATTCCTCCCCGCCCCAGTGTTCCGTAAGGGCGGTGGTATATTTGGCGATGAGCGGCTGGTAGGCTTCCGGAATCGCGGTAGCGTTCTCGGTGGGGGCGGTGGTTTCGGCGGGGTCGTTCCGGGTTCTTGGCGCGAGGGACAGGTCAAAGGTGTTGGCAAAGGCTTCCAGCGTCGCCTTTCCCGTCTGGCTGTCTCCCGTCGTGGCGTTCATCACCACGATCACGACAACGGAGTCGCCGGTGTCCGTCAGCACAAGGGAATTGTTCTGCCCCACGGCAATGAGAACGTCCGTCCCGGCGGTGGTGACGAAATTCGACCACTGGTAGCCGCTGGTATTCTCGATTTCCCAGTAAGCCGTGGAGAGGGTCTGCTTCATGGCGCGGTACGCCCGGTATTCTATGGGGTAGTCCACGCCGCTGACCGTGGTCGCGCCCCAGAACTCAAAATTGCCGTCGGCAGAATAGCTGGGGTTGCTGGTGGTCACGTCCCCGTTCCCGGAGTCCTTGACCATGCTTCTGACATTCAGTGCAGTGAACATTTCTTCGGTCGTATCCGGGGAAATCCCGTTTCCGACCTTGTTCAGGCCATATTTTGTGCAGATTTCGTCCACCTTCTGCGCCATTTCCGTGTTCCGGCAGCCGTAGGCGCGGTAGGCTTCGGAGAGGGTTTCGTCTACGTCGCCTGTTGCGTTGTAGCTCTGGACGTAGTCCTTGATCTCCATGCTGGCCTTGTAATTCGCCGAGGATCGGAGGCTTTCCAGCGTCAGCGGCGCGGCGGGGACATTGGACACGGACGGCGAAGCCTTATCCATCCGTCCGATGACAAAAATACCCAGCAGCACCACCGCAAACAGCGCCGCGGCGGCGGGAATGATCGTCCACCAGCGGGAAGTCGATGCTTTCTGCTGATGTGCGCCCCGGCGATGGGGTTTTTCGGCGGGAAGCTGGGCTTCCAGAGCCGCGCGCATTCTGGCAATCTGGGCGGAAGTGGGGTTGACCGTGTTCAAAGCGTCACAAATCACTTGGCTTTTCATCTGTCAGCACCTCCTAACATGGTCATAAGCTGCTTTCTTGCCCGGGACAGACGGCTGCGGACGGTGCTTTCCGGACAATTCAGGTGGGCAGCGATCTCCGCAGTGGTGTATCCCTCGTAGTAGTACATATAGACGACGTCCTTGTAGTCCTGAGGCAGCGCCAGAATGGCGTCCAGCACGTCATTTCCCGTCTCCGTCCGCTCCTGGGGCAGGGACGTGTAATCGTCTATGTTCTCATTTTTTCGCCACCACTTTTTCAGGGTGTCCTTGCAGAGATTTGACGCCGTGATGATGAGCCACGCCTTTTCGTGGCGTTGGTCTGCAAAGGGCTTTCCGTTGGACATCAGCCGCAGGAAGGTCTCCTGGGTCATATCCTCTGCTTCCGGGGCGTTTTTCATGTATGCGTAGCAGACACGGTAAACGGTGTCTACCTGACGGTCATAGATTTCCATGATTTCTTTGTTGGTGCGCAGCAAAGTAGGCATTTGCCTTCCCCTCCTCTCGGTTAAGAAACGATTGAGCCGGTCAAAACGTTGCAAGGGCGGATATTTTTTCGCAAAAACGCTGTCATCCCGCCGCAGCGGGATGACAGCGCTTTCTTTTCAGCTCCACAGGCATTTCCAATTCTTAACAAAATATTCCGCGCCGGAATAGACCGTGGTGACGACAATGACGCCGATGACGACCCAGTTGAGCACGGCCATACCGGGCAGCGCCATCATCACGCAAAGCCCTACCATGGTGCTGGCAGTCTTGACTTTGCCGCTCCATCCGGCGGCGATCACATGCCCCTTCTGGACGGCGATCAGCCGCAGTCCCGTCACGGCAAATTCCCGGGTCAGCACGATCATCAGCGCCCAGGCGGGGAACACGCCCCACTGGCAGAACATGCACATGGCAGCGATCACCAGCAGCTTGTCAGCCAAAGGGTCAAGGAATTTTCCAAAATCCGTGACCTGATTGTAATGTCGGGCAATGTAGCCGTCCAAGGAATCCGTCAGGCTGGCAACGATAAAAATAGCGAGGGAAATGTACATCCACATCCCCGGCACGCCGCCGGATAAGTACATGGTCACCATAAACGCCGGGATCATTGCCACCCTCACCAGCGTAATTTTGCTTGCCAGCGTCATGCTTCTTCCTCCACTACATAGCCGCACAGATCACCGTCGGTGCAGCCGTCAATTTTTACCATAACAAAATCGCCCTCATGAACCGGCTCGTCGGACGCGATCCAGACCCGGCCGTCAATGTCCGGGGAGTCGGCGAAGGTGCGGCCGTAGAACTGCCCGCTTTCCTCGTCGTAGCCGTCCACCAGAACCTCCATGGTCTTGCCCAGCTTTTCGGCGTTGTAGGTGTCCATGATCTCCGATTGCAGCATTTCCACGATCTCCGCCCGCTTGACGGCGGTGTCCGTGTCCACATGCTCCATCTGCGCGGCGGGGGTGCCTTCCTCCGGCGAGAACGCAAAGGCGCCCACCCGCTCCAGACGTTCTTCCCGCAGGAAATCGCACAGCTCAGCAAATTCTTCCTCCCCCTCACCGGGCAGGCCGGTGATCAGGCTTGTGCGGATGACCAGTCCGGGAATTCCGGCTCTCAGCCTTGCGAACAGGGCTTTCAGGAACGCCCCGTCGCCCCGGCGGTTCATCAGCTTCAGGATCTTGCTGTTGCAGTGCTGGATGGGGATGTCCAGATATTTGACGATCTTCGGCTCGGAAGCCATGACCTGAATGAATTCGTCGTCGATTTCGTCAGGATAGACATAGTGGACGCGGATCCAGTGCAGTCCATCGATCTCGCAGAGCTTCCGAAGAAGCTCCGGCAGAAGCCGCTTGTGGCCGGGCAAGTCCGTGCCGTAGCGGCTGGTGTCCTGGGCGACCACGATCAGCTCCTTCACGCCGCTGCTCGCCAGCATCCGGGCTTCGTAAAGCACGTCGTCCATCTGGCGGCTGCGGTATTTGCCCCGAAGGGAGGGAATGACGCAGTAGGAGCAGTGGTTGTCACAGCCCTCGGCGATTTTGATAAAGGCGTAATGCCCCGCCGTGGTCATGATGCGTCCCGTTTCCACTTCCGGTGCGTCGATGGAACCAAAGTCCACCACCTGCTCCCCTTCCAGCAGCTTTTCAATGGCGGGAACGATTTCCGTGTAGCTCCCGGTACCCAGAATGCCGTCCACTTCCGGCATTTCCTTCAGAATGTCCCCCTGATACCGTTGGGACAGGCAGCCGGTGACCAGAATTTTGCCCACCAGCCCCTCCGCCTTCAAAGCGGCGGTCTGCAAAATGTAGTCGATGGCCTCGGATTTTGCCGAGTCGATAAAGCCGCAGGTGTTGATGACCACCACGTCGCTGCCGACAATGTCCGACTTGACGGTATGTCCCGCCTCCTGCACCCGATACATCATCCGCTCGCAGTCCACCTGATTCTTGGCGCAGCCGAGGGAGATAAAACCAATATTTGCCATAATTCAGAATTCCTCCGGAAAATCTTCTGTGTCAAAGGAAAGCGCGTCCAGCGCCCGCCGGATGGTTCCGTAATTGTGACCCCGTCGAATCAGGGCATCCACGGCACGCCTGACCTGCTTTTCATCGGAGTCCGCGTCCAGGCGGCTTTTCAGAAACGCCGTGATTTTTTCCGTCTGGTCTGGGTAGTCCGCAAGCGCTTCGTCCCAGTATTCCTTGGGTATACGCTTCTCGTAGAGCGCCTGCTTGGCGCGGGCAAGGCCGTAGCCCTTGGAAATGCAACTGCTCACCACCTGCTCCGCCGTCGCCCGGTCGTCCACCAGATGGAGGTCTTCCATCCACGCAACCGCTTCTTTGGCCTGCCGGGGGTCTTCCCCCTTGCGCACCAGCCGGGCTTCCAAGTCCCGGCGGGAAACGCTGGCGGCGGAGACGATGCGGACTGCCCGCATTTTCGCGGACATCTGCCCGGCGGCGGTGCGGAGGGCTTCCATCTCCTGCTCGTCCAGCTCCTTGCCGGAATAGAGGGCGAAATCCTCCACCGTCTGGCGGTACAGTCCCATTTTTGTCCCGTCGTCAAAGGTCACCCAATAGCGCCCCGCCCGGTCGGGAGCCGTTTTCAGGGACTCAATCTTCATCACTGAAGTCGTCGGCGCTGACGGCTACGCCCTTATCGGCGGCCTTGGCAGGCGGCTTGGGAGCACCGTTGTTCAGCTTCCACAGGTTCTCCCGCACATCGGCTTCCACCTTCTCGGCGATGTCGGGGTTGGCGATGAGGTAATCCTTCACGGAGTTCGCGCCCTGACCGATCCGCTCGTCGCCCATGGAGAACCAGCTGCCGCTCTTCTGGATGATGTCGAGCTGCACCGCCAGATCGACGAGCTCACCCCACTTCGAGATGCCCTCGCCGTACATGNNAGCTGCCGCTCTTCTGGATGATATCCAGCTGAACCGCCAGGTCTACCAGCTCGCCCCACTTGGAAATGCCCTTGCCGTAGAGGATCTCAAACACGGCCTCCCGGAAGGGGGGCGCGACCTTGTTCTTGACCACCTTGACCCGGGTCTTGTTGCCGATGACATTGCTGCCCTCTTTGATGGACTCGACGCGGCGCACGTCCAGACGGACGGAGGAATAGAATTTCAGTGCATTGCCGCCGGTGGTGGTCTCCGGGTTGCCGTACATCACGCCGATCTTCATACGCAGCTGGTTGATGAAAATGACCACGCAGTTGGTCTTGGCGATGGTACCTGCCAGCTTCCGCAGCGCCTGAGACATCAGCCGCGCCTGAAGGCCGACAAAGGTGTCACCCATTTCGCCCTCGATTTCCTGCTTGGGAACCAGTGCGGCCACGGAGTCCACGACCACCGCGTCCACCGCGCCGGAGCGAACCAGCGCGTCGGTGATTTCCAGCGCCTGCTCGCCGGTATCCGGCTGGGATACCAGCAGATTGTCCGTATCCACGCCCAGCGCGGCGGCATACACCGGGTCAAGGGCGTGCTCCGCGTCCACGAAGGCCACCTCGCCGCCCCGCTTCTGGGCTTCCGCCAGAATGTGCAGCGCCAGGGTGGTCTTACCGGAGGACTCGGGGCCGTAAATCTCAATGATCCTGCCCTTGGGCACACCGCCGATGCCCAGCGCCGCATCCAGCGCCAGAGAGCCGGTGGGGATGGCCTCCACGTTCATCTCCGGGCGGTCGCCGAGGCGCATGACCGTACCCTTGCCGAAGTTCTTGTCGATCTGGGCAAGAGCCGTCTGCAATGCCTTTTTCTTGTCCGACGCGGGGGCGGGGGCTTCATAAACCGTTTTCTTTGTAGCCATAATCAATCTTCCTTCCTGCCGTACTGGGCAAGCACGGCGCGTTCTCTGTCATTATAATCTCTGGTTCGTTCCAGAATGGTATACCCATTTTCTTCCAGGATCCGGCACACATCGTCTCCCTGTCCCATGCCGAACTCGAAGCAGACAAATCCGCCTTTTTTCAGTGCGGGCGTGTAGTTCTCCACGATGGCACGGTAGAAGATAAGACCGTCCTCCCCGCCGTAAAGCGCCATTGCCGGCTCAAAGCCCCTGACGCTGTGGGGAAGCGCCTGCATTTCCGCCCCGGTAACGTAGGGCGGATTGGAGACGATCATATCGTATTTCCCCAGAAATGCCGGGGCTTTCTTCGTGGCGTCCGCCTGGACGCACCGCACCCGCCCGCCGAGACGGTTCAGGCCGGTGTTCTCCTTGGCGATGGCCAGGGCTTCCATGCTCAAATCTGCCAGCGTTACCTTCGCGTCCTTGACCCGGCTGGCAATGGCAAGGCCGATGCAGCCGGAGCCGCAGCACAAGTCCAGGATTCGGGGATCCTGCTCCAGAAACAGTGCCTTGCGGATGGCAAGCTCGGCCACGGCGCAGGTGTCGTCCCGGGGAATCAGCACATCCGGCGTCACCCGAAGGGGCAGGCCGTAAAACTCCCACTCCCCCAGCACATAGGCCAGCGGCTCCCCGTCCAGCAGCCGCCGGACGGCGCGGCTCATATCCCGGCAGACCTGCTCCGACGCGTACAGGTCACGGTCTGCCAGAATGCCTTCCGGACTTTTCCCGGAAAAATGGCACAGCAGCTGCCGCGCCATCATCCCCGCCGTCTGGGCGTCCTCGGTTTCCAGCAGCGCATGGCGGGTGTCCAGATACAGCTGGCCGTATTGCTTCACCAACGGTCCGTACCCTCCTTCTCCGGCAGCACGGCCTGTACCGCCGCAATGCCCACCTCGATCATGGAGTCGTCCGGCTCGTTGGTGGTGAAATGCTGCATCCACATGCCCGGCGCGGAAAGCGCCCGCGTAAAAGCGTTGTCGTTTCTTCCGCACCAGCGGTTGATCTCATAGGTGATGCCCACCACCACCGGCAACAGCAGCAGCTTGAAGGCGATCATCAGCATCCGGTAGCCAAAGGTGCCGCGAATGGCGTTCAGTCCGGGGAAAACCGCCAGCAGCGCCGACGACGCAATGGAGAACACCAGGATGGAGATCACCATGACCACCAGCAGGAAGCTGGTGCCGCACCGGGGGTGCAGCCGGGTCATTTTGCGCACGTTCTCCACCGTCAGGGGAAGTTTTGCCTCATAGCACCGGATGGTCTTATGCTCCGCGCCGTGGTAGGAAAACACCCGCTTCATGTCCGGCATCCGGGATATCAGGATCATATAGGCTATGAAGATCACCATGCGGATGACGCCCTCCACCAGATTCAGAAGCAGCGTGCTGGTAATGACTTTATCAAAAAATCCGCCGATGACCATGGGCAGCAGGAAAAACAGGCCGATGGAAAGCAGCAGCCCCATGGCCACGGCAATGCCCACGATGGCCTTCTGGAAGGCTTCGCTTCCCAGCTTCTTTTCCAGCCACTTGTCAAATTTGGACGGCTCCTCCTGCATTTCGTCGGGTGCCAGGTCGGCAGACCTTAGCAGCGCCTTCACGCCCACGATCTGCGCGTCGAAGAAGTTGAAAATGCCCCGGATAAACGGCCAGGTCTTCCAGGAGCCGGGCGGGTTCAGCTTCCGGGGCGTGACCTCCACAGTCAGGCCGTCCTTGCCCCGGATGACGATGGCGTCCTTTTCAGGCCCGCGCATCATGATGCCCTCGATCAGCGCCTGACCGCCGATCATGGTCTTGAATTTTTCACAGTTTTCGGTTTCTTTGTTTGCCATGGTTTCTCCTTAATGCTCCGCCGGAAGGCGGATGGTCACCAGCGTGCCGCCGCCCTCGGCGTTTTCCAGCGTCAGCGTGCCGCCGTGCATTTCCACGATCTCGTCGCACACCGCAAGGCCGATGCCCGTGCCCCGGACGCTGGAGCTGCCCTTGTAGAATTTCTTTTTTACCAACGGCAGCTCATCCTCCGGAATGCCGGGGCCAAAGTCCCGGATACGGACGATCACATCCTTGCCGTCAAAAGACATGGACGCCTCGATCCGCTTGCCGGAGCCGCCGTGCTTGGCGGCGTTGTCCAGAAGATTCAGGAACACCTGCCGCATCCGCTGGGGGTCGCAGGGAATTTCCGGAATGTCCTCGTCGTTGTCCAGATAGACCAGCTGAATGCCGTCCTGCGCCAGACGGCTGCCGTACATATACACCGTGTCCTCGAATTCCCCCCGGATGTCCGTCATTTCCACGGCCAGGGTCATGCGGCCGTCCTGCATCCGGGTGAAATCCAGCAAGTCCATGACCATTTCCGTCAGGCGCTTGGCCTCGCTGGAAATGATCTTCATGCCCTGCCGGGTGTCATCGTTCAGATCGTCCCCCGCCAGCAGCGTCTCGCTCCATCCGTTGATGACGGTCAGGGGCGTGCGCAGCTCATGAGACAGCTGGGAGATGAACTCCGCCTGCATTTTTTCGTTCTGGGCAATTTTCGTGGACATTTCGTTGATGGTGTCCGCCAGGTCGCCGATCTCGTCCTTGAAGGGGGTCTGAATCTGGACGCCGTAGCTTCCGGAGGCAATTCTCTGGGCTTTTTCCGTGATCTCCGCCACGGGATTTAAGATGGAACGGATGCAGTAGCTGCTGCTGATCAGCACCACCGCAAGAACCACCGCCAGCACAAAGCAACAGAGCAGTCCCATCAGAACGATCTGCCTGTCCACCAGCCGGACGGAGGTCACGTAGCGCAGCACGCCGATGACCTCGCCGTTGGAGTAGATCATGGGACAGGAAACAGCCATGATCCGCTCCCCGGTGCCCGGATCCCGGCCGATATAGGAGCTTTTGTCCCGGATGCTGATGGCTTCCCAGATCTCCGGCGTGCTGGGAGACGGCCCCGCCCAGGGGCCATAGGAGGACGCCACAAGGCTTCCCTGATTGTTGATGAATTGCAGCTCAATTTTGCCCTTGTCCTCAAAGGTCTGAGCATAGGTGATGCAGGACTGGTAGTAGTCGCCGTAGTCCTGATTGATATAGTCGGCAAAAAAATCCGTAGTGGTTTTCGCCCGGTTTTCCATGTCAGACTGCATGTTGGAGTAGTAGTAGGTGGCGTAGGACGCCGTTACCGCCATCACGCACACCAGCCCCAGGGCGAAAACAACGCCGACGGTGTTCAGCAGCCAGCGTTTTCGCAGGCCACCCGTCTTTTTCATGGACTTCATGTTCATCCCGGGTTAGGCGCCCCACTTATAGCCCAGACCCCAGACCGTGGTGATATAGGTGGGATTGGAGGTATCGTCCTCGATTTTCAGGCGGAGACGTCGGATGTTCACATCCACGATCTTCAGCTCGCCCTCGTAATCCCGTCCCCAAACGGCGGAGAGAATGTCCTCCCGGGACAGGGCTCTGCCCGGATTCTGCATGAACAGCTTCAGAATTGCGTACTCCACCTGGGTCAGGCGGATGCGGTTCCCGTTCTTTTCCAGGGTGTGGTTGCGGGTGTTCATCACGAAGGGTCCCTGGGTCAGCAGCTCGGAGCTGGCGGAGCTGTCGCCGCCGATACGGCGGTACAGCGCGTCGATACGGGCGGTCAGCTCGGCGGGAGAAAAGGGCTTGGTGACATAGTCGTCCGCGCCGGTCATCAGTCCGGTGACCTTGTCCATTTCCTGGGTGCGGGCGGTGAGCATGATAATGCCCATCTGCTTATTTGTGGCGCGGATGCGGCGGCAGACCTCGAAGCCGTCCATATCTCCCGGCACCATGATATCCAGAATGGCGACGCCGATGTCCGGGGTCTGGGCGATGGCGTCCAGCGCCTCCTGACCGTTCCCCGCCTCGATGGCGTCGTACCCCGCCCGCTTCAGGTTAATGACCACAAAGCTTCGGATATTCAGTTCATCTTCCATAATCAATACTTTTTTCATATGACACCCCTCAAGTCTCTCCCGTTTTCCAATCCTGCTGAATCAGATGGAAGCTGTTGATAAGTTGATTCTCTGTAATGCCAAATTCCGCCGCATTGGCTTCCAGCTTCGCGGCGTAGACCACGCCCTCCGCACGATAGAAGGCAAACCGGCCGTCCACCGTGGCTTCTTCCTCCCGGCTCCCGCCGGTAAGGGCGTAAATGGAGAATACGGCGGAGGCCTCCCGGTAGTCCTCGTCCCATACATAGAACGTATACCGACCGCCGTCCTGATCCACCGACACCCGCGGCGCCCAGCTGCTCGCCAGCTGCATGTACCAGCCGCCTAAGTAATTGTGGAAGGTAAAGAGCTTGTCCATTTCCCTGCCCTCTAAGTCCATGGCAAACCAACGGATCAGGAACTTCTGCTTGCCCTCCTGCGCCGCAGAAACCCGCTTCATGGTGATCAGGCTGGGAAGCTCCATCACGCCGTCGCCGTCGATGTCCTCGGGGTACACGTAGTAATTCCGCAGGGTCTGGACACTGGTGTCCGCGTCCCGGGAATAGGAAATATTGGAAAAGCGATCGTCCCGCCATGCAAAGACGTCGGTTACGATGGCGCTGTCATTCACCGCACTGGCCACGAATACAGCCGGCGTTCCTCCCAGCAGCCGTCCCACCGTGATCCGCTTGATGTGAGACGCGTCCTCCGACACGTTGACCTCCACCGAGCGTTCAATGCCGCCGTCCTGCACCCGATACAGCACTGCGGAGCCTGTCCCGGTTTCCGATTCACCGGGGAGAATGACCATCAGCTCGCTGCATCCGTCGTCGTCTAAGTCACAGGTAATAAATTTGGAATAGCCCACCATCATCAGCTGCTCGGCGC
This sequence comes from Clostridiales bacterium UBA6468, assembly GCA_002436765.1. Lineage (GTDB taxonomy): Bacteria > Bacillota > Clostridia > Oscillospirales > Oscillospiraceae > Faecousia. The sequence goes on from DJNI01000032.1 coordinate 59,599, forward strand.
TGCCGCCGGAAAAGGAGTACACCGACACACTGCGCAGCACCTGGTCGCTGAGCTGCCGCCCGACCACAAGCTCGTAGCCGGGGGCGTCGTCCATCTGCACGTATTCCACCTGTTCAAAGGCGGAGCCGTTGCTCTGGATGACCTCCATCAATCGACATGTGCCGTCCTCCTCCTGCCGGAAAATCAGCACCTGCAGAGGATTTGCCGAGCTTCCCTGGGCAAAAACGATATATTCCTCCACCCCGTCGCCGTCCAGATCGGCCATCTGCACCGTCTGCTGGTTTTCCCCGGAGACCGGCGCGGAGTAGCTCAGGCCGTACATGGCGGAATCGATGGCGGATTGCAGGCTGTCATACTCCTTCGAGCGCTTTGGCAGCGCGTACATTTCCTCCACCGTCTGCAAGGCGCAGCCGGTCAGCAAAAGCGCCGCGAGGACGATCAGCGGAAGCAGCCATATTCGCTTTTTCACGGCATCAACTCCTCTTGATTGACTATTATACCACAATATGTTCTAAAAGAAAAGCTATTTCAGCACAACATTTGCTTCTCCGAGCACATTTTTCAGCTCAGTGAGCATACTTTCCCGGATACAGCACTGCGTGCCCCTGCGCCGGCCGGTGTCCGCAAAGAACAGCACCGCCTTGCTGTCGCCGGGGAACATATTCAGGATGCACCGGATCTTGGGATAGAGCGTCCCTTCCTCCCCGGGAAGCCGGAGATACAGCGTGCCGCTCTTATTCACATTCCGGGGCTGCTCCGGCGGCGCGCTGCCGTCGGCATAGTCCGAAATGGGGCGGGCACGGTTAATGACGATCTGCGGCTCCTTATCGTCCCGGAGGGAGAGCCGTCCGGTGATGACCACGGCGCTGTTTTCCCGGAGGTAGCCGCCGTACTGATCCAGCACATTGGAAAACGCCAGCATCTCCATAGATGCCGTATCGTCCTCTACCGTGACATAGGCCATCATGGAATTGTTCCGGGTGGTCTTCATTTTCACGGTCTGGACAATGCCCGCCACGCTGACGATCTGGTCGTCCTGAAAGCCGCTATCCTCCTCCATGAGACTGCCGATGTGGACAACGTGGGTGTTGCGCAGGTAAGGCCGGTAATCGTCCATGGGATGGCCGGAAATGTAGATGCCGGTGGTCTCCTTCTCCATGGAGAGAAGCTCCCCCTTGTCAAGCTCCTTGAGCTTGGGAATCGGCACCTTGCCCGCCTCGTCGTCCTCGTCCAGCATGGCGAACAGTCCCATCTGCCCCTCCAGATTCTTCTTCCGGGAGGCGGACACGCTGTCCATCATCTGGTCGTACACTGCCAAAAGCTCGCTGCGGTGATGACCGAAGCAGTCCATGGCGCCGCATTTGATGAAGTTTTCCACGGCGCGCTTGTTCAGCTCGCCCTCCCCCATCCGTTCCAGGAAATCTTCCAATGAGCGGAACGCGCCGCCCTCTGCCCGTTTTGCCGCCATGGCGCGGATGAGCCCCCGGCCGACGTTCTTCACCGCGCCGAGACCGAAGCGGATGGCGTCGCCCTCGACGGTGAAGTAATCCTGGGAATGGTTGATGTCCGGGGGCAGAACCGGAATTCCCAGCTCCCGGCACTCGGCGATATAACCGGAAATTTTGGTGGCGGAGTCCAGAACGGAGGTCATCAGCGCCGCCATGTACTGCCTGGGATAATGGCACTTGAGGTAGGCCGTCTGGTAAGCGACCACGGCGTAGCACACCGCGTGGGCCTTATTAAAGGCGTAGTTGGCGAAATCCACGATCTCGTCGTAAATCGACTGCGCCGCCGCTTCCGGCACGCCCCGGGCGATACAGCCGTCGATTTTCTGTTCCCGGTCGCCGTAAACAAAGGTCTGCCGCTCGGCGTCAATGATCTTCTGCTTCTTCTTAGAAATCGCCCGGCGGATGTTGTCCGCCTGACCCATGGAGTAGCCGCCCAACGTCCTGAAAATTTCAATGACCTGCTCCTGATAGACGATGCAGCCGTAGGTCACCTTCAGAATCGGCTCCAGAAGGGGCGTTTTGTAGGTCACCTTTCCGGGGTTAAACTTATTTTCAACGAACTTAGGGATCGATTCCATAGGGCCGGGGCGGTAAAGCGCCACGATAGCCGTCAGATCTTCGATGGAGGTTGGCTTCATGCTGACGCACACCCCGGTCATGCCGGTGGATTCCATCTGGAAAACGCCCTGGGTCTTGCCCTCCGCCAGCATGGTGAAGGTCTCCGGGTCGTTGTCCGGTGCTTTTGCGATTTGAAAATCGGGGTCTTCCTGCCGTGCCAGCGCTTCCGCGTCCTGAATCACCGACAGGTTCCGCAGACCCAGGAAGTCCATTTTCAGCAGACCCAGCTCTTCGATGGTGGTCATGGTGTACTGGGTGACCACGGTATCGTCGTTCCGGGACAAAGGAACGTAGGTGTTGACCGGCTGCGCCGTGATCACCACGCCTGCGGCATGGGTGGACGTGTTCCGGGGCATTCCCTCCAGGCGCATGGCCGTGTCGATGAGCGTTTTTACCCGCTGGTCGCCGTCGTACATCTCCTTGAGCTTGGGAGAGATCTTCAGTGCTTCCGCCAGCGTCAGGTGCAGCGGCATGGTGGGCACCAATTTCGCCACCACGTCCGTCTCTGCGTAGGAGAAGTTCAGCGCCCGGCCAACGTCCCGGATGGCGCCCCGGGCGGCCATGGTGCCGAAGGTGACAATCTGGGCGACGTGATCCGCGCCGTATTTCTCCATGACGTATTCCATGACCTCACCCCGGCGCTCCGGGCTGAAATCCGTATCGAAATCCGGCATACTCACCCGTTCCGGGTTGAGAAACCGCTCGAAAATGAGGTTATACTTCATGGGGTCAATTTCCGTGATGTGCATACAGTACGCCACAATGGAAGCCGCGCCGGAGCCGCGCCCCGGCCCCACGGGAATGCCGTTAACCTTGGCGTAGTGGATGAAGTCCCAGACGATGAGGTAGTAGTTTACATAACCCATGCGGCTGATGACGCCGATCTCATAGTCCAGCCGCTCCCGGTAGGCTTCCGGCGGGTCGGGATACCGCTCGGCAAAGCCCTCGGCGCACAGCTTGCGGAAATATTCCTCGTCCGTATACCCCTCCGGCACCGGGTAGGAGGGCAGGTGGTATTCATGAAAGGTAAATTCCAGATTGCACCGCTCGGCGATACGGACGGTGTTTTCAAAGGCTTCCTCACAGCCGGGGAACAGACCTTTCATCTCCTCCTCGCTTTTGAGGTAAAATTCCTGGGTCTGGAATTTCATGCGGTTGGTGTCGTCCACGGTCTTACCGGTCTGGATGCACAGCAGGACGTCCTGCATTTCCGCGTCCTCTTTGCGCAGATAGTGGGCGTCGTTGGTCACCACCAGCGGCAGTCCCAGCTCCCGGGCAAGGCGCTGCACCCCCTGATTCACCGGCCGCTGCTCCGGAATGCCGTGATCCTGCATTTCCAGAAAGAAATTTCCCTCCCCGAAAATGTCGGACATTTTCCTGGCGTATTCCTTCGCGGAATCGTAGTCTTCTTCCATCAGATACTGGGGGATCGCACCGGCCAGGCACGCAGACAGGGCGATCAGTCCCTCGTGATGCTGCCGGAGCAGCGAAAGATCGATTCTGGGCTTGCCATAAAAGCCGTGGATAAAGGCTTCCGACACCAGATAGCATAGGTTTTCGTATCCCGTTCGGTTTTCACACAGCAGCACCAGATGATAGGGGTCGTTGTCGATGCCGTGGACCCGGTCGGCCATGCCCCGGCGGGCGACGTAGACCTCGCAGCCGATGATGGGCTTGATCCCTGCCGCCTTGGCGGCTTTATAGAAGTCGATGCAGCCGTACATCACGCCGTGGTCAGTGAGGGCAACGGCGGTCTGCCCCAGCTCCTTGACCCGATCCATGATGCCGTCAATGCGGCACGCACCGTCCAGCAGGCTGTATTCCGTATGGACGTGCAAATGTACAAAGCTCATGCCTTCACCTCTTCCGCCAGCTCCAGCAGCCGCCGCATCCGGCTGCCCATGGCGGGCTTCGTAATGGGCGGCTCCATCATCCCCGCAAGCTCGGACAGCGACGCGGAGGGGTTTTCCTCCCTGGCAATGGCCGCCCGCCGGAGCTTTTCGGGCAGATTCTCCATCGCGCCCGACTCTCTTATCATGCGAATCGCCGCAAGCTGCTCCTGCGCGGCTTCCACCACCTTGGAGGTGTTGGCGTCGTCACAGTTGCAGCGGCGGTTGACCTTGTTGTTCAGTTCCTTTTCCAGCCGGGCTTCCATGATGCCCATGGCAGCCACCGGTGCGCCGAGGAACGTGAGAAAATCGGAGATCAGCTCGCTGTGCTTCAGATACAGCACCTGTCCCCCGCTTCGGCCGGCCATTTTGGGGGCAAAGCCCATGACCTCCCGCATCAGCGCATCCGTCTCCCGGGCAACGCTCTGGTGGGTGGTCGCCAGTTCCATATGATAGCCCTTCCCGGGGTCGGTGACGCTTCCCCCGGCGAGAAACGCCCCCCGGAGGAACGACGCCTTGCAGCAGTCCTCCTCCACCACCGGCAGATTTACGTGAAGCGCCAGCGTTCCCTGCGCGTCAAAGCCGAAGGCTTCCATGATGATTTTGATTTTATCGCCGTCCCACATCTGAAACACCAGCTTCCCCGGCGACGCAAGGCTGGGGTAGCTGTCGAAGGACAGATCAAAGGCTTTTTTGAACAGCTTCGGCAGAATATAGGCAAAATCCCGGCTTTCGGTGATGATTTTAATACCGTCAGCGGAAAAATTATTGGCAAACAGCAGAACGCCGAAGCACTCCGCCAGTGCGCAGCAATGCTTCTGGGGCAAAATCCGGCAGACCTCCGCCTTGGCGGCAGAGGAAAAAGAGCTTGCCATGGGGAGACCACCTTTCCAAATGTTATCTATACATTACCAGATGCGAACCTCCGGCTCCAGCCGAATGCCGCTTTTCCGGTAGACCCGGTCGGACACCTGAGAAAGCAGTGCCTTCACGTCCGCCGCCGTCGCGCCGCCCAGATTGACGGCAAACCCGGCGTGCTTCGCGGAAATCGCCGCGCCGCCCACCTGATAGCCCTTCAAACCCGCTTCTTCGATCAGCGCCGCGGCATAACCGCCCTTCGGGCGCTTGAATGCGGAACCGGCGGAGGGAATATCCAACGGCTGAGAAGCCGTGCGGCGGGCGATCAGGTCTTTCATTTTCCCCCGGATTTCCTCCGGATTTCCCTTTTTCAAAGCAAAATCCGCGCTGACTACGATCCCCGGTCGATTTTCCAGCACGCTGTGGCGATAGGAAAATGCCATCTCGGCATTGGATAGGCGGAAAAGCTTACCGTTTAAATCCATGACCTCCACGCTTTCGCAGATCTGAGAAATTTCCCCGCCGTAAGCCCCGGCGTTCATGTACACGCCGCCGCCGACGGTTCCCGGTATGCCGTGGGCGAACTCCATGCCGGTAAGTCCCAGGTTTGCGGCGTTCACCGCCGCCCGTGCCATGGTCACGCCCGCCATCACCCGGATGCGGGTCTCATCCAGCCGTTCCAGACCGCCAAAGCAGTCTTTCAGGCAGACCACCAGCCCCCGGACGCCCTCGTCCGGCGCCAGCACGTTGGTCCCCGCGCCCAGAATGGCGCATTTACAGTTTAGCTTGGCACAGGCCTTCAGGATATCCGCCAACTCCTCTTTGGTCTTGGGAAACGCCATCACCTCGGCGTTTCCGCCGATACGGAAGGAGGTATGCCTTGCCAGAGCTTCCTCAAACCGAAGCTCCACATCGGGCAGAAACGCGGAGAGTTCCCTCTGGAAATCAGTCAACTCAGTCATAAACGCCTCCGGGTGTAAACTATAGTACAGTATAGCATATTCCCCGGCGGTTTGCAATTATGACAAACATGAAATTTATGTAACAAGCGTCCAAGCAGAAAGAAATTGCGGGAAAGCACCGCTTTCCCGCAATTCTTCCATTACAACTTAGTCCTGAATCGGCACCGTTTCGGGGATCTCGCCCTCGCCCTCGGTGAGCGCCCGCATGTAGGCAACGTTCTTATCCTTGTCGTACATCATGACACTGTGGCTTTGACCGTCTCCGTAGATGTCCACCATATCTCCCCAGGAGTAGCCCTTGGCACGCACCGGGCAGGTGCCGCTGGACTTGATTTCCAGCCCTGACACCATGGGCAGCATCTTCATAAGCAGATCCGTGATCTGGGAATTGGTCATGCTCACGGATACCAGCGGCAGAACCTCATTTGCCAGATTCTGCACGTCGGAAAGGCTCATCTTCTTGACCTTGTCCAGCAGCGCCTCCATAAACTTCCGCTGACGCGAAGTGCGCTTAATGTCGCTTTCGCCGTCGCCCTCCGCCTTGCGCATACGAACATAGGCAAGGGCGGTAGAGCCGTCCAGCCAGTTCTTGCCCTCCTTCATCTCATAGTAGTAACGGTCGTGGAAGTCGTTGAGATACTTGGCCTCTGCTGCGGTCAACTCAATATCGAGACCGTTGATCAGGTTAATTGCCTTGACGAAAGCGTCAAAGTCGATCTCCACGTCGTAATCCACTTCAATGCCGAAGTTCTTGTACAGCGTCAAATTCATCAGACCCATGGCGTCCGCCGTGCTGTTGGTGCAGATGTAGCCGTTATGGTAGATGCTGGTGAGCTTGATCTTGCCGCCGCTGTGCTTCTTTCCGTTGGTATCCGTATAGTTGGGATACTGCACCAGCGTGTCCCGGAGCAGCGAGGTCAGGGTCACGGACTTTTCATATGTGTTCACCGTACAAAGGATCATGGTGTCCGCGAACCGCTCCGCCTCTCCCTCACGGGAGGCCTGGCCGATCAAAAGAATGTTGATATAGTCGGCGCTGGACGCAACATGGGGCTCGGTTGCGACCGTTGTCGCCTCTGTTGCGGCCGTTGCTTCCGTAGCCGCCGTCGTCTCCGTCGGCTCCGTTGCCAGATCGGCATAGTTGATCGTCGGCACCTGTACCTGATTCAGCTTGTTGAGCATGGAGTTGTAGTACACAACAGCCGCAACCACCAGCGCGGCAATCAAAATCACAATCACCAGAACCACGATCAGCACGGTCTTTTTCCAACCGCCTGCCTTCTGCGGTTTTTTTCTTTCATAGCGTCCGCTCATGTCGTTCCTCCTGAGGGATAGTAGTCGAAAATATACCGGATAAGATTATACCATGACGCCGACGGGATTACAAGCCTGTTTTTCATTTTTAGCCTTTTCTTAAAAACGGAAAGATGGGCAGCCAGAGGCTGCCCATTCGGTCACACAGCTTATTTCTCCACGATTTCCAGTACTTCCATGGGGCAGGCTTTGACGCAGATGCCGCAGGCGATGCACTTGGAGGCGGGGCTTCCCTCCTGGAACACGATCACGTGCATGGGGCAGGCTTCGGCGCACTTGCCGCAGCTGACGCACTTCTTCTTATTGATCATGTACACGCCGGTCTTGGGGTTCTGGGTGATGGCTTCGTGCTCACAGGTACGCATGCACTTGCCGCACTGAATGCAGGTGTTGGGCTTGGCGCCGGTTCCCTTGGCCACGATGCGGATACAGCTCTTATCCTCGTCAAATTCCTTATAGAACGCCTCGGAACAGGCAGCGACGCATTGCAGACATGCCATGCACTCCACATTTTTCTTAGCAGCGAGCTTTTTCATTGCACAGAACTCTCCTTCGTTTTTTGATTCCTCTTCATTATATATGTCTATGAAAGAAAAAGCAACAAAAACTTTCAGAAAATCCCGTTTTAATAGTTATCATATGCTAACTCCCCGGGGGAAATTGGAGAAACTCCCATTTTCACGGAAAGCGGGAGAAAAAGCGGTTCCTCTTATAAAGCTGTGAAAAACTGGGTATTATTACCAGCGTAAACCCCGGCGTACGGGAAATAATAGGTTTGAAGCAAGATTCATTTGGAGGTAATAGCATGAAAAAATATGTCACTTTCGTACTGGTTCTTGTCCTTACCGCGGCGCTGTTCACCGGCTGCGGCTGCACCAACCAGGACCCCAGCAGAAGCACAACCGTTCCTACCACGACGCCGACCGCCGCAACCACCGAAACGACCCAGGCGACCACCGCCCCCACCACGATTCCCAGCGCGGAACCCTCTGCCAGCGCCACCATCGACAACGGCAACGGCTCTCCGGACGGAATGACCGACACAACGGAAAACAACACCGGCACCCGTCAGGGCGGGACCGGCATCGGATAAAAAGGGAAGCTCAGACGAAATCGGCGAGAGCCGGCAGAGGAATCCTGTATGTACCCCCACGGCGCGTCCGTAAACCGCTTGTGCCGGCGGCGGCTGCGCAATAGTTCCCGCGTACAGAACTGCACGGATGGGGCAAAAGATTCGCCGATCTGCCGAAGACGGTTTATTCAGAGATTCCGAAGTACCGGGGCAAGCTGCCCCGGTACTTTTTCGGGCTGTCAAAAAAGGCCGTTGGTCTTTTTTGACAGCCCGAGGACGGTTTTCACCGGCCGCCTGGTATTTCAGTCTGCCCGCTGCGCGCCTTCCGTCATGATGACGGCCGCAACGGAATTCATGCCCACGTGGCAGGCGATGCTGCATGGCAGGTGGGCGTAGCTTACCTTGGCAAAGGGGAATTCCGCCTGCACCTGCTGACGCCAGTTCTCTGCCAGTTCGCCGTTTTCCAGCGTTCCGGCGGTTTCGATCAGAAGACGGGACTCCGGGACGTCTTTGAAGCGCGCTTCCCGATCGTGACGAATGGCTTCGATCATCCTGCTCTGGGCCAGCTTCATCCCCCGCACCTTGGCGAAGGCGTCCAGCTTGTCTCCCTGAATGGTCAGCACCGGCTTGAGGTTCAGCACCGTCGCCAGCGTTGCCGCGGCGGGGGAGACCCGGCCGCCCTTTTTCAGGTACTCCATGGAGTCCACGGTGATATAAATGCTGGCGTCATAGGCGTACTTTTCCAGGATATCCCTGATTTCTTCCCCGCCGTACCCCTGCTCGGCCAGGCGGAGGGCGCTGATCACCGATTCTCTCTGGGTCACGGAGATCCGGTGGTTATCCACCACCTGCACCCTGCCGTCATAGTCCCGGGCGAACAGAACGGCGCTCTGGCAGGAGCCGCTCAGGCCGCTGGACATGGGGATATACACGATCTGATCATACCCCCTTGCCAGGATTCCGTCCCACAGCTCCATGAGCTGCCCCGGCGACGGCTGGGAGGTGGAAACGTCCCGGCGCTGCCGCATGGCGTCATACAGCTGCTCCGACGTGATGTCAATACCCTCGTAGTGGATGGTTCCCTCCAGGTTAACAGGCATAGCCAGAACAAATATGCCCAGATCCTTGCCATCCCGAGCGGTGATCCCGCTGTTTGTGTCCGTTGCGATTGCGATTTTCATAGTGCGATAGTACCTTTCTTCTTGCCGCAGGGAAAATCAGCCGTTGAGGATCTTCATAAACTCCTGGCCGGTGATGCTTTCCTTTTCGTATAGGTAGCTTGCCAGCTTATCCAGCTTCTGTCTGTTTTCCGCGAGAATGGCTTTTGCCTTTTCATGCTGCTTCTTCACAAGCGCGACTACCTGACGGTCGATGCTCGCCTGAGCCTCTGCGGAACAGGCCAGGGTCGTGTCCCCGCCCAGATACTGGTTGGTGACGGTTTCCAGCGCCACCATGTCAAAATCCTCGCTCATGCCGTAACGGGTGATCATGGCCCGGGCCATCTTGGTGGCCTGCTCGATATCGTTGGAGGCGCCGGTGGAAATGGTGCCGAACTTGACTTCCTCCGCCGCGCGGCCGCCGGTGTAGGTGGCGATCTGGTCAAGAAGCTCTTCCCTGGTCATCAGATAATGGTTCCCCTGCTCTACCTGCATGGTATAGCCCAGCGCGCCGGAGGTGCGGGGGATAATGGTGATCTTCTGTACCGGAGCGGAATGGCTCTGCATGGCCGCAACCAGAGCGTGGCCGGTTTCGTGGTAGGCGACCGTCCACTTTTCCTTGTCGGTGAGAATGGCGTTCTTCTTCTGATAGCCTGCAATGACCACCTCGATGGATTCCTCCAGATCCGCTTCCGTGGCAAATTTCCTGCCGTCCCGGACGGCGCGCAGCGCCGCTTCGTTGACGATGTTGGCAAGCTCCGCGCCGGACGCGCCGGAGGCCATCCGCGCGATCTGCTTGAAATCCACGTCGTCGGCGATTTTGATCTTCTTCGCGTGTACCCGCAATATGGCTTCCCGCCCCTGAAGGTCGGGCAGCTCCACCGGCACCCGGCGGTCAAACCGGCCGGGGCGGGTCAGCGCTGGGTCAAGGGATTCGGGGCGGTTGGTGGCGGCGAGAATGATGACGCCGGAATTTCCTTCAAAGCCGTCCATTTCGGTGAGCAGCTGGTTCAGCGTCTGCTCCCGCTCGTCATTGCCGCCCAGAACACCTGCGCTCCGCTTCTCACCAATGGCGTCAATTTCGTCAATAAAGACGATGCAGGGCGCTTTCTCCTTTGCCTGCTTGAACAGGTCGCGCACCTTGCTTGCGCCCATGCCCACGAACATCTCCACGAACTCGGAGCCGCTGATGGAGAAGAACGGGACGTTCGCCTCACCGGCGACGGCCTTTGCCAGCATGGTCTTACCGGTGCCCGGAGGGCCTACCAGCAGAACGCCCTTGGGCATGGATGCACCGATTTCCTTGTATTTATCCGGATTATGCAGATAATCCACGATCTCCTGCAGGCTGTCCTCCGCCTCATCCACGCCCTGCACGTCGGAAAATTTAATGCCGTCGGAGGACTGGACATAAACCCGGGCGTTGGAGCCCCCGCCGCTGAAGATCAGGGAATTGGGTCCGCCCGCTCTATCCATCATCTTTTTGGCCATGTATTCGCCCACACCGACAAACAGAACGATGGGAAGTATCCAGGTCAGCAGAAAATTCAGCAGCGGGGAAGCCTGCTCAACGATTTCCTCACTGAATTCCGCGCCGGACTTGTAAAGCCTTGTCACCAGATCCGGGTCATCCATAAGGCCGGTTTTGTAAATTTTATCACCGTCCTTATCCGTAAAAAGGATCTCATTGCCCTCCACCTTCGCCTGGCCGATCTCTTTATTTTCCGCCATGGTGATGAACTTGCTGTAATCCACCTCTTCAATTTCCTGTTTTGCCATCCACGGTATCAGCAGAAAATTGAGCAGCACAAGGATAATCGTTACCAGCGTGTAGTAAAATGCAAGAGATTTCTTTGGCCGTTTGACTTCATTCATATCCGATTTTCCTCCTTTTGCCGCCGACCCGGATGCGGCCGGCGGATGTCTTTTTAAGTCGTTTCCTCCCGCTTGGGAAGCTCCACGGTAAAGGCCGTCGAACCGTTTCCGCTGTCCACCGCGGCAGTGCCGCCGTGGAGATGCACCACCTGCTGCACCACGGCAAGGCCGATGCCGTTTCCCTCCGAAGAATGGGACTCGTCTGCCTGATAGAATTTCCCCCAGATTCTATTCACCTTGTCCCGGGGGATGTCGGGGCCGTAGTTGGTGATGGTGACCGCCAGCGTCTGCGGCCCCTCGGAAATCCGCACGCCGATCTCCCCGTAGTTGGGGGAATATTTGATGGCGTTGTCCAGCAGATTGATCCAGACCTGCTTCAGCAGCTCCTCATTCGCCCGGATGGTATATTCCGGAAATTCCAGATCCAGGTCAAGCTCCTTGCGGCTCCACTTTTCCTCCAGCAGCAGCACGCAGGCGCGGATCTGCTCGGATAAGTTGAAGGTGGTCAGATCCGTTAAAATCGTCTGATTTTCCACCTTCGTCAGGTTCATCACATTGGTGGCCATGGCCGCCAGTCGAAGGGATTCCTCCTCGATGATGGCCAGGTATTCCTCCTTCTGCGCATCGGTGAGATTGCCCCGGCGCAGGAGCTTGGCAAACCCGGCAATGGAGACGATGGGGGTTTTGAACTCGTGGGAGAAATTGTTGATAAAATCGCTTCTGAGCATCTGGGTGTTTTCCAGCTCCTCCGCCATGGCATTGAAGCTTTCCGACAGCTCCTGAAAAACAGGATTGTCCCCCATCACCTTGCCATAGTGCATTCTTGCCGAGAAGTCGCCCTCCGCAAGGCGATTTATGTTGTTGATCAGCCGGTTGAAGGGACGTAGGGGGATCTTCACGGCGCCGATGGCAACCAGACTGCCCACCAGGACGCTGATAAGCAGCATCACGATCAGCATGGCAAAGCCGGAATTTCTGGGAATGCCCAGATTATCCAGCACCCCCAGCTTGGTCAGCAGAAAGGACAGCGCCGCCGTAATGAGGACTGCTGCCAGCTGAATGAGGAAAAACGCGGTGGAGTAGAGCAGCGTCAGCGACCAGCGGCGCTTTCCCGGCTTTTTGCTCATATCTTCCTCACCGCCTTATATCCCAGCCCCCGGACGGACTCGATGGTGAATTCCGGCCAGTCCTGAAAGCGCTTGCGCAGACGTCCCACATGTACCGTCACGGTCTCCCAGCCGGTATCGGAATCCGCGCCCCAGATCTCGTCCATGAGCTGAATGCGGGTGAAGATTTTCCCGGGATAGGACAGGAGTTTGTATAGAAGCAGAAATTCCTTCTGAGGAAGCTCCTGCACCTCCCCCCTCCGGCTCACCGTCAGGCAGTCGTAGTCCAGCACCACGTCTCCCACCACGATCCGGCGCTCGCTGGCGATCTTCGCCCGGCGCAGCAGCGCCTTGATCCGCCAGAGCATTTCTTCTTCGTCGATGGGCTTGGTCATGTAGTCGTCGGTGCCGACCAGGAAGCCGTGCTTTTTATCGGAGGGAAGCTCCTTGGCGGAAACCATCAGAATGGGCAGGTTGTTGTTCGTCTCCCGCAGGGTTCTGGTAAACTCGTAGCCGTCCATTTTGGGCATCATGATGTCCAGTACCACAAGATCGACGTATTCCGAGTCCATCAGCGCCAGCGCATCCTCCCCGTTTTCGGCAGTGAGCACCTTATAGCCGTCCGCCTCCAGCACCGCCTGCAAAAGTCTGCGGGTGCTCCGGTCATCGTCCACGACCATGATCTGAAACATGCGTTTTCCACCCCCTCGTATTATCCGGCGTCAGTTTTTTGCTGCCCGACGTCTCTTCCAGCGGACAGCCCAGTAGCTCCTGCCGTAGGCGATCCCCTCCGCCAGCAGGGAAACGGGCAGCGCCACGAAGAAGTCCATGGCGGAATGCTGCTTGATAAACATGGTGGAAAGGCAGATAAGCACCACGGACACGAGAATAAACGCCTTGAACCATCCGGACACGTGCTTTTCCTTCAGCCATGCCGACGCAATGCCCATGGAATAGGCCACATGAAGCGACGGACACACGCCGGTATTGGTGTCCGACTTATACAGCAGGCCAATACAGGCCGTGAGAAAATTCTCTCTGGGGAACACCATCGGGCGCATATCCTGCCGGTTGGGATAGACGATATAGATCACCATGGCCACCGCCTGAGTGACGATGATGAAAATCTGGAATTGCCTGAATCCCTCCACATGGTACAGCAGCATGTACAGCAGCGTAAACACAACCAGGACATACCAAAATGCGTAAGGGATGAAGAACCACTCACAGAAGGGGATAAGATCGTCGATCCAGCAGTGGATCACATGGCATTTTTCTGCGGGGATCAGGTTCTCCGTCAGAAAATACAGGATAAAGTAGCCGATCCAGCCGCCTAAGAGCTTTAAGTGGGCAAACTGCGGGTCGTTGAGCTTGGACAGCCGAAAGGTGCGGTAGTCAATTTCCGGTTTTCTCATGGGTGGCCTCCCGAGGAACATTGTATGGATACTTCTTCTTGGGCATATTGGGGTAAGGCACGACGATGTGCCTGGGCAGCGCCTGCGCCATTTCCGTGACCTGCTCCATTAAATATTCGCAGATGCGTCTGCGTTCCTCTTCCAGAGGCGCGTCGGGCTGAAAGCGGATGGGCTTGCCCAGATACATGGTTTTCAGCCTGGGCGCCAGATACTGTGGCACGAAGGACAGCGCTTTGCCCGTGCGCTTGTAGTAGAGCTTCGCCACGTCGATGAACCTGTCCTGAAATTCGCAGATGATGCTGTTCCGGGGCACGTGATGCTCCGGGAAGATGACAATGCTTGCCCCCTCCTGAAGCGCCGCCACCGACTTTTTGAACGTCGTAATAATTCTGGTGTCGTGGTACACACCGATGGTGTCGGCGTTGGTGAAAACCAGCTGCGCCAATGGCGCGATGATGTGGGACAGCAGCTTGTAAAACCAGCGGACGGCCTTCGGCTTTTCCGACCAGAAATCCTGATAGGCGTAGGCCGGCACTTCCTTCTTGTCCATCATCTCCCCGGCGCACCAGACATAATGCCTGCCGGGGGTATACAGCTCACAGGCGATGGGGCCGTTCATCTGGCTGTGGTTGCCCACATACACCACCGGCTCCGGCGGAAGGTTCTCCTCCCCCACGACCCTGATTTTGGGATATAACGCCCGCACGGTGGCTTTGATCAGCCGGTACAGGGGGGAAATTTTCCGTTCTCCCATCTGCTCCTTCCTTTCTCTGGGAATAATGCGCCAAGAATATCGCAGAAACCTAAACCGAAAATAAACAAAGTTTCGTTTCAGTTTAGATTCACGTGGTATACGGGTGGTATAATTATCGTCGAAAGGGCGGAAACTTTCAAGGGGCAAAACCGCATAAATTGTCGCGGCTGCACGGAAACAATTTTTACCCCAAAGATTTCAGAAAGAGAGTGTACTTATGGCAAAAAAATTCGGGGACAGGAAAGACGGCGCAAAGCTCAGAAACATCCACGCCATGCACCTGGTCATGCCGCTGATGTATCCCAACCGATGTGACAACGAGGCGTTCATCAGCGAGCGGATCGACCTGACCAGCGTGCTGGCCTATCTGGACGAGAAAAACGCCTCCGACCCGGACTACAAATACAATTTCTTTCAGGTGATGGTCACCACCATGCTGAAGATCATCACCCTGCGGCCGAAGATGAACCGCTTCATTGCCAACAAGACCATGTACCAGCGCAATGAAGTCTCTGCGGCCTTCACCGTGAAAAAGGAATTTTCCGACGACGGCGGCGAGGCGCTGGCCTATATCCATTCCAAGGGCAGCGACACCATCGACACCGTTCATGACGAAATTTTCCGTCAGATCTCCATCTGCCGCAGCAGCGACGAGGTGGACAAGGGCACCCAAAGCCTGAACGCGGTGCAGAGTCTGCCGGGGTTTCTCGTGCAGGCGGCGGGCGGCATTGCCCGGTTCCTGGATTGCCACGGCTGGATGCCCCAGAGCGTCATCGCGGGCGACCCCTACTATTCCTCCGTGGTGCTGTCCAACCTTGGCTCCATCAAGCTCCACGCTGGCTATCACCACCTGACCAACTGGGGTACCACGTCGGTGTTCTGCGCCATTGGCGAGATCAAAAAGCGTCCCTTCTTCAACGACGACGGCACCTTCGAGATGAAGCCCAGCATCGATCTGGGTCTGACCATCGACGAGCGCATTGCCGACGGCTATTATTACGCAAAAACCGTCCGTCTGTTAAAAACGCTGCTGGAAAATCCCCGGCTGCTGGACAAACCATTACAGGAAGAGGTAGATTACTGATGGAAACAATTACCGCAAAGACCCCCTGGGCCGGCTCCATGGGCAGCACGCCCATGCACCTTGACTACTTTGAAGGCTCCATGTTCGAGGCCGTGGAGGCCATTGCCGAGAAGTACCCCAACTACGTCGCCTTTGACTTCATGGGCAAGCCCACCACCTACAAAAAGCTGGTGCAGGAGGTGGAGACCTGCGCCAAGGCGCTGAAAACCATCGGCGTCCGGGAGGGCGACAGGGTCACCATCGCCATGCCCAACTGCCCCCAGGCCATTTATCTGTTCTACGCCATCAATCTGGTGGGCGGCATCGCCAACATGGTGCATCCCCTGTCCGCCGAGAAAGAGATCGAGTTCTATCTCAACGAATCCGAAAGCGTCACCGCCATCACCCTGGATCAGTTCTACAATAAGTTCGAGTCCGTCCGCAAGAACACCAAGGTGGTCAACATCATCATCGCCAGCATCAAGGACGCCCTGGCGCAGCCCATCAAGGCGGGCTATATGCTCACCCAGGGGCGGAAGATCGAGAAGATCCCCGAGGACGCCCCGGTCATCCGCTGGCAGGAATTCGTGCGCCTGAGCCGCTGCTGCTTCTATGACTACAAGATCAGCCGCGCCGCCGACGATCCCGCCGTCATTCTCTACTCCGGCGGCACCACCGGCACCACCAAGGGCATCGTCCTGACCAATAAGAACTTTAACGCTTTGGGGCAGCAGGTCATCGCCGCCAACCCCATGTTCCGTCCCGGGGACAAGATGCTGGCTGCCATGCCCATCTTCCACGGCTTCGGCCTGGGCGTGTGCATCCACACCATGCTGACCCAGGGCGGCCGGTGCATTCTGGTTCCCCGGTTCACCCCCAAGAGCTACGCGAAAGACCTGGTCAAGCAGCGCTGCAACTTCATCGCGGGCGTTCCCACCCTGTATGAGGCGCTGCTCCGTCTGCCGGATATGGATGGCGCTGACCTCAGCTGCCTGAAGGGCGTTTTCTCCGGCGGCGACTCTCTGTCCATCGAGCTGAAAAAGAAGCTGGACAAATTCCTGTACGACCACAAGTCCTCCGTCCAGGTGCGGGAGGGCTACGGCACCACCGAGACCGTCACCGCCTGCTGCCTGACCCCCAGCCACATGCACAAGGAGGGCAGCATCGGTCTTCCCTTCCCCGACACCTATATCAAGATCGTGAAGCCCGGCACTGACGAGGAGCTTCCCTACGGCGAGGAGGGCGAGATCCTTCTGGCAGGCCCCACGGTGATGAAGGAATACCTGCACCATCCGGAGGAAACCGCGAAGACCCTGCGGCACCACGCCGACGGCCTGACCTGGGTCTATACCGGCGACCTGGGCACCATGGACAGCGAGGGCTTCGTGTATTTCCGGGGCAGAGCCAAGCGGATGATCGTCACCTCCGGCTACAACGTCTACCCCGCCCAGATCGAGAACATTCTGGACGCCAACGAGTACGTGCAGATGAGCTGCGTCATCGGCGTGCCGGATTCCTACAAGATGCAGAAGGTCAAGGCCTTCGTCAAGCTGGTTCCCGGCGTGGAGAAGAGTGAAGAAACCAAGCACGCCATTATGGAGTATTGCCGGAAGTACGTGGCCAAATACGCCATGCCCTACGATATTGAGTTCCGGGACGAGCTGCCCAAGACACTGGTGGGCAAGGTTGCCTACCGGGTCCTGGAGGAAGAGGAGCTGAAGAAGCTCCAGGAAGCCGCCTCTGTCAAATAGAATTACATCCCCTGCGGCATTTTGAACTGCCGCGGGGGATGATTTTTCATTTCCGTCTGACCATCTCCAGAACCTCGCCCATTTTTCTGCAAATGGCGTTGTAGTTCTCCCGGCGGTGGGGCCGCAGGCAGGCAGAGCAGTCCTTGATGCCATTGTCCGTATACCGGAATGCGCCGCCGCATTTGTCCCCCAGGCAGTACAGTGGGCAGTAGCAGAACAGGCAGCTGAAGGTCTTCGGATCGGCGCCCTGATGGCAGGGGAAATACTCGCATTCCCGGTGCTGGAAAAAATCGTAATGGATCTGGTGTCCCAGATCGATCCAGTAGCGCTGTTTTACCGCGCCGTCCACCTCTATTTCGTTTTCCAGGATGCCGCCGTTGCGCCGAATGCTCCTGGCCGAGCCGATGTTGTCCTTGTCGCAGACCATCAGCACCCGGTCGATCCCCAGCTTTCTGCATTCCTTCAGCGCCAGAGCGATCATACGGGTGGCGACGCCCTTGCGCCGCTGGGAGGGCAGCACGCCGATGCCCATGTGGCCGCCGTCCAAAAGCAGCCGGTCATTCAGCCGGTGACGGATATTCACCGCGCCCACGAAGATATCCTGTTCCGTATCCAGACAGAAGAATGTGGAGTCCGGCACAAGTCCCTCCGTCTCGTCCTTCACATCCAGATTGGCAAGGTAATTGTCAAAATCCCGGTAATCCAGCCGCTGGATGGAATAGGGGATAATTTTCTCGCCCGTCGCATACCACTGAGACATCATGTCGTTCAGATGCCGCCGGTACTTTGGCTCCAATTTTACAAGCTTTAAGGTCATTTTTCTTCCTCCGCTCTTTTCAACGCCGGAAATCTATGGTATAATTTTCCTAAATTCCGTCCATGGGAACGTAGCGGGCGGCTCTTGGGAGAACTCCACCCACGCTCCTGTTCCCGGATGATGAAAGCCGATTTTCGACGACCACAGGGCGATTTCGCAGGGGTCGTCCAGAACGGCGTACTTCCGCTCCCCCACCAGCGGCATTCCCCGGCTGGAAAACTGCACCCGAATCTGATGGGTGCGCCCGGTGTGAAGCCGCACCTGCACAAGAGACATGTCTTCCGCATATTCCAGAACACGGTAGGAAAGCGCCGCTTCCTGCACGCCCTTCCCCGGCGCGTCCGCCACGAAGGTCATGCGTCTGGCCTTATCCCGCGCCAGCAGGTCGTGAAGCGTCCCCTCCGGATTCTCCGGCTTTCCGTGGACGACGGCCAGATATTCCTTGCGGAATTGGTCTTCCCGAATCTGGCGGGACAGCTCCGACGCGGCGTTTCCGTTTCTCGCCAACACCATCACACCGCTGACCACCCGGTCGAGCCGGTGTACCGTGCGCACGTCGGCCTTGGGGTCTCCCAGGGCCTCCCGCACCAGCCCCGGCAGTCCTCCCGGCTCGTCGGTGGAAAGTATCCGCGCCGGCTTGATGCAGACCAGAATATCCGGATCCTGATACAGAATTTCCATCGCGCACCCCACAAAAGCGTTTTCTTTATCCTATCAAATATACCCCCACTTTTCAAGGAGAAATTGCCATGAAGATCGTTATTCTCGACGGCTGCGCCTTAAATCCCGGCGATTTGAGTTACGAACCTCTCCGTCAGTTCGGCGAACTGACCGTTTATGACCGCACAGACACCGAAGACGAAGCCATCGCCCGCATCGGAGACAGCGAGATCGTGGTGGCAAACAAGCTCCCCGTCACCGAGCGCCTCCTGGCCGCCTGTCCAAACATCCGTCTGGTCTGCGTTCCCGCCACCGGATACAACACCGTGGACTGCGCCGCCTGCGCCCGCCGGGGCATCCCCGTGACCAACGTCCCCACCTACGGCACCGCCGCCGTGGCCCAGTTCACATTCGCGCTGATGCTGGAGCTATGCCACCGGGTCGGCCACCACGACGCGCTGGTACACGCGGGTCGGTGGGGTAGCTGCGGCTCCTTCTGCTTCTGGGACACCCCGCAGATGGAGCTGGCCGGGAAGACGCTGGGCATCGTCGGCTTCGGGCGCATCGGCCAGGCCGTGGCAAGCATCGCCCGCGCCTTCGGCATGAACGTCCTCGCCTACAGCCGCACCCGCCGCCCGGACGGGGAAGCGCTGGCGCAGTACGTCGATCTTAATACCCTGCTCGCCCGGTCGGATTTTGTCTCCCTCCACTGTCCCCTCACCCCGGCGACGGCGAAGCTGATAAACGCCGACGCCCTCGCCAAAATGAAGGCGGGCGCCATTCTCATCAACACCTCCCGGGGCGGTCTCGTGGACGAAGCGGCAGTAAAGGCCGCGCTGGAAAGCGGCCGTCTCCGCGCCGCCGCCGTGGACGTGGTGTCCGAGGAACCCATCACCGCAGACAATCCGCTGCTGACCGCCCCCAACTGCATCATCACGCCCCACATGGCCTGGGCGCCGTTGGAAAGCCGCCAGCGGCTTCTGGACTGCGTCATCGAGAACATCCGCTGCTTCCTGGATGGGAAGCCCCAGAACGTGGTGAATCTGTAAAAGAAAAACCCTCCGTATGGCAAACGTCATACGGAGGGTTTGTCGTCCCAGCACAGGGTGTACATTTTCTGATTCACCGAGCCGTCCACGTAGACGGCGTAGTCCGCAATGCGGCTAAAGCCGCATGCTTCGTGGACTTTCAGGGAGGGTAAATTCCGCTTGTCCACGTGGGAGTAGAGCTTCGTTTTTCCCGCAAGGGTGCACTGCACCGCCTGTATCAACGCGGCAGCATAACCCCTTCGCCGCTGCTCCGGGGCGGTCTCCAGCGCTTCCAGCAAAAGTCCGTCCCGGTACGGTTCCAGGCGCAGCGCGCTGACATACCGCCCGTTTTCCTCCCAGAGGGCGTAAACCGCCCCCGGCGTCCGGAAAAACACCTGCTCCAGATAGCGGTAAAAATCCTCTTCCGCCAGCTGAATCTGCCGCATTTCCGGCTCCTCCGGCCAGAAATCCCGACCGTTTTCCCGGTTGGACTCCCCATAGACTGTCATCAGGCTGCCAAAATGCAGCTGGGATAGGCCGTGCGCAAGATACAGCATTTTTCCTCCTTACACGGCGTACTGGCTGGTGTAAAGGTCGTAATAGAAGCCCTTTTTCGCCAGCAGCTGACCGTGAGTCCCCTGCTCCACAATGTGGCCGTGATTCAGCACCAGAATGCGGTCGGCGTCCACGATGGTGCTTAATCGGTGGGCGATGACAAAGCAGGTTCTCCCCTTCATCAGCTTGTCCATGGCCTTCTGCACCAGTATTTCCGTCCGGGTATCCACGTTGGAGGTGGCCTCGTCCAGAATCAGCAGCGGACGGCTGGCCAGCAGCGCCCGGGCGATGGTCAGAAGCTGCTTCTGCCCGCCGGAAAGGTTGGTGGTGTCTTCGCTGATCAGGGTATCATAGCCGCCCGGCATGGTGCGGATAAAGTGGTCGCAGTATGCCTCCCGGCACGCCTGTTCGATTTCCTCCCGGGTGGCGTCCGGCTTGCCGTAGGACACGTTCTCGGCAATGGTTCCCCGGAACAGCCAGGTATCCTGCAGAACCATGCCGAAATTCCGCCGCACCTCGTCCCGGGAAAGGGACTGGATATCCTGCCCGTCCAGCAGGATTTTCCCGCTGTCCACGTCGTAAAACCGCATCAGCAGATTAACGATGGTGGTCTTTCCCGCGCCGGTAGGGCCGACAATGGCCACCCGCTGGCCGGGACGGACGCTGAGGTTCAGATTTTCGATCAGCGGCTCGTCCTTGGTGTAGGAGAAAGCGGCCTTGTCAAAGACGACCTCGCCCCGGCAGGACTTCGGAAGCGTTCCCTCCGGCTGTTCCTCTTCCTCCATGTCCATTATCTCAAACACCCGCTTGGCGGAGGCTTTGACGTGGGTCAGGTTCGCAAATCCCGATGCGATCTGCTCCAGAGGGGACGCAAACTGCCGGGCGAACAGCACGATGGTCACCACGGTGCCCACGCCCACGCCCCGGCGGACGATCAGCCATCCGCCGATGAGGTTGATGCAGATATAGGCCATGGCGTTGCCGAATTTGATCAGCGGCTGCACGATGGAGCCGGTGAAATTGGCCTTGGACACGGCCTTTCGCAGCTGCTCGTTGACGACGGCGTGCTTCTGCGCCGTATATTCCTCCAGATTGTAGGCTTTGGCTGTTGAGAAATTGGTAAAGCTCTCCTCCACGATTTCCGTCAGCTCTCCAGACTTTTTGAACCACTCGTCGTAGTATTTCCCGCTGGCGCCCGCAATTTTCGAGGAAATCCACAAGGAAATCGGCGTCAGCACGATGACCAGGCAGGCCAGCACCCAGTTTGTCATGAACATGGCCACGGCGATCATGGTGATCTGAAAAACGCCCTCCACCATCACGTCAAAAATCTGGTGGATGTAGTTGCCCATGGCGCTTACATCGTCGATCATCCGGTTCAGCACATCGCCCACCGGGGTCTGATCGACGAATTTCACCGGAAGCCGCCGGATTTTGTCGGAAATGGCGATCCGAATGTCGCAGGTAAAGTGGCGGCTCACCGTCCGGTTCATCAGCTGCATGTTCAGATAGCGGAACACCCCCTGCGCCGCATACACCGCCGCCAGCAGGAGAAGGCCGCCGACAAGGCTGTCCCGGATGGGCGTCTGCCGGTCGCTCAGACCGAAATCATAGAGCTTCTGTATCAGGTCTCCCAGAATTTCCGGCGCGGCAATGGAGCACAGCACCGCGAGAATCCCCAGCACCGCGCTGACTGCGACCCATCCGGCGATGCCCTTCGCCTCCCGGATGATCCGCCATGTGGTGCCATCCAGCAGCTTATTCTTTTCACGCATTCACATTCCCTCCCGTCTGGGACGCATAGATTTCCCGGTACACCCCGCACCGTTCCAGCAGCTGGGCATGGGTGCCGCTGTCCACCAGTGCACCGGCGTCCATGACGAAGATCACGTCGCAGTGCATGGCGGAGGTCACCCGCTGGGTGATGATGAGCTGGGTTTTCCCCGCCAGATTTTGGTTCAGGGTAGCACGGAGCTTCGCTTCCGTCAGGAAGTCCAGCGCGGAAAAGCTGTCGTCAAAAATATAGATGGGCGCGTTTTTCAGCAGCGCCCGGGCAATGCTCAGCCGCTGCTTCTGTCCGCCGGACAGGTTCTTGCCCGACTGGCGAATCCTATGGTCGATGCCGTCGGCAAAGGAGTTTACGAACTCGCCTGCCTGGGCGATTTCCAGCGCTTCCCGGATCTCCACATCCCCCGCTTCCAGCCTGCCCATGCGCACGTTGTCCCGGATGGTGCCGGAATAGATGGTCGCGTTTTGCAGCACGCAGCTGATATTGTCCCGCATGGTGCGGCGGCTGAGGGTCCGGGTGGGCATTCCGTCCATGCGAACCTCGCCGGAGGTGGGCATACGGAAGCCCAGCAGGAGCTGCACCAGGGTGCTTTTTCCCGAACCGGTGCCGCCGATGATGGCCGCCCGCTGTCCCTTTTTCACGGAAAGGGTGACGTCCTTCAGGGCGGCCTCCGCCGCGCCGTCATAGCGGAAGGTCACATGGTCAAAGTCGATATCCCCGGACAATTTGATGTCCTGCCGTTCGATGGGGTCGGCCATGCCCTTGGCATGAAGCACCTGCCCGATGCGCTTTGCCGCCACCTCGGCCTGAGGGAAGCTGATGATGGCAAACGCGCCGGTGACGACGCCCGCAGAGACCAGAGACACATACTGGACGATGGCAAAAATGTCGCCGCCGGTCAGTCCGGTGGAGGTCTCCATCCGCCAGCCGCCTAAGTACACGATCAGCACCGCCGCCACATTCAGCAGGAAGGTCGCCAGGGGGGAAATGGCGCCCATGGCCACATTGCCCCGGATGAAGCTGCTTGCCATAGTGCGAGTGGCTTCGGACACCCGCGCATGCTCCCGCTTCTCGGAGTTGAACGCCCGGATGACCCGAATGCCCCGAAGGCGCTCCCGCATGATCTCATTCTGCCGGTCAATCAGCTTGTCGGACACTTCCCAGATGCCGTCGATCTTCTTGCCGATAAGGATGACGATTGCCAGAATCACGGGAACGAAGGCCAGCATGGTCAGCGACAGCGCAACGTCCTTCCGCAATGACAGCACCACGCCGCCAAAAAACAGCACCGGAATCATGACGACGGTGCCGGACAGCTCTGCCGCGATCCAGCTCACCGTCTCCACATCGTGGGAGCAGCGGGTCACGAGAGCCGCCGTGCCCAGCTCGCCGAATTCCTCAAAGCTCATCTGGTTGACCTTGCGGAACACTGCATCGCGGAGGCCGGCACAGAAGGACGCCACCACGTCGTTGGAAATTTTCGACCCCAGGATCACCGTTCCCAACCCTACCAGCGCCACCGCCGCCATGACGGCGCAGCATTTGACGATGTAGGCAAAATCCGCCTGATAGACGCCCTTGTTGAGAATTTCACTCATAATGGCGGGCAGCAGCAGGTCGCAGACCGTGGATATCGCCACGGCGACGGTGGCAGCGAGCAGCCCCTTCCAATAGGGCTTCAGATATTGCAGCATTTCTTTCATTTTTCTACCTCTAACAACAAAAAAGCACAGGCCGAAGCCTGCGCCGCACAAACAGTCCACGCCGGTATTCCTACCGCACGGTTCCCTCCGGAGCAAGTCTTCTGCCAAAAACGTTCCAGCCGTTCTTCAACATGTTCACTTCCTCCTTTCTCATTTTACGCATATGGTAACACACCGGTTCCGCTTTGTCAACCATTTTCAGAACAGTTTCAGCAGTGGATAAGCCTGGATTATACACACCGTTATACACAGTTTCCACAATTTTATCCACAGGCGATATACATAACACCCGCCATAATTTGTTTTGCTCTATGAAATGTAATGTTTTTGTAATCTTTCGTTACGCTTTATTTTACAATCACCGTATATTCGTCGATATTCATGCAAAAGGGGGAGACTTCCCGTCTCCCCCTCTGATTCTACAGCGCCTCGCCCAGAATGGACTTGGTTGCGTAGGCGTTCAGGCTCATGTCGGCCACATGCCCCGCTTTGTACTCGTAGTATGCCTGGGCACCGATCATGGCGCCGTTGTCCCCGCACAGGTGCAGCGGCGGCAGATAGACCTCCGCCCCCAGCTTCTCCACCGCCGCTAGAATGTCGGCACGGATGCGGGAGTTGGCGGCAACGCCCCCGGCCACGGCAATTTTCCGGCAGCCGGTCTGTTCCAGCGCCATCACCGCCCGGGGTACCAGCGTGTCGGACACCGCCGCGGAAAAGGCGGCGCAGAGGCTGGGAACGTCCAGCGTCTCCCCTACCTGTTCGGCGTGGTGGATCAGGTTCAACGCCGCGGTTTTCAGCCCGGAAAAGCTCATATTGTAGGGATTTTCACCGGGCTTGCTTCGGGGAAGGACATATTTCGTCTCGTCTCCCTGCCTTGCGGCCCTGTCCAGCGCCGCGCCGCCGGGATAGGGCATCCCCAGCACCCGGGCGACCTTGTCGAAGGATTCCCCCGCCGCGTCGTCCAGGGTCGTGCCGAGAATGTTCATATCCGTGTAGTCCTTGACCTCCACGATCATCGTGTGGCCGCCGGACACAACCAGACACAGAAGCGGCGGCTCCAGCTCGGGATAAGCAATGTAATTGGCGGCAATATGTCCCCGGATGTGGTGAACCGGGATCAGGGGCTTCCCCAGCGCCAGCGCCGCCGCCTTGGCGAAGTTCACGCCCACCAGCACCGCGCCGATCAGCCCGGGGGCATAGGTCACGGCCACGGCGTCGATGTCGTTTCTGGACAGCCCCGTCCGCGCCAGCGCCTGATCCGCCAGACCGTAGATGGCTTCAATGTGCTTCCGGGACGCGATCTCCGGCACCACGCCGCCGTAAATGCGGTGCAGATCGACCTGAGACGCGATGCAGTCCGTTAAGACCTCCCGCCCGTCCCGGACAATGGCAACGGCGGTCTCGTCACAGGAGGATTCCACAGCTAAAATGTTCAAATTTCCCACTCCTTTCTCAGGATGAGAGCGTCTTCTGTGGGATTATGATAGTAATTCCGGCGGGTTCCCACATGGGCAAAGCCCAGCGATTCATAGAGGGCACGGGCGGGGTCGTTGGACGTGCGAACCTCCAAAGTCAGGCGGCGGCTTCCCCGTTTCTTCAGTTCCCCGATCAGCGCCGGAATCAGCGCCCGGGCGACGCCCCGCCGCCGGAAGTCCGGATGGACGGCAATGTTCATCATGTCCGTCTCGTCCAGCACCGTCTGGGAGCCGACATAGCCCGCCACGGTTTCCCCCTCCTGCGCCACAAGCCAGCAGGAAAGAGGGTTTTCCAGCTCGGAAGCGACGCTTTTCTCGCTCCACGGGTCGGAAAAGCAGACCTTTTCCAGCGCCGCGACCTGAGGGACGTGCTCCGCCGTCATGTGCGTGATTCTCATTTTGCCGCGTACCAGCTCTTTCCGAATTTTGCCTCCGCCGTCAGCGGCACGCTGAGAGACGCCACGTTTTCCATCTCCCGGCTGACCAGCGCCGCCACCTCCCGGGCAATGCCCTCCGGGCATTCCACGATCAGCTCGTCGTGAACCTGCAAAAGGAGCTTTGCGTCAGGGTATTTTTCGTTCAGGGCGTTTTCTACCCGGATCATGGCGAGCTTGATCAAATCTGCCGCCGTTCCCTGAATGGGCGTGTTCAGCGCAATGCGCTCCGCCCCGCTGCGGACGTTGAAATTGCTGCTTTTCAGCTCCGGGATATACCGGCGGCGGCCGTACAGCGTCTCGGTGTAGCCTTTTTCCCGGGCGTCCGCCACCACCTTGTGCATGTATTCCTTCACGCCCCGGTAGTTGTTCAGATAATTGTCGATATACGCCCGGGCTTCATAGCGGGAAACCCCGATGTCCTCCGCCAGGGAAAACTCGGAAATGCCGTAGACGATGCCGAAATTGACAGCCTTGGCATGGCGGCGCTGCAAGGGGGTGACCTCCTCCACCGGCACACCGAACACCTGGGCGGCCGTGGCCGTGTGGATGTCCACATGGTCGCAGAACGCCTTGCGCATGGCATCGTCGCTGGCAATATGCGCCAGCACCCGCAGCTCGATCTGGCTGTAGTCCGCGTCCACCAGCACACAGCCGGGCTTGGGAATGAACATTTTCCGTATCTCCGCGCCCAGATCCGTGCGGACCGGGATATTCTGGAGATTGGGTTCCGTAGAGGACAGCCGCCCCGTGGCCGTTACCAGATTCTGGAAGGTGGTGTGAATCCGCCCGTCCTCCCGGATCTCCTTCATCAGGCCGTCGGCGTAGGTGGATTTCAGCTTGGTCAGCATCCGGTAATCCATGATGGCCGGGATGATGGGGTGTTTGTTTTTCAGCTTTTCCAGAACTTCCGCGTTGGTGGAATAGCCGGTTTTCGTCTTTTTCACCGGTGGAAGCCCCAGTTTTTCAAACAGCAGCTCTCCCAGCTGGCGGGTGGAATTGATGTTGAATTCTCCGCCGGAATAGGAGAAGATCAGCGTCTCGCAGTCGGAGATCCGCCGGGAAAGCATGTCGCCGAACTGCCGTAATTGCTCCCGGTCAATACAGATGCCCCGGTTTTCCATGCGGTAAAGCACCCGGCACAGGGGCAGCTCGATCTGCCGGTAAAGCCTTTCCATGCCGTTCTTTTCCAGCTCCCCGGCAAGCACCGGCCGCAGGTGCCACAAAGCTTCGGCGCAGGCCGCAGCGTCGGCGTCCTCCACGCTCGATCCCAGATAATTGGTCGCCAGCTTGGAAACGGTATAATCAGAGGACGAAGGGTTCAGGTCATAGGCCGCCAGCGCCGTGTCAAAGACACAGTCCCCCGCCTGTATCCCCAGCTCGTCCAGCCGGTGCATGGCGGTTTTGCTGTCGTGGAAGATCAGCTTCTTCCCGGCAATGGACAGCTGCCCCATCTGGGCTTCCATAGGCGTCAGCGCGCAGACGCCCTCCCCCCAGGCAAGGCCCACGCTGCCGTCCCCCGCAAGGTACACGGCGCAGGTGTCCACATCACCGGGCATATCCTCCCGCCGGGGAAGGGACTGCACCTTCTGCTCCGGCTTGGGAGCGTCCGCCTCCGCGCCCCGCAGGCCGTATTTGTCGATCAGCCGCACAAATTCCAGCTTCTGGAACAGCCGGTACAGCTCCAGCCGGTTATAGGGCTGAACGATGGCGTCCTTCGGCGCAAAATCGATGGGGGCATCCGGCCGGATGGTGGCGAGGTCGAAGGAAAGATAGGCGTTCTCCTTCCCCGCTTCCAGCTTTTCCCGGAGCTTGGGGCGGATGGAAGGGTCGTCCAGATGGGCATACACCCCGTCCAGGCTGCCGAATTTCGCCAGCAGCTCCTTGGCAGTCTTGGGGCCGACGCCCGCCACCCCCGGAATATTGTCGGAGGAATCCCCCATGAGGGCCTTCAGGTCGATGAGCTTTTTCGGCTCAAAGCCGTATTCCTCCCGGAATTTTTCCTCGTCGAACAGCGTGGTCGTGGTCTGCCCCGGCTTGGAGATCACCAGCTTAACGTGGACATTTTCATTGATCAGCTGGAGAGAATCCCGGTCGCCGGTGACGATGACGCACTCCCAGCCCTGCTGGGAGCAGATTTTACCCACGGTGCCGATAACATCGTCGGCCTCCCAGCCCTGACATTCGTAGATGGGAATGTTCATCGCCCGCAGAACGTCCTTCATAATGGGCATCTGCTGCGCCAGTTCCTCGGGCATAGCGTGACGGGTGGCCTTGTAGCCCTCGTATTTCAGGTGCCGGAAGGTGGGGCCGTGGAGGTCGAAGGCCACGCACACCGCCTCGGGCTGCTCCTCCTTCTCCATCCGTTCCAGAATGTTGAGAAAGCCGTAAATGGCGTGGGTATACAGCCCGTCCCGGGTGGTCAGGGGCTTGACGCCGAAATAGGCGCGGTTAATGACGCTGTTGCCGTCCAGGATCAGCAGCTTCATACTTTTCTCCATTTCGCGCCCTGGGGCGTATCGATGATCTCGATGCCCTTCGCTTTCAGCTCGTCCCGGATGCGGTCCGCTTCGGCGAAGTTCTTCGCCTTCTTTGCCTCGGTTCTGGCGGCGACCAGCGCGTCGATCTCCGGGTCGGCGGACGCCTGCTCCTCCTGCGTCTGCTTCTCCCGCAGTGCCTCGGCGGCGGACAGCAGATTCAGGGACAGCACCCGGTCAAAGTCGGCAATGGCCGCCAGCTTGGTGGCGTCGCTGCACTTGGCCTTCAGCACATCGTACAGGGCGGTGACGGCCACGGAAGTGTTCAGGTCGCCGTTCAGCGCGCCCACAAAGCGCTCCTTCAGCTTATTAAATGCGTCGGCGTCCACCTCGCCGTCCTTTTTCAGGGCGGCGATCCTGGCGATCAGCTTGTCGTAGGCCGCGACGGCGTTGTCCAGATTTTCCCAGCTGAACACCAGATTCCGGCGGTAGTGGCTTTGCAGGCAGAACAGCCGGTAGGCCATGGGGTCGTAGCCCTTCTGCTCCAGCAGGCTCACGGTGAGAAATTCCCCCTTGGATTTGCTCATTTTGCCGCTGTCCGTATTCAGGTGGTGAACGTGGAACCAGTAGTTGCACCACTTGTGACCCAGATAGCTTTCGGACTGGGCGATCTCGTTGGTGTGGTGGGGAAAGGCGTTGTCGATGCCGCCGGCATGGATGTCCAGATACTCGCCTAAGTGCTTGATCGCGATGCAGGAGCATTCGATATGCCAGCCGGGATAGCCCACGCCCCAGGGGGAATCCCATTTCAGCGCCTGATCCTCAAATTTGCTCTTGGTGAACCAGAGGACGAAGTCGTTTTTGTTCTTCTTGTTGGCGTCCTCCTCCACGCCCTCCCGGACGCCCACCGCGAGGTTTTCCTCGTCGTGGTCGTTGAAGACATAATACTGCTTCAAAGTGGAGGTGTCAAAGTACACGTTGCCCCCGGCTAGATAGGCGCAGCCCTTGTCCAGAAGTGTCTGCACCATGTGGATATACTCGCCAATGCAGTTGGTCGCAGGCTCCACCACGTCGGGACGCTTGATGTTCAGCTTGTCGCAGTCGGCAAAAAAGGCATCGGTGTAGTATTTCGCGATCTCCATGACGGTCTTGTGCTCCCG
>DJNI01000032.1:89099-93336 GCA_002436765.1 Clostridiales bacterium UBA6468
GCGCCCTTGAGCATCTTGTCCTCGCCGGTATCGGCGTCGGAGGCCAGATGGCCGACGTCGGTGATGTTCATGACCCGCTTGACGTTGTAGCCAAGATACCGCAGGGTCTTTTCCAGCACATCCTCCATAATGTAGGTGCGCAGGTTGCCGATGTGGGCGTAATGGTACACCGTGGGGCCGCAGGTATACATTTTTACCAGGTTGGGGTCGTTGGGAACGAACAGCTCCTTTTTATGGGTCAGGGAATTGTACAGATACATATTTCTTTCCTCCATTTAATATAATGTAGCGCATACTGATTTGTTTTATACCGTTGCAAAAAGAAAACGCCCCTTGTAACTGCATACAAGAGGCGGGCAAAGCTCGCGGTTCCACTCTCATTTATCACTTTTTGCTGACGCTTTCGCTCCCGGACGCACTTTCCCGCCCGCGGCACCGCCCGGGCTTTCAGCCGCCGACCCGGACTCTCTTTGGGTGCGAAGCACGGTACTCTTTCCGTTCATCGCGATATTAAATTCCCCAGTATTTTACCATTGAATGGCCTCTATTGTCAAGCCTTGGCGAGAAATTTGCCGCTTTCATTTTCCCCTTTCCGGCGTCCAAAACCGTGGAAACCGCTGGAAATTACATTAAGAAATTCTTATCCTATTGACACCTTCCCCCTTTCTCGCTATAATATGTTAGAGAAATGAGACGAAAGTGAGGTTACGCCATGAATTTCTCCAACGCTTGCAGGCTTAAAAAAGGTTTGAGCCTGATCCTGATCGTACTTATGGTAGTCGGTATGTTCTCCGGCTGTAAGAAAAACAATTCCGATACCCAACCGAACACGACTCCCTCCCTCAATCTGGATATGTCGGGCACCTCCGCTCCCACCCAGGAGACGGTTCCCCCCACCACCACGGAGCCCATCGTATATAACGAGAATATGGGTACCGTCACCAACCAGATCAGCGTCCGGGTCATCCCCAGCAAGGACGCCAACGTTACCGGCACCATCGACGCCGGCACCGTGGTGGAGATCCTGCGTCAGGAGACCATTGCCAATATCACCTGGGGCATGATCAGCACCCCCGTCAGCGGCTGGATCTGCATGGACTATGTGAAGATGTTCACTTCCCAGGACGGCTCCGCCAGCAGCGAGACCGATCCCGATGCGTCTCAGCCCACCACCGCACCGTCGGACAACACCACCACCGGCAGCAATGACACCCAGAATATTAAGGGCGTCATCAACGCCAGCAATCTGAACGTCCGGGACGAGGCCAGCAAAGCCGGCAAGATCGTCGGATCTTATTCCAAGGGCGACGTGGTCACCATCCTGGAAACCAAGGACGGCTGGGGCCGCACCTCCAAGGGCTGGATCAAGATGGAGTACGTCAACACCACCGGCACGACTACCGGCGGCAATACGACGAACAACACGACCAACAATACCACCAATAACACCACCGGCAACGGCAGCACCACCACCGTCGCCAAGGGCATCGTCAACACCCAGGAGCTGAACATCCGCAGCTCCGCCGGTACCGACGGCGACCGGGTCGGCAGCCTGAAATACGGCGACCGGG
The DNA here is from genome assembly GCA_002436765.1 of Clostridiales bacterium UBA6468. GTDB lineage: Bacteria > Bacillota > Clostridia > Oscillospirales > Oscillospiraceae > Faecousia. The sequence continues at coordinate 90,671 of DJNI01000032.1, forward strand.
TGGAGATTCTGGAAAAGAGCGGCGATTGGGGCCGTATCTCCAAGGGCTGGATCTCCCTGAACTACGTCTATCAGGACGGCACCACCGGCTCCAAGTCCGCCAAGGGCATCGTCACCGCCGACGGTCTGCGCATCCGCAGCGGCCCCGGCACCACCTATGAATCCGTCGGCTCCTACAACAGCGGCGACCGGGTCAAGGTTCTGGAGCAGTTCACCTACGGCGACACCACCTGGGGCTGCACCGACAAGGGCTGGATCTCCATGAGCTACGTCTATCAGGACGGCACCGACGTGGGCAAGACCGTGGAGGGCATCGTCACCACCGACGAGCTGAACATCCGCAGCGGCCCCGGCACGGGCTACGATTCCGTGGGCAAGCTGTACACGGACGAGGTGATCAAGATCTTCTATCAGGTCACCGTGGGCGAAACCACCTGGGGCTGCACCGATAAGGGCTGGGTCTCTTTGAAATACGTCAGTCTGGAAGGGTAAACGCAATATGATGCCGGGTACCGGGACTTTCCTGTGAAAGTCCCGGTATTTTTTCCATATAATACGTCCTTTCATCGGTATTTGTTTACCAGACACGTTCAATCTGCTGAATATTGCCGGATTGTAACTATTTTTTTGTTGCAAAATCACGGAAGCAGTGCTATAATCCATTTTACGAGGAGGGTTTCTGCGCGGAACGCGCCGATCCCGCCGCTCAGGATACCACCGCTGCTCCCGCCGAGAAAGCTCCTGAGGACTACACCGGCAAGCCGGTCGTCTACTCCCCCCCACGACGCCGATCCTCTGAACGTGGGCGTTGCCCGGTTCGAGGCCAAGTACCCCATATCGATGTGGAAGTCATCGCTGCCGGTACCGGCGAACTGTGTCAGCGTATCCGTTTATTGAGGAAGCGTCCATCAATCTTGGCGTGCCGCCCATGAAGATCTTCTTCACGGTCACGGCGCGGATGATGCTGCCCGGCATCATGTCCGGCGCAGTCCTCAGCTGGATCACCTGCATCAACGAGCTGAGCAGCTCCATCACGCTCTATTCCGGCAAGACCTCCACCATCGCCGTTGCCATTTATCAGGAGGTCGTCCGCATGAGCGACGGCACCACCGCAGCCCTGGCCACCATTCTGACCCTGACGACCATCGTTTCGCTGGTCATTGTGTTCCGGGCTACCAAAGGAAAGGTGAAGATCGTCTGATGATCAAGAACATCATTTTCGACATGGGCAACGTCCTTCTGCGCTTTGACCGGGACTATTTTCTGGACGCCGTAGGCGTTCAGGGCGCGGACAGACGGCTGCTTCTGAACAACGTCTACCTCTCGCTGGAGTGGGCGAAGATGGATCGCGGCTCCATGACCGAGGCCGAAGCAGCCGAGAGCATGTGCCGCCGCCTCCCCCAGCGGCTCCACAAGACGGCGCACCTGCTGATCGACCGATGGGATCGCCCCATCCTCCCCATCGCCGGTATGGAACAGCTGGTAAGGGACCTGAAAAAGGCGGGATACGGTGTGTATCTGCTGTCCAACGCCAGCTACCGCCAGCACGAATACTGGCCGCGGGTTCCCGGCAGTCAGTACTTTGACGGCACGCTCATTTCCGCCGATGTCAAGCTGGTCAAACCGGAAGCAGAGATTTACCGTCTGCTGTACAAGACGTTCCGGCTTATCCCTCAGGAGTGTCTGTTTATTGACGATTCCGCCCAGAACATCGAAGGCGCCGAACGCACCGGTATGCCGGGCATCGTCTTCCACGGCGACGCAGACGAGCTTCGCCGGAAGATCCAGGCCTTCGGCGTTCAGGTTCCGTAAATGCGAAAGAACAGCTCCGGGAAAATTGATATGTACCCCCAATACTTGTCACCCGGTATCGGGGGTACAGCTATGGAACCTCTGATCAGGAAACCTCTGATTCAATCGGCAAGAGCTGTGGTATAATGAGCCGTGGAGGAGTTCACTCCTTTTCGTTTGGTTTTTGCTTTGTCGTGATTCAATTATACCACAAATTGGAGCGAATTTTTTCCCTTTTTCTTCGTTTAGCAGGTATTTTGCCTGTGAATAGCCTTTGACGGCTGATTCGCCGAAACCCAAGAAGAAACTTTCTCTTGCATTTTTCCGGAATCTGTACTATACTGTAAACACGCCTGCCGGTGTGTTGGAATTGGTAGACGAGGTGGACTCAAAATGTGCTACCTCTGATTTCCCTCTCTTCGGAAAAGGTGTTGCAAATCCATCACTTTTTTGATGCGGTGATTCAAATTTAATCAACATCCCTCCTGCATATCCCTCCTGTTTCTTCGGAAGTGTGTGTAGTCGGGTGTTTATAAAGGTATGCCGGTGTGTTGGAATTGGCAGACGAGGCGGACTCAAAATCCGTTGGGCTAATAACCCGTGCGGGTTCGACCCCCGCCACCGGCACCAAAAATTGCTTCGATGCGTTATGCTTCGGAGCAATTTTTTATTGTCCGATAGGCTCCGCCCGGAGAGTTTGAGGGTAGCAAGGCAGAATGGCATTTGCAGAAGAAACCTTATTGCTATAATCCAGATGAGTGTAAGTATTGGAGGTTGTCCCAATATCGCTGTGTCCCAACCATTCCTGAATGTCCTTCAATGCAACCCCGTTGGCATATAACAAACTGGCACAACTATGCCACTACGGTATAATTA
>DJNI01000028.1:0-15651 GCA_002436765.1 Clostridiales bacterium UBA6468
TGCGGGTACACAAAGTATTCCGACCTTTCCGATACCTCGATTGGCCGAAAAATCTCTCGCTCACAGCTCTTGCCGATTTAATCAGAGGTTCCTTACGAATATTGTCACAAAACCACGGAAAGGGGGACATATCCCCCTTTCCGCATTGCCGCGTTGTGCATCTTTCTGAGGTAAATTATGGAACAGCTTCTGTCTTTACTGAAAACCATTCCCGAATATGCCGCCATGGTGTCCTCCTTACAGGGCGGCGAAAGCGTCGCCGTCACCGGCATCGGCCAGATCAACCGCAGTCACATGATCGCGGGGCTTTGCCGAAGCCTGAACCGTCCCATGGTGGTGCTGTGCCAGGACGATCTTGCAGCGCGGCGGCTTCAGGAGGAATTGAAGGGCTTCCTTTCGGACACCGCCCCCATTCTCCCCGGCCGGGATTTGACCCTGTACGACGCCGCCGTGGTTTCCAGAAGCTGGGAGCAGAAGCGCCTGCGGCAGCTGTATGATCTGGCTACCGGGAAGACCGGCCTGCAGATCATGACCTGGGAATCTCTCAGCCTGCGCACCATGCCCAAGGCCGCGCTTCTGTCCGCCGCCTTTTCTTTGGAAGTCGGCCGGGAGTACGCCGTGGAAGACCTGACTTCCCGCCTCACCGCCGCCGGGTACAACCGCTGCGGCATGGTGGAGGGGCCGGGACAGTTCGCCGTCCGGGGCGGCATTCTGGACATCTTCTCCCCCGCCGAAGACCGGCCTGTGCGGGCGGAATTCTTCGGCGACGAGCTGGACACCATGGGCTTCTTTGACCCGGCGACCCAGCGCCGCAGCGAGAATATCCCCTCCGTCACCGTCCTGCCCGTGGCGGAGACCCAGCCGGGACTTCATCCCGGCGGCGTGGAGGGGCTGTGCAGGGACATTACCTCCCTGATCTCCCGGCAGAAGCGGCGGAAAAACGTCAACGAGCCGCTCATCGCCACGCTGGAAAAGGATCTGAACAAATACGAAAGCGGCCTGCACAATCCCGCTTCCGACCGGTATATGGCGCTGATTTATCCGGAAATGGCCACCGCCGCGGATTATATTCCGGACTGCGCCATAGTCGCCGTCTGCGACCACGGAAATCTCCAGCGCGCCGCCCGCAGCCGCTGCGACGAGATGGGCATGCAGCTGGACAGTATGCTTGGGGCCGGTCTTGTGGCGGGCGAGCTGTGCGACTACGTGTGCCAGTGGGAGGATTTCTGCAAAAGTCTCCGGAAGAAAACCGTCGTCTATTTCGACGCCTTCGGCGGCACCTCCTACCCGGAGGACTGCCCCCCGAAGCAGCTGTACCCCCTCACCGCCAAGCAGCTCCCCGGCTACGGCGGCAATCTGGACACCGCCGTAGCCGATTTAAGCCACTACCAGAAAATGGAATTCGGCAGTCTGGTGCTCTGCGGCACCCGCCGCCGGGCGGAGATGTTACAGCAGCTGCTCCACGAGAAGGGGCTGTCCGCCCTTCTGTGCATTCCCCTGACCACCCTGCCGAAGCCCGGGCAGATTCTTCTGACGGAGGGAACCCTTCCCTTCGGCATGGAGTATCCCCTATCCAGAATCGCCGTTCTGACGGAGGGGCAGCTGATTGCCCGGGGGGAGCCAAAGCCGAAGCCCGCGAAAAAGTCCGGCTCCACCAACCGGCAGAAGCTGAATTCCTTCACCGACCTGACCCCCGGCGATCTGGTGGTTCACGAGAATTACGGCATCGGCCGGTTCGTGGCCATGGAGCAGATCAAGGTGGACGGCGCGGTCAAGGACTATATCAAAATCGCCTATCAGGGCAGCGACACCCTGTTCGTTCCCGCCACCCAGCTGGACTTAGTGAGCAAATACATTGGCGGCGGCGGGGAGGACAGCAATGTCAAGCTGAACAAGATCGGCTCCGACGCCTGGCAGAAGACGAAGGCCAAGGCCCGGAAGGCCGCCAAGGACATGGCGGGGGAGCTGATCCAGCTCTACGCCGCCCGGAAGCGCCAGTCCGGCTACGCCTTCTCCGCCGACGCTCCCTGGCAGAAGGAGTTTGAGGACAACTTCCCCTACCCGGAGACCGACGACCAGCTGCGCTGCATCGCGGACATCAAGCACGACATGGAGTCCCCCATCCCCATGGACCGTCTTCTCTGCGGCGACGTAGGCTTCGGCAAGACCGAGGTCGCCCTCCGGGCCGTGATGAAGGCCGTCATGGACGGCAAGCAGGTGGCGATCCTGGTTCCCACCACGGTGCTTGCCCAGCAGCATTATCAGACCGCCGTGGCGCGTTTCCGGGGCTTCCCCGTCACCATCGACGTGCTCAGCCGCTTCCGCACCCCGAAAATGCAGCAGCAGACCTTACAAAAGCTCCGCGCCGGTTCTGTCGATTTGATCATCGGCACCCACAAGCTGCTGCAAAAAACCGTCCAGTTCAAGGATCTGGGTCTGCTCATTGTGGACGAGGAGCAGCGCTTCGGTGTCAGCCATAAAGAGCGGCTGAAGGAGATTTCCAAGGGCGTGGACGTGCTGACCCTCTCCGCCACCCCCATCCCCCGGACGCTGAACATGGCGCTGTCCGGCATCCGGGACATGTCCACCATCGAGCAGCCCCCTGCCGACCGCTATCCCGTGCAGACCTTCGTGATGGAGTACAGCGAACCCATCATTGACGACGCCATCCGCCGGGAAATCGAGCGGGGCGGACAGGTCTATTACCTCCACAACCGCACCGAAACCATCGACCAGTGCGCCGCCGCCATCAAGCGCCGGATTCCGGGCATCAGCGTGGGCGTTGCCCACGGCCAGATGGGCGAGGACGCCCTGGGGGACGTGATGCAGTCCATGGCCGAGGGCGAAATTCAGGTGCTGGTATGCACCACCATCATCGAAACCGGCCTGGACATTCCCAACGCCAACACCCTGATCATCGAAAATGCCGACCGGTTCGGTCTGAGTCAGCTCCACCAGCTTCGCGGCCGGGTGGGACGCTCCACCCGCCACGCCTACGCCTATTTCACCTACCGCCCGGAGAAAAATCTCACAGAGGTCGCCGAGAAGCGGCTCTCCGCCATCCGGGACTTTGCCGAATTTGGCTCCGGCTTCAAAATCGCCATGCGGGATCTGGAGATCCGGGGCGCGGGCAATCTCTTGGGCGCCGAACAGTCCGGCCATATGTCCAGCGTGGGCTACGATATGTACCTGAAGCTGCTGGACGAGGCGGTTCTGGAAGAAAAGGGCGAAGCCCCCAAGGCGCCGGAATGCACCGCCGACCTGAACGTCACCGCCAACGTGGACAAAGACTACGTCTCCCGGGGCGAGGAACGGATGGACCTGTATCGCCGCATGGCCGCCATCCGCTCTCAGGAGGACGCCGACGATCTGCTGGACGAAATTGTTGACCGCTACGGCGAACCGCCCAAGGGCGTGCTGAACCTCATCGATATCGCTCTGCTCCGGGCGAAGGCGCGGCAGGTTGGCATCAAGGACATCCGCCAGAAGTCCGGGGACGTGCTGTTCACCCTGAGCAATCTGAATTTCGAGGCCGTGGGCGCGCTGTGCTCCGACCCGGACTACAAGCAGCGGGTCACCTTCCTGGCCAATGCGAAAGAGCCGACCCTCCGCTTCAAGCTCGCCAACGGCGTGGACAGCCTGAAGCAGAGCAAGCTGTTCGTGGAGCACTATACCAGTTTTTGCCGGAGCTGACCCAACTTTTTCCACCGCTGACACTCTTGACAGTTCATGCTATAATATCGGTAACCCCCACCCCCCCTGAGAAAAGGAGCAGCCTATGTCTAAAGGCAAATTTTCCAACCCCCGGCCATACCGGGAAGAAGAACGTGAAATCGAAAAAAGCTTTCGTCAGCTGACCGGTCAGGAGAAGCCCCCAAAGCCGGAGGATCCCATCTTCTCCCAAGCCTCCGTCCCCGATTCGGAGGCCGCCGACCCGGAAGCCGCCGATCTGATCTCCGAGGCCGACAGCCTGTTTTCCGAAGAGGATCGTCCGTCCTCCGAAGAGGACAGCCCTGTTTCCGACGAGGAACTGGATTTTTCTCCGGACGAAAAGGAAAATGCCCCGAAGCGCGGCGCTCTGGCCTTCCTTGATAAGATTCTTTCCTTTGTGGATGGCAACCAGAAGCCCGTGATGGTGGCCTTGTGCGCCGCTGCGCTGGTTCTGATCCTCTCCCTGATCGCCATTTTCGTCGTCAACGTCTCCGGCGACCCCTATGGCAAAAAAATTCTGAACAACGTCACCGTCGCCGGTGTGAACGTGGGCGGAATGCGCAAGTCCGACGCCGTCACCGCCGTCCGCGCCGTCACCGACCAGACCTACACGAAGCAGGACATGGTGGTGACCCTGGGCGATACCACACTGCGGCTGTCCCCCGGCGATACCGGGGCAAAGCTGGATGTCAAGGCCGCCGTCAACGCCGCCTATGCCTACGGCAGAACCGGCACCAAGGCCGAGCGTCAGGAGGCCTACCAGGCGTCCCTCAGGAGCAACCACATCATCGGCCTGCTGCCCTACCTGCATCTGCAGCAGGATTATATCAAGGGCGTTCTGGAGGACTACGCCGGAACTGCCGGGAGTCTTCTGACCCAGACCACCTACGCTCTGGAAGGGGACGTCCCCGATCTCGCGACGGACAAATTCGACGAGGAAACCGCCCCTCAGCTGACGCTGGTCATCACAATGGGCACCCCCGGTGTGAACTTCAACGTGGACGATGTGTTCAACCAGATTCTGGACGCCTACAGCATGAATGTCTTCACCGTGAAGGCGGAGGGCGCCCAGGCCGATGGCGAGCCGGATCCCGTTGATTTGCAGAAAATTTACGACGATGTCTGCGTGAAGCCCGTGGACGCCACCGTCAATATGCAGACCTTCAAGGCCATCCCCGGCTCCTACGGCTACGAATTCGACATGGTGCAGGCCCAGAAGCAGGTCAGCGCGGCGCAGTACGGCGAGGTCGTCCGCATTCCCATGGAATATGTCGCCCCGGAAATTCTGGACGACGACGTGTTCTTCCGGGATGTTCTGGGCACCACCAGCACACCCCACTCTAATAACGCCAACCGCACCGCCAATCTGGAGCTGGCCTGTAAGGCGCTGAACGGCGTCGTGCTGAACCCCGGCGAGACCTTCTCCTTTAACGATACCCTGGGCGAGCGCACCACCGCAAAGGGCTACAAGTCCGCCCCGGCATATTCCGGCGACGAGCTGGTGAACCAGGTGGGCGGCGGCATCTGTCAGGTCTCCTCCACGCTGTATTGCAGCACCCTGCTGGCCGATCTGGAGATCGTCTCCCGCACCAACCACGGCTTCCCCGTGAGCTATATCAGCTATGGCATGGACGCCACCGTCAGCTGGCGCTCCCCCGACTTCAAGTTCCGCAACAACACCAATTACCCCATCAAGATCGAAGCCAGCGTCAGCGGCGGCTATGTCAATGTGCAGATCCTGGGCACCGACGAGAAGGACTACTACATTGAAATGAGCTACGTCATTTCCGAGACCTACAAGCCAGAGACGGAATACAAGGACTTCAAGCCAGACAACCCCGAGGGCTATAAGGACGGGGACGTGATCGAGGAAGGCACCACCGGATACCTGGTCAAGACGTACAAAAGCAAGTACAGCAAGGCCACCGGCGCGCTGATCTCCAAGGATTTTGTGGCCAATTCCCGGTACAAGACCGTAAACACAGTGGTCGCCCGGGTCGAAGAGCCGACGGAGCCTACGACAGAGCCGGCCACCGTCCCCACGACGCCCTCCACTGCCCCCTCCACCGAACCCACCACCGCACCCACAACGCCGCCCACCGCAGAATCTACAACGCCAGCCACTTCCGAGCCTTCCGCTACCGAAGCCACGGAGAACGGCGGAGATTCCGGCGGAGAATAACCGCATACGCAAAGGGCGTGACCTTTCCCGGTCACGCCCTTTGTTTCTATTCAATAAAGCGGGATTTACCGTAATCAATCGTTGGGCACGGCTTTCTGCTTCCCATATTTTTCTTCCATCTCTGCCGTATGGGCACGAAACAGTTCCAGCGCACGCGCCTGAACGCAGGGCAGCGACCCCTGATTCATATCCGTAAACTCACGTTTGATTCTCGCAGAGGCCATCGCGTGGCTGTCGCCGGTTCTGCTTTCATCCGCTTCCGACAGGAACTTTTGCAGCAATCCCGGAATACCGGAATAGTGAAGCTCCACAAGCTTTGCCCGGTATTCCAGCTCTGCGGGGGTGATTCCCGGGAATTGCTTCATGTCAACGGTGTGCTGGGCTTCGTGCTTCAGCAGAGAAACCAGGAACCGCTCGCTTTCAAAATCATAGGCCTGCTCGATGCAGTTAATCGTGCCGTCGGGGGAAGCCCAGCCGCCCGTACCGTACCGGCCGAAGGTCAGATAATCCATCCAGCCGCGGAACACAAAGCCCTTGAGAATGTTGACGGTATATTCCGCCGTCCCGTCCGGCAGCTCCACCTGATAAACCGTGGGAACCGTTTCCCGCCAGACATAGGGACCGTAATATCCCTGGGTCTTCCCGAAAAGCGCGTGATAGCCCTCCGCTTCAAACACCGCTTGAAGCCGCTCCGTCAAAAGCGCTTCCTCCGCGCCGGGCATATTCAGAAGCGCTTTCAGCCCCGCCAGCAGCTTGTCTGCGGCCTCCGCCTCCGGCAAACCGCAGTAAAAGGTATCCCGGTAATAGATCTGATACAACCGCAGAATGTCGTTGAGACCGTCCGGTATATCAAATATGCGGTATTCACAATTTTCAAAAATGGCAACATACGCAGGAAGAATGTCCTTAAATTCCTCATGCTCCCGCATGTAGGCGATCGCCCCTTTGATATCTCCATTTATAAAAAACTGGCTGATCTCCGTATTCTCTCTCCTCTGTAACGTTTGTCCCCATTCTATCACATACTGGCAGGAAGCACAAGAGCCGCTGCTGTACCCCCTTGCATTTGCCGGGAAATGTTGTATAATGAGGAAAAGTTCCGATTTCGTATTGACTTTTTCAGGAGGAAATGCCATGTCAGACGGTCATTTTTCCGCGGATTCTCCGCAAAAAAGCGTATCTTCCCGCCGAATCGTCACGGTAATCATGGTCTGCGCGCTGGTTCTGGCGCTGGCGGCGGTGGGGTTCTTTCTTGTCCGTCCCGCCCTCGACCCCTATCGCTGCCGGATGGCCGACGGCGTTTCCATCGCCGGGGTGGACGTTGGCGGCATGACCAAGGGCGAGGCCAGGAAGGCGCTTCAAGCCGCTCTGGGCGAGACGCTGTACCGGGAAAACCTGACGGTGGAACTTCCCATGGAGTCCATTTCCCTCTCCCCCGCCGACACCGGCGTTCAGGTGGATGTCCGCGCCGCCGTGACCGACGCCTACTCCATGGGTCGTTCCGACGGTTCTCTCCCCGGTGACATGGATTTGCGCCCCTATCTGAGCGTAAATTCCGCGTTCATCCGCACCGCGCTGGAGGGCTATGCCAGCCAGTTTGACACCGAATTTGCTGACTCCCATTACGCTCTCGTTGGCGACGCCCCCGACCTCGGCACGGAAAATCACGACCCCAACGCTCCTTGCCAGACGCTGGAACTGACGGTCGGCATTCCCAAGGCGCATCTGGATGTGGACAGCGCCTATGAGCAGATTCTGGGGGCTTACTGTCATGCCGTGACCGCCTGTCGGGCGGGAGACTACCGCGTCACCGTGGACGTTCCTGCGGAGTCTGCCCCCGTCGGACTGGATTTGGACGCCATTTATGACGAACTCTGCACCGCCCCCGTTGACGATTCTCTGGACATGACGGAATACCGGTTCGTTCCCGGCTCCTACGGCTATTCCTTCGATCTGGACGCGGCGAAGGCGGCGCTGGCGCAGGCCAAGCCCGGCGAAACCGTCTCCGTCCCCATGACCTTCGTGGAGCCGGAAATTTTGGGGGACGCCGTTTATTTCCGGGACGTTCTCGGCTCCTGTGAGACGAAGCACGGCGATAACGAAAACCGCAACACCAATCTGCGTCTGCTCTGCGAAGCTCTCAACGGGGTCGTCGTCCAGCCGGGAGAGACCTTCTCCTACAATGACACCCTGGGCGAACGCACGGCGGAAAAGGGCTACAAGCCCGCCCCCGCCTACTCCGGCAACCGTCTGACCGATGCCATCGGCGGCGGCGTGTGCCAGGGCTCCAGCACGCTGTACAACTGCGTGCTGCTTGCCGACCTGGAGGTCGTCGCCCGCTCCTGCCACGGCGCCACGGTGGCCTACCTTCCTCTGGGACTGGACGCCGCCGTAAACTGGGGAACCACCGATTTCCAGTTCCGCAACAATTTCCACTTCCCCGTGAAAATCGAAGCGGAAACCACGGAAGACCTGGTAAAAATGCGGATTCTGGGCACGGACGAAAAGGACTATTACATCAAGATGACCTCCGGCTACGACGACAGCAGCGAAAACGTGATCTACGCCGTCAGCTACAAAAACAAGTACAGCAAGGAAACCGGCGAGCTGATCAGCAAAGACCGGGAAGCCTTCTCCACCTACTACCGGAATGTCGGATAAAGATAATTGCCTCCCGCCTTCGGCGGGAGGCAATGCTTCACAAAGCCATAAGTAAGGTTCCTGCGCCAATGAGCAGACAACCGATCAGGGATTTGGCGGTGAATTTCTCGTGGAGAAACACAAACGCCAGCACCAGCGTGATCACGACGCTGAGCTTATCCACCGGCACCACCTTCGAGGCCTCTCCGATTTGCAGTGCCCGGTAGTAGCATAGCCAGGACGCGCCCGTGGCAAGCCCGGAAAGAATCAGAAACAGCCAGCTTCTCCTGCTGATTTCCCCGATGCCCCCCTGGCTGTCCGTCAGAAGCACCATTCCCCAGGCCATCACCAGCACCACCAGCGTCCGAATGGCCGTGGCCAGATTGGAATTGACACCGTCAATGCCGATTTTTGCCAAAATCGATGTCAATGCCGCAAACACTGCGGAGCCAAGCGCAAACAGCAGCCACATAACAGATCTCTGTCCTTCCTATTTTGCCCGGATGTCCAGATGATAATCGATGGTACCGGCTTCGGTGTTTTCAATGACGATCTGATACGTTAGATCGATGGTACCGCCGTCGGACGCAATGTCATAAAATACACTGGTGGCCTTCACCGTGATCATCAGCGTCCCAAATTCCATCTGGTACAGGGAATCGTGGGAAACGCCCTCCTGGAAAAGCATTCTGGAATTCAGCGCGCCCTCCCGGTTCAGCGTGACCTTTCCCGGCTCCACCCGGAAGGTGGTGATGACGCCGGCAAGGCCGGTCAGCTCGCTTTCTTCATAGGTGATATCCCAGCCGCCGTCCCGGTATTCCATCGTCCCCTCGGTGACCAGCTCAATATTCTCCGGCTCCTGATTGCCATAGTGCTGACGCCCCCGGACGGACAAAACCACGTCCCGCTTCATCGGAACGCCTCCACGGCCAGGCGCAGCAGCTCGTCGATGAGCTGGGAATAGGGGATCCCGCTGGCCTCAAACAGCTTGGGGTACATGGAAATGGAGGTAAAGCCCGGCAGGGTATTGATCTCGTTGAACACCACCCGGTTTTCGTCGTGGGTCACGAAGAAGTCCACCCGGCTTAAGCCCTGGCAGCCCACGGCGTTGTAGACCTTCACCGCCGTCTCCCGCACCACTTCCTCCACCTCGGCGGGGATGCGGGCGGGGATATACGCCTTGGAGGTCTCGGTGAGATACTTGGCGTCGTAATCGTAGAACTCCGCGCCGGAGTCGATTTCGCCGCAGACGGAAGCCATGGGGTTGTCGTTGCCCATGACGGCCACCTCGATCTCTTTGCCGTTGATGAATTCCTCCACCAGAATTTTCTTATCGTACTTTCCGGCATAGCGCAGGCCGCTGCGCAGGGCGTCCCGGTCGCCGACCTTGGAAACGCCCACGGAAGAACCCGTTCCCGCGGGCTTGACAAACATGGGGTAGCGGAAGCGGTTTTCCAGCAGATCCAGGGTGTTCTCCATGTGATTTTCCAGCTCGCCCACCCGAACCAGCTGCCACGCCGCCTGAGGAACCCCGGCCTGATCCACCACCAGCTTGGTCAGGCTCTTATCCATGGCCACGGCGGAGGCGGCAATGTGGGAGCCGACGTAGGGAATGCCCGCCATTTGCAGCAGTCCCTGCATGGCGCCGTCCTCGCCGTTCTCACCGTGAAGCACCGGGAACACCACGTCAATACGCTCCCGCACCACGCAGTCGCCCTCGAAGCTCAGAAGCCCCTGTCCCCGGACGGGGGAAATGGTCGCCCGGCGGTTTTCGGGGCAGCTTCTCCACTCGCCGGTGACCAGCTTGGAATAGTCCTTGCCGCCGTAGAGGATCCAGTCCCCCTCTTTTGTAATGCCCACGGGGAACAGATTATACTTGCTTTCGTCAATGTGCTTCAGCACGGACTCCGCCGAGCGCAGGGAAACCTCATGCTCCGGACTCATCCCGCCGAAGAGAATGCAAACACTGAGTTTTTTCACGTTATCGCCTCATTCTACCAGAAAATCCGCTGCCTTCCGCCGCAAAAAGCAGAGGCAGTTCCACGATACTGCCGTAAATATATTTTTTACAATTTTCATCTGGAAATCCAAAACTTTGGTGCTATAATAGGAGAAAATCAAGAGCCGCGTTTTCCCGCGGGTGTGTTTTACGCGTTCTTGAAAGGAGGGTATGTATGCAGATCAATCTGACACCGAAGGAATTCCGCCGTCTGCTGGATCTGGTGTACATCGGAAACTGGGTGCTCAACTCCACCCGGGGCGAAGACCGCTTCGCCGACTATGACAATCTGGAGAGCAAGCTGTTTGCCCTGTCCCCCGCCCTGTCCGAGCATTGGAACGGCACCGTCGTTCCCTCCCGCGCCTATCAGGAGGGCGGGATCCACGAAGCCATCGCCTGCTATGAGGACAACGTTTTTTACGAGATCCTTGCGGAGGAGCTTTCCCGCCGGGACATGGACTATCCGGAGATCACCGACGACAACTACGACGAGATCGTCACCCGGATGGATCGGTACATGTCGGAATTTGAGCTGTCCGGCGTTGACCACCTGGTTCTGGATGAAGAAAACGCCTAAATCTTTGACGTGCCGGTTTCCCGGCACGTTTTTTACTGTTCTCCGTTAATCAGCGCCTCACCGGCGCGGAAGATATCGCCCGCGCCCATGGTGACCACAATATCCCCCTCCCGGACGTTCTCCCGCAGATAGGCGGTGACGTCGGGCAGGGTCTCGCAGTACACCGCGCCGGGGATCTGCTCTGCCAGCTGGGCGGAGGAAATGCCGATGGTGTTCCGCTCCCGGGCGGCGTAGATCTCCGCCAGAACCACCACGTCGGGCTTTTTCAGCTCCCGGACGAAGTCGTCGAACAGTGCCTTGGTGCGGGAATAGGTATGGGGCTGGAAGGCCAGCACCACCCGCTTGTAGCCCATGGAGCGCACGGCTTCCAGGGTCGCCCGCAGCTCGTCGGGATGGTGGGCATAGTCGTCGTAAACGTCCGCGCCGTGGAATTTTCCCTTGAACTCCATGCGCCGTCCCGCGCCGTGGAAGGACCGGATGCCCTTGGAGACCGTCTCTCCGGGAATGCCCATCATCCAGGCGGCGGCCGAGGCCGCCAGAGCGTTCATGGCGTTGTGCCTGCCCAGCACGCCCATGTCCAGATGGCAGTAGTATTTCCCGTCGCAGATCACGTCAAAATGCCGCCAGTCGGGGTGCATGTTGGCCGCGTGAATGCGGTTGCCCTCCCCCAGTCCGAAGGACACATAGTCGATGCCCTCCATGGCCTGCACCGTATGGGGGTCGTCGCCGTTGGCGACCACGGCAAAGGTGGCCAGAGACGCAAACCTGTGGAAGGACTTCTGAATGTCCGCCAGATCCTTGAAATAATCCAGATGATCCGCTTCCACGTTCAGCACCACCGCCAGCGTGGGGAAGAAATTCAGAAAGGAATCACAGTATTCGCAGCTTTCCAGCACGATGGTATCCCCGCGGCCGACCCGGTGCCCCGCGTGGAGCAGGGGCAGGTAGCCGCCGATCATGACCGTGGGATCCATATCCGCTTCCATGAGAATGTGGGTCACCATGGACGTGGTGGTGGTCTTTCCGTGGGTGCCGGAAATGCAGATAGCGTTCCGGTAGGACTTCATGATCTCGCCCCAGGCCTGAGCCCGCTCAAACACGGGGACGCCCGCGGCACGGGCGGCGGCGATCTCCGGATTGTCGTTGTGGGCGGCGGCGGTGCGGATGATGCAGTCCGCGCCCTCGATGTTCTCCGCCCGGTGTCCGATGGCGACGGGGATGCCCTGTTCGATCAGTTCCTCCGTGGACACGGATGCGTTCATATCCGAGCCGGTGACCTCCATGCCCATGCCCTTCAGCACCAGACCCAGCGGCCGCATGGATACGCCGCCGATCCCCACCAGGTGCACATGACGGCCGGGCGTCAGATATTCCGTGATTTTCTTACCATTCAGCATGTATGTCAGTTCCCCCACAGGTGATCCTGCCCCGGCCGGACCCGGGGAATCTCCGATTCCCCTACGCCGGAGCACAGAATGAAATTTTCCGCAACTTATAGCATTATACACCATTGCCTTAAATTTTACAACCACAAAAAGCGGCCGAAGGGAAGTTTTTCGTCATAAGCTTCCTGCTTTCCCGAAAAATCCCCCCATTGCCTCCGGTGTATTACGCCGCAGGCAATCTTCTTCCTTCGTTCCCGTGAATGACCGCCGGGGAGCGCAGGTGGAATTCTCATAATTCAAGCACCTCCTGACCATTCTATGCACGACGCATCCCTCCTGCCCCCAAATTGTCGAAAATTGGCGAAAGGAAGTGAATTGAAAATTAGGCGCAGTTGTGCTATTCTATAGCCATCGGAAGGTGGGAGACATATGGACGCAATGAAGCTGTTGATTGCGGATGGAAACGAGGAATTCCGCAGGGCGCTGGCCGCCGAGCTGGAAGGGGCATACCGTATCCGGTGCTGCGCCGACGGGAAGGAGGCGCTGTCGCTTCTGCGCTCCTTTGTCCCTGACGTTCTGGTTCTCGATCTGATGCTCCCCGCGCTGGACGGCATCAGTCTGCTGCAATCCGCCGTCGGCGCCGGGCTGTGTCCCATGGTGCTGGTGACCTCCCGCTTTTATAACGACTACATTCTGGGCGTTCTGGCTGAGCTGAGCGTGGGCTACATGATGCGAAAGCCCTGCGACATTCCCGCCACTGCCGCCCGGATCGGCGATCTGAGCCGCCATATCCGCGCGCCCCTGGTAACGCCGCCCGACCCCCAGACCCAGGTGACCAATCTGCTGCTTTCCCTCAGCGTCCCCTCCAAGCTCCGGGGCTACGCCTATCTCCGGGAAGCCATCCCCAGAATGATGAAGGATCCCGACCAGGCCATTACAAAGGTGCTGTACCCGGCGGTGGGCGCGGTCTTCGGCTGCAAGGGCACCCACGTGGAGCGCTCCATCCGAAGCGCCATCGATACCGCCTGGAGGCAGCGGGACGACCGGGTCTGGCAGCGGTATTTCCGCCCCGGTTCCGACGGTGTGATTCCCCGCCCGTCCAACGCCGCCTTCATTTCCCGTCTGGCAGACGCGCTGCGCTTAAATCAGGACGCCGGGAACATTACGGAATGAATCGGAAAAATAGACATACCCTAATGATATCAATCAACCCGGAGGCGCCGTCATGAAAAAACAACCCTCACCCCCCAACCGCCGCGGCAGGCTCGTGCTGCTGTGCTTCGTGCTGGGGCTGATCCTGATCGTGATGCTTGCAGGAACGGTCTACTTACAGCACCTGCTGGGGCGTATCCACTATGTAGACTCCGATACCGCCCCCACCCTTTCCCCGGAGGAGCTGGACGCCTATCTCGCCACCCAGCCGGAGGAAGTCAACACCGCCCCCACCATGAACCCGGAGGACGTCACCTTCCCGGACTACGACGCCGATATTGGAAAGGACAGCGACGTCATCAATATTCTGCTCATCGGTCAGGATCGCCGGGAGGGTGAGACACGGGCGCGGTCGGATTCCATGATCCTGTGTACCTTCCGCAAGTCCGAGAAGAAGCTGACCATGACCTCCTTTCTCCGGGACACCTATGTGAAAATCCCCGGCTACGGCCGGAACCGGATCAACGTGGCCTACGCCGCCGGCGGGATGTCCCTGCTGGATAAAACGCTGGAAAGCAATTTCGGCGTTCACATCGATGGCAACGTGGAGGTG
This sequence comes from Clostridiales bacterium UBA6468, assembly GCA_002436765.1. Lineage (GTDB taxonomy): Bacteria > Bacillota > Clostridia > Oscillospirales > Oscillospiraceae > Faecousia. The sequence continues at coordinate 14,260 of DJNI01000028.1, forward strand.
GACTTCTACCAGTTCGCCGACATCATTGATCTTCTGGGGGGCGTGGAGGTGGATCTGCGGAACGACGAGGCCCAGTGGGTCAACCGGGAGACCGGCAGCGATCTCTCCGAGGGAACAAACCTCCTGAACGGTCAGCAGGCGCTGGCCTACGCCCGCATCCGCAAGCTGGATGCCGACGGGGATTTCAGCCGGACGAACCGCCAGCGCAAGGTCATCACCGCCCTGCTGGACGCCTACCGGGGCACCGGTCTTCCCGACGCGCTGTCCCTTCTGGAGCAGATTCTCCCCCTGATCACCACGGACATGACGGACAGAGAGATCCTGGGCTACGCCGTCAGCCTCTTTCCCCTGCTTTCCCGGGGGGAGGTCGTCAGCCAGCACATCCCCGCTGCGGGGACCTACTCGAGCCGCAGCATCGACGGCATGGCGGTGCTGGTGGCCGATCTGGAAGCCAACCGGCAGGTGCTGAGGGACACCCTGGGGGAATGAGCGTCTGCGGTATCCATCCAGCAGCTGGAAATATTTTCCTGTAATTTCCCTGTTAAATGTTTCATGTTTTGGATTTTTGTTTCAAAGTGCCGGAAAATTTTCGGAAAATTTTTTGTAAACACAAATTATCAGAATTGACAAATTCTGCAATGCAGGGTATAATGGGCAATGACTGAAAAATAAGAAGGTGCAAACATGGAACTCACAAGAAGCGAAATGGAAATCATGGACGTCCTCTGGGAAACGGGGGAGCCACTGTCCCGCGCAGATCTATTGGCGCATACCGAGGAGAAAACCTGGAAGGACAGCTCCGTACACATTCTGCTTAACAGTCTGCTGCAAAAGGGCGCCATCCGGGAGGCCGGGCTTGTAAAGCGCGGCAAAACCTTTGGCCGTGTCTTTGCGCCGACCATGAGCCGGGAGGAATACTTTGCCAACACCATTTTCAGCCATCGCCACAAACCGGAACCCGTGGGTCTGTTCAAGGCATTGCTGAAGCGGAAGGAAGTTACCCAGGAAGACCGAAAGCAGCTTCTGGAGCTTGTGCAGAAGGAAATACGGTAAACGATCAGCGGAGTCGTGCAAACGGCTCCGCTTTTCTTTTTTTCCGGGAATTTCGCAGCCCGGTTTCCTGTGCGGTTCGGCCGCACGTTTTGCCTTTGCCCTCCATAAAATGTCAGTATCGCACACATCGCTTCCCCCTCTCACGCCTTTATTTCGTAGAAAATTGCACAAAAATAATTGAATATTGCACCAATTTGCCAAATCTGATTGACAACGCCCGGCACGGGGTGTATAGTAGGAACGTTATCACGGCTTAGGAAGCTCTGATTAAATCGGCAGGAACCGTGAGCGAGAGGCTTTTCGTCCAATCAAGGTATCGGAAACGGCGGAATACTGTAT
>DJNI01000028.1:15691-24947 GCA_002436765.1 Clostridiales bacterium UBA6468
TGTATTTCCCGTTTTTGATACCAAAGCGTGGGCGGTAAAGATCCCCTCACGGCCGCAGACGATTTTTTCAGAGGTTCCCTTAACCTTAAGTCGAACGGAGGAAGTTTCCATGTTAAAAACCGCTGATCTATACGACATGTCCCACACCCTGGCAGGGGCTTATCTCTCCGGATTTGCGTATCCCTGGCAGGCGCTGAAGGGCATCAAAGAGCTGATCTTAGCCCTCGGCTCCATCCTGGGCGAGGACTATACGGAGGTAGCCCCCACCGTCTGGATACATAAGACCGCCACCGTCGCCCCCACCGCTTTCCTCGGTGCCCCCTGCATCATCGGCGCGGGCACCGAGGTGCGTCACTGCGCCTTCATCCGCGGCTCTGCCCTGGTGGGCGAAAACTGCGTGGTAGGCAATTCCGTGGAGCTGAAAAACGTCATCCTGTTCGACGGTGTTCAGGTTCCCCACTTCAACTACGTGGGCGACAGCATTCTGGGCTACAGATCCCACATGGGCGCAGGCAGCGTCACCTCCAACGTCAAGTCCGACAAGACGCCGGTCGTGGTAAAAAACGGCGAGGAGCAGGTTCCCACGGGGCTGAAAAAGTTCGGCGCCATGCTGGGCGACTTCGTGGAGGTCGGCTGCAACAGCGTCCTGAACCCCGGCACCGTCATCGGCCCCCATTCCAACGTCTACCCCACCTCCTGCGTCCGGGGCATGGTACCCGCCAACAGCATCTGGAAAACCGGCGGAATCGTCGTTGCAAAGAAATAACAGTGAAAGGAGTCCATTCCCATGGGCAAATATTTTGGAACCGACGGCTTCCGGGGGGAAGCCAACTGCACCCTCACCGCTGACCACGCCTTCAAGGTCGGACGTTTTCTCGGCTGGTACTACACCCAGCTGAAGCGCCGCTCCGGCTCTGACGGCCCCGCCAGAATCGTCATCGGCAAGGATACCCGCCGGTCGAGCTATATGTTCGAGTACAGCCTGGTAGGCGGCCTCGTGGCCTCCGGCGCGGACGCCTATCTGCTCCACGTCACCACCACCCCCAGCGTAGCCTTCGTCGTCCGCACGGAAGGCTTCGACTGCGGCATTATGATCTCCGCCAGCCACAACCCCTACTACGACAACGGCATCAAGCTCATCAACAACTTCGGCGAGAAGATGGACGAAAGCGTCATCCGTCTGGTGGAAGCGTATCTGGACGGCAATCTGGAGGCCTTCGGCCGGAAATGGGAGGAGCTGCCTCTGGCCAAACGCGACCAGATCGGCCGTACCGTTGACCACGTTGCCGGACGGAACCGCTACATCGGCTATCTCATCAGCCTGGGTATGTACTCCTTCAAGGGCGTGAAGGTGGGCTTAGACTGTGCCAACGGCTCCTCCTGGAACATCGCGAAGTGCGTCTTTGACGCCCTGGGCGCGAAGACCTACGTCATCAACGCCGACCCCGACGGCTACAACATCAACCAGAACGCAGGCTCGACCCACATTGAGGTCCTACAGCGCTATGTGGTGGACAACGGGCTGGACGTGGGCTTTGCCTACGACGGCGACGCCGACCGCTGCCTGTGCGTGGACGAAAAGGGCAACGTCGTCACCGGCGACCACATTCTGTACATCTACGGCAAGTACATGAAGGAGCGGGGCAAGCTCCTGGGCAACACCGTCGTCACCACCATCATGTCCAACTTTGGCCTGTACAAGGCCTTCGACGAGCTGGGCATCGGCTACGCCAAGACCAAGGTGGGCGACAAATACGTCTATGAATACATGACGGCCAACGGCTGCCGTCTGGGCGGCGAGCAGAGCGGCCACATCATCTTCTCCAAGTACGCCTCCACCGGCGACGGCATTCTCACCAGCCTGAAGATCATGGAGGCCATGATGGCGAAGAAGAAGACCCTGAGCCAGCTTTGCGAGGGCTTCACCTTCTATCCTCAGGTGCTGAAAAACGTCCGTGTAGCCGACAAGGCTGCGGCCCAGGGCGACGCCGACGTGCAGATGGCCGTCGCGGAGGTCACCGCCAAGCTGGGCGACACCGGGCGCATTCTGGTGCGGGAATCCGGCACCGAGCCGGTGATCCGGGTCATGGTGGAAGCCGAAAGCAAGGACGTCTGCGAGCAGTACGTGGACTCCGTGATCGCGGTCATCCGCACCAAGGGTCACTGCGTGTAAACAAAAAACTTAGCCCCCAAGCCATCCGGTTTGGGGGCATTTTCTGTTCTTACGGAATTGCCGAATAGGCGCCGCCCGTTATGGCGTACCCCTCCCCCGGCTTTGGCTGCCACCGGTAGCGGTTCTTCCCCTCCTCCGGGAAGAGGCTGGCCATGATCGCAGCAATCACGCCGCCGTGGGTCACGATCACCGTGTTTTCTTTCCGGCCTTCCACCGCCTTGTACGCCGCGAGAACGCGCCTTGTCATCTCCGCGCCGCTTTCGCCGCCGGGGGGCGGGCTGATCTCCGGGTCGCGGGAGAGCCAGGCCTGGTAGGCCGGATCGTCTCTCAGCATCTCATAGCTTTTCATTTCAAAGGCGCCGAAGTCGATTTCCCGGAAGTCTCTCACGACCTCGTATGGGACATCGCCGAACAGCAGCGCCAGGGTTTCGTTGCACCGCCGCATTCCGCTGGTGATAAAGCGTGCCGTTCCCACGTCGATGGGCGGGCGGTTCGCCAGCGCTTCCCTTCCCGCTTTGGATAACGGCAGGTCGGTGCTGCCGCAGTAGAGGTGCCGCTCATTGGCAAGGGTGCGGCCGTGGCGAATGAGGAAAACCGTCATTTCAGCCGCTCCTCCAATCCGCAGAACAGGCGGCTGACCCGGGCGGCTTCTCCGGACAGATACCGGCACAGCAGCCCGTTCATCTGCCGCCACTCCCGCATTTCCGCTCCCATGGGCACCACGCCCGCGGAGATATCCTCACAAATGAGGATGCAGTCCCGCCACCGCTCCCGGCAAGACCGAAAAAATTCCACGGCGTCCCCCCCCGACTGCACGCACCAAAGGGTAAATTCCTCGATATGGTCAATGCACCGCTTGGAAAAGTCGATCTCCCCGCCGGTGCAGGTGAAAATGTCGCTTTCGCTCAAATCAAAGGTGGACTTCGCAAAATCCAGCTTCCCCTGATAAGCGCCTCCGATGATCAGAACCATACTACCCTCCTACAAAAGCCCGTAGACCGCAGCGGCGCACAGCTCGCCGACGGTCAGCGCGTACCCGGCAATGTCACCGTTCATACCGTCCAGAGATTTGTACCCCCGGCGCAGCGCCAGTCCGTATCCGATGACACACCCCACCGGCGCAAAGCCGTACTTCCCGCATATGAAAAATCCCGCCGCCAGACACGCGGCCAGCATTCCGGTCAGAATCCACAGCTGCGCTTTGGGCTTTTCCTGTCCGGCGTACTGGCTGGAGGACATGGGGCGAAGCCCCGTCACCGCCAGTGCCGAGCAGCACCGGCTGACCGCCGGGACAAACAGCAGAATCCAGAAGTCCGCCCCTTCGGGGGCAACGGAAAAGAACGCAAAGTGGCTGAGCATCAGCAGGCACAGGCCGATCACGGCGAAGGATCCGACGTGGGAATCCTTCAGTATTGCCCGGCGCTTTTCCAGATCCCGCCAGGATTTCACCGCGTCGGTGACGTCCATGAATCCGTCTAAGTGAATGAATCCCGTCAGAAGAAAGGGACAGGCGCACAGCGCCAGTCCCCCCACCGGCGCCGGGAGCCTCAAAAAGCGGACAGCCCAGGCAAGCGCCGCCCAGACAAGCCCGATTTCCAGCCCCACCACGGGCAGAAACAGGAGCATTCTCCCCCGCGCCTTCTCGTCCCAGAGCCGGCCGGGAAAGGGGATCGCGCAAAACATGGACTGGCACATGGCAAAGGCGCAAAGATAGGTTTTCACAGCGGCAATTCCCCCTTGTAAAGTCTCGGATTCCCCGCCGCCACCTCGGCGACAACGTCGCAGGCCGCCGCCAGACGGCGGTCAATGGCGGCGAGGCTCTTGCGGTACAGCTCTGTGGTCTCGTCGTAGCGCTGGGCGTCGGAATAAATATAATCGCTGACGACCACCGCGTTTTTCACGGTTCTCACAAAGGCGATCAGTTCGTCGGCGCAGCGGTTCGCCCCGTCCAGATCCAGCTGCCAGTTCTTTTCCGCCGGGAACATGGCGTTTTGCAGCAGCGCCGTGGCGCTGTCCACCAGAAACGTGCCGTTCCTGTCCGCAATTTCCAGGCAGGACAGCATGTTTTTGCTGCACTCGATGGTCTCAAAGTCCAGCCCGTCCCGGTCGGCCAGGTGCCGCCGGATGCGTGCCCGGTCTTCCTCGTCCGTGGGAATCATCGTTGCCACATAGTAGCGCTTCCCTTCCCCGGACAGCTTCACCGCAAGTTCCTGCGCCAGGGTGGATTTCCCGTTCTTTGCGCCGCCGGAAAGAAAGATCGTCATGACTTTCCCTCCACGGTGAACCGGTCGCCCTGACGGATTTCGTCCAGATACCCGTCGTCTATCCCCGCCTGGTCGAAGGTTGCCATGTCGTTCATGATGGCGCAGGCAGCGGAAAGCACCTGAAAGGCCAGCGGGCATCCGCTGCCCTCCCCCAGACGCATTCCCAGCAGGAACAGCGGCTCTAAGTTCATGGCGTCCATGGCAAGGCGGTAGCCGATCTCAAAGGACGCATGGCTGGGGACGAGATAGTCCCGCGCCCGGGGACACAGCCGCACGGCGCACAGCGCCGCCACGGCGGAAATAAAGCCGTCAATGACTGCCGGCCGCCGGGTCGCGGCTGCTCCCAGAAACGCGCCGCACATGGCGGCAAGGTCAAAGCCGCCCACCTTGCTGAGCACGTCCACCGGGTCGTCCCGATCGGGTCGGTTGCGCTCGATTGCCTGACGAATGACCGCTTTTTTTCTCATAAAGCTCTCGTCGGTCACGCCGCCGCCCCTTCCGGTGACGGTCTCCACCTCCGCCGACAGCAGCACCGCCAGAACGGCAGAGGATGTTGTGGTGTTGCCGATGCCCATTTCCCCCACGCCCAGGGCGTCGGCAGCCGTATCGGCGGCGAGCTTGGCACCGGTGAGGATGGCCGTGATTGCCTGCTGCCGTGTCATGGCGGGGCCGCTCGCAATATTCTGCGTGCCGTAGGCGATTTTCCGGTTCACCACCGCCTTGTCCCGGATGTCGGCATTGACTCCCACGTCGCAGACGGTGATGCCGCTGCCGAAATGCCTGGCAAGGACGCTCGCGCCGGTTTTCCCCCGGGTCAGGTTCACCGTCTGCATCAGCGTCACGGACTGGGGCGCGCTGGACACGCCCTCCGCCACCACGCCGTTGTCGGCGGCAAATATCAGAAGATGGGTCTTCTCCATCTGATTATGCACCCGCCCGGTGATGCCCGCCAGCTGGACGGACAGATCCTCCAGCCGCCCCAGACTTCCGGGGGGCTTCGCCAGCTGCGCCTGACGCTCCCGCGCCTTTTCCATGGCGGATTCGTCCAAGGGAGAAACAGCGGAAAGCAATTCATGCAGTTTTTCTTCCATTCTCAGCCCTCCAAAATGTGCTCTTCCAGCATCCAGCTGACCGCCGGCGCCGCCTGAAGCACTTCCAGTGTAAAGGTCGCCTCCGGGCAAAGGGTCTCGGCCTGCCGGAGCAGGGCGGTCATGGGGATCGTTCCCTCTCCCGGGGCGCGGTGGGCGTCCTGGGTGCCGTCGTTGTTGTGGATATGGAAATGGGAGAGGTATTCTGCACAAGCATTCACCCATTCCTCCACGGGAACCGGGGAGTAGGCGTTCACGTGCCCCACGTCCAGACACATCCGCAGGCGGGGATTGTCCACCGCCCGGAAAATCTCGGTCATCATTTCCGGCCGCTCCTCCAGCACGTTTTCCAGCACGATGTCCACACCGGGGTCTTCCTTCAGAAAGTCCCTCCAGAAAACAACGGACTGCTCCGTGTACCAGCAGGGGTAGTACAATCTTTCGTTGAAGCCCCCGTGAATGATGATCTTCCGGGCGTCGTACCGCCGCGCCAGGGCGATCGCCTGCCGGTAGCGCAGCGCCGCCAGCTCCCGTGCCTTCGGGTCAACGGCGCAGGGAAACAGCTCACTGAAGGGCGCATGGAGCAGTCTCCTGCTTAAGCCTGCCAGCTCCTTTGTCACGGCGGCGTGGGTCGTCTCGAACTGCTCGTCCATATTCCAGGCGGTGCAGTATTCCGCGATTTCCAGCCCCAGACCGTGCCGCCGGGCTTCCTCCCCGGCGTCCGGGGCAATGGTGGAAAGAAACAGCCGGTCTTTTTTCACGTTTCTTCCCTTCCCTCGTCCAGAATTCCGTATTTTGTCCTGATCCGGTCGAGCTTTTCCAGAAGAGGCTTTCCCAGCACCAGCAGCACGATCGCCGTGGCAATGGCCTGCTGCAGGTTCACCGGGAACCCGGAAATATAAAACGCCATGGCTCCCTTTAGGGTGATCCTGGACATCACCAGAAATACCGAGCAGGTGTCCAGCAGCGGCCCGACAAAAAATGTCACCGCCAGAAGCCCGAAAATCCCCATGACCAGCGGCTTCCGGGGGAGTCTGCCCTGGGCGAATACGAAGCCCGCCAGCATCCCGCCCGCGCCGTAGGCCATCATCTGCCAGGGCGTGTAGGGGCCTTGGCTGTAGAAAAAGTTGCTTGCCAAAGCGCTGATCGCCCCCACCAGAAAGCCGGACTCCGGGCCGAAGGCAATTCCCGCGATCATGATAACGGCGAAAATCGCCTTGAAGTTGGGAATGGGGATGGCGACCCGCCCGGCCACCGCCAGGGCGCACATCACCGCCAGCACCACCAGCTCCCGCGCCTGGGGTCTGCGCCCCTCAAAGGCCAGGAAAAAGGGAATCAGCAGCTCCACGATCACCAGCGTGCTGGTGACGTAAAACGCCCGTCCGGACAGTCTGCCGCCCACAATCAGCGTCAGGGGAATCAGCACCAAAAAGACGATTAAGGTAGCAATATGGGACTTCTTCATGCCTTTATCCCTCGGTTTTGTTTGTAAAGTTCGATCACATCTTCCGCCGTCACCGCATTCCGGAACACATGGCGGCTCATACGGTTTGCGGCGGTGGTATAGAAGCTGTTGGCGCCGAAGAACCGGCGGGGCGTATCCGTGGTCAGCACCTGCCCGTCAAAGAACATGCTCACCTGGTCGGCATACCTTGCGCAGAACTCCACGTCGTGGGACACCATGACGACGGTGATGCCCTTGCGTTTCAGCTCAGTCAGGATGGACGCAAAAATTTCCTTGAAAAAGCTGTCGATGCCCTTGGTCGGCTCGTCCAGCAGAAGCAGCTGGGGCCGGGTCAGCAGCACCTTCGCCAGCGCCGCCCGCTGCTGCTCGCCGCCGGACAGGTCGTAGGGGTGGTGATCCAGCAGCTCCGTCAGGCGGCACAGCGCCACCGCCTGCTCCATGCGGCGCTGCCGCTCCTCCGGGGGTACAGCCGTGCCGTCAAAGGACTCGTACAGATCCTGCCGGACGGTATTTTTCACAAACAGACACCGGGGATCCTGCGGCAGCACGCCCAGCCGCCCGGTGTGGGACACGGCGCCCCGCTGGGGCGTCAGCGCCCCGGACAGCAGACCCAGCGTGGTGGATTTGCCCGCGCCGTTGCCGCCCAGCAGCGCCAGCAGCTCGCCCCGGCGCAGCCGGATATCCAGTCCCCGCACCACGTCCTCCGTCTGACCGTCGTACCGGAACCACAGTCCCTCGCCGGTGAGCACCGGCTCCCCGGCGGGATAGACCGGCTCCGGCGGCAGCGGCCGCAGCGGATGCGAGCCGCACCAGTCCGTCAGGAAGTCCCGTCCCTCCCGCACGGTGATGGGACAGGGCGCGTCCGTCTCCACGGACGCCCAGATGCGCACGGCGGCGGGCATGGCCAGGAACATGTCGTGTCCCTGTCCCCGCAGGGCGCGGCACACCGTCTCCGGCGCACCGGCGCACAGCAGCCGCCCGCCGTCCAGCACGGCGGCATGGGTGGCCAGCGGCAGCGCCTCCTCCAGCCGGTGCTCCGTCAGCAGGACGGTAACGCCCAGCTCCCGGTTCAGTCGCCCCACCGTCTGCAAAAAATCGGCGGCGGCAATGGGATCCAGCTGGCTGGTGGGCTCGTCCAGTATCAGCAGCCGGGGCTGCATCACCATCACGGAGGCCAGCGCCAGCAGCTGCTTCTGCCCGCCGGACAGCTCGTCCACCCGCCGGTGGAACCAGTCCTGTATACCGAAGAACGACGCCATCTCCGCCACCCGGCGGCGGATGGCAGGCGTATCGTAGCCCAGACTTTCCAGCCCGAAGGCCAGCTCGTGCCACACCTTGTCGGTGACGGTCTGCTCCTCCGGGGATTGCAGCACAAAGCCGATGTCCGCCGCCTGACGGCGGGGCGGCAGCTGCTCCAGCGGCTGCCCATCGAACCACACGCTGCCCTGCACCGTCCCGTGGGGGCGCAGGGAGGGCTTCAGCTGCCGCAGGAGGGTGGTCTTGCCGCAGCCGGAGGTACCGCACAGCACCCAGAACTCCCCGTCCCGGATGGTCAGCTCCACGTCCGACAGCGCCGGGCGCGTCTGCTGCGGATAGGTGAAGCCATAGTGCTCCAGCCGCACCAGCTCAGGCATGATGATTCCCTCCCTTCCGTGCGAGATACAGCCGGCGGGACGCACCGTCCACCAGCACCGGCGTAAAGCATAGCAGTCCGTAGACCGCGAAAAAGCTGACGGTCAGCGGCGTCACCGCCCCGGCGGACAGCAGCGGATAGTACTGAAAGGCCAGTCCCCCGGCCAGCCCGCCGCCCAGCAGATACAGCCCGCAGAAGCCCAGCCACAGCAGCATAGCCGCGTCCCGCCGGTCAAGGCGGTACAGGGCGAAGGCCGTGCGCCCCGGCAGACCGTAGCCCCGGCCGCGCATGCTGTCGGCGGCGATCAGGCCGCTTTCCAGGCTCCATGTGACCACGATGGAGAACACCCGCATGGCGTCCCGCACCCGCTGCCGCACAGAGCCGCGCCCGGTATCGCGCCCCAGCTGGCGCTGTGCCTGCGCCACCGTCTGCAGCCGCCGGGTGAACTGCGGCACGAACCGCAGGGTCATGCTCAGAAGCAGCGACAGCGCCGGGATGAGCCGTCCGAACAGATACACCACCTTGTCGGAGGTGATCACGTCCGTGACGCACACGAACCACAGCACCACAGCGGCCAGCAGCACGCCGGAGGCGCAGCCGTAGAGGATGCTCTCCAGCGTCAGCGGATTGCCG
>DJNI01000028.1:25060-26802 GCA_002436765.1 Clostridiales bacterium UBA6468
ACCAGCGCCGCCAGCAGCGCCATGGGCAGCAGCCAGACGAACCGCTGCCGCAGGCCGCGCCCGCCCACCAGCCGCGCGGCGCAGCACCCCGCGCCCAGCAGCGACAGCGCAAGGCACACCGGATGCATGAAGAACATGGCGCAGGCGATGACCAGCGCGAAATAGCTGAAGCTCACCGCCGGATGGCAGCCGCGCAGCAGTCTGTCCACGGTCATCGCCTCCTTTCAAAGCAATATGGCGGAATCAACAGGAAATAAGAGGAGGGGCGGAGGCTCGGCAAAGCCTCCGCCCCTTATGGAAAGCAGGTGCGCAGCACCCTTGGCTTGACAGGGCCGGTGCGGGCGCAAAAAAGCCCGGCGGAACGCCGGGCGATATGGGTGCAATACCGCGGAAAGAGCACCGCCGGTCACACAACCATCCGGCACGCCTTTGCGCAGCCTTCACACACGGAGAACACGCCCGCTGCATCATTCGTCCTACTCAATGCAATTCTCCTGACTCGCGCCCCGGAGGATATATTCCTCCCCGTTTGCAGCCTACCTTCTCATGGGTCACACCCACAATGGCGGACTTTCGTCCCGGCGGCTCACGCCGCTTCGGTGCATCCTTGCGCTCACAGTGCCGGTCGCGTGGGGTTTGGGTACCCCGTTCCTTTTTCACCGCCTCCTGCTCCCCTCGGAGCGTTGCAGACAGCGGCTACACTGGATAAACAGATCCTTGCTTGTCCTCTGAGCAGCTGCTCAGAATCAATATTGTATTATAATGGTAGTATCAACACTTGTCAACCCGCAGCCCCTATTATCTGCGGCCGGTATCCCGACTCCTCTCCTGCTGCTTTTTCAGCTTCTCGCCCACCTTTTTCATGATCTTCATGCACAGCGCGGAGCTGGCAGCCAGCAGCGCTGCACCGGCCATAAATTCCTTTTTCTTCATAATGACATCCTCCTTCCGGGCGCCTACCCGTGGTTTACATTTTCTGTCATTCTATCACACCGGCGGCGCTGTTGTAAAGCGTTTGTCGCCGCCATATCACCGAATCGTTCGGTTATTCGCCCGAATTCGTCAAATCATTCACATTTTTCCCTGTTTATTACAGAAAATTCCTTGTGGATTTGACGGAGTGAAGCCCTGAATTTTTGGCGGGTTCACCAAAAATCAACGCACTGACGATTTCTGCCCTTCCTCTTTATTTACTTTACCGGGGAAATGTGCTTTAATAAGGCTGTACGTTCAGGCGCATTTGCGCCTCAACAAAATTTGAGGAGGAAAAGTACATGGTACAGTTTGCAAGTAGAATGGATCTGCTGAAGGGCTCCGAGATCCGCGAGCTGCTGAAGCTGACGGCGCAGCCCGATATGCTCTCTTTTGCCGGCGGTATGCCCGCGCCCGAGCTGTTCCCCGTGGAGCAGATGATGCAGGCTTCCGAGGCCGTTCTGAAGGAGCATGGCCGCGAGGCTCTGCAGTATTCCACCACCGAGGGCTTCCCCCGTCTGCGCGAGCAGATCGCCGAGCGTATGCTGGCCAAGAACAATATCCACACCGATAAGGATCACATCCTCGTCACCTCCGGTTCTCAGCAGGGTCTGGACTTCTCCGCCCGCGTGTTCCTGAACCCCGGCGACGTGGTTCTGCTGGAAAGCCCCTCCTATCTGGGTGCCGTCAACGCGTTCAAGGCCTGCGAGCCCACCTTCATTGAAGTCCCCACCGACGATGGCGGCATGATCATGGAAGAGCTGGAGAAG
>DJNI01000098.1:0-3660 GCA_002436765.1 Clostridiales bacterium UBA6468
CATGGTGAAAAAGCTTCTGACCCTGCTTTCCATGCAGAAGAACGCCAGACGCTCCAAAAGCTCTGTTCCGGAGCTTTTGGAGCGGGCGCAAACGCTTACTGGACCGGTTTGCGCGAAATACGGCGTTTCTCTGAAAACGGTATGCCATGCAGATACCTTCTCCATGGACAGTGACCTCATGTGCAGCGCCCTGGTGAATCTGATTGAGAACAGCGCCAAGGCATCCGCCCCGGGGGACGTCATTGAGGTTCTGGCGGATCAAAAAGGCTTTGTGGTCATGGACCACGGCCGGGGGATCCCGGAGAAAGACCTTGCCCGAGTCACTGACCCCTTCTACATGGGTGACCCCTCCCGCAGCAAGCAGTCTGGCGGCTTCGGTCTGGGGCTGGCCTTGGTGAAGGAGATTGCCGCCGTTCACGGCGGCAGGCTGGAAATCGAAAGCCAGCCTGGGCGGGGGACTACCGCAAGAATTACGCTGCCTCACCCGTAACCAAACGGTAATGTGCCGGTAAACTCTTTCTTTCGCGCCTGTGGTATTCTGGAACCATCCCAAGAACAGGAAAGGATGTGCTTTTATGAAAAAGAGACCCATGCGTCTTCTGACCGCCGCTCTGGCGCTGACAATGCTGTCAGGCTGCGGCACTGTCCAGACGAACACAGGGAACACGGAAGCGGAAACCAGCATCAACCAGGCTATGCTCCTTGAAAAGAGCAGCCGGCCCCAGAGCCGGGATTACACCTTACCGGAGAAATTCACCGGGGACTGGACAGCCCAGGAGGGGCGGCTCACCATCCGCGCAGATGCGGAGGTTGTGGCAGACTTGGGAACCGCATTGCCCACAGCAACCGTCACTCCCAGGGAATTTACCCAGGAGGACGTGGACAAGCTGTTTGCCGTGCTGCTGAAGGGCAATCCGGTATACGGCTATGTGATGACAAAGCAGGAGTGCCAAGAAAATATTGATTACACCAAATCCGATCAATGGAGGCCCGGTACGGATGGTCAGACACGGACGCCGGAGCAGGTAGAACAGCGCCGCCAGGAACTGATCGACTATTACACAGAGCTGATGGCAACCGCACCGGAGGAGAAGCCCATCATCCATGGCTTTGCTGATTCCGGCGAGCCGGATGAGATCAGCGGCACTGCCACGGTGGATGGAAAGGAGTACGAGGTTTCCATTCAAAACGATGTAGGCAGTTCTTGGACAGCCGCAGTTATCCAGCGGCATGAATACGAGTATCGGAACGGAGAGGAAGATTGGGGTGAAATATCCAAAGAGGATGCCGCTGCGTTGGGAAACGCTTTGATAGAGGAACTGGGTCTTGACAATATGGTGCTGGACGATGTACAGCCCAACAACCAGGGCGGCGTCGAGGGCACATGGCAGCTTTATTACGTGCCCTCTGTAAATGGTATTCCCATCCCCAGCATCCGAGAGAACAACGTGCGCAACGGTTCTGAGGAATCTGGTGACTCTGCGACGGGATATCAGTACTGGGACTACAGCGCCTCGGAGGAAAGCAATGCGGATACCGTTTCCTGGCAGATGGAACATGTTTCTATGATTGTAGGGAAGGAAGGGCTGCTGTCCTTCGGGTGGTACTCTCCCAGCAGTGAACCCATCGTCCAGGAGACCCAGACGGCGCTGATGTCTTTTGATGAAATCGCTGCAATTGCGGACTCAATGCTGCCAGTGGTAGTTATCGGTCCTTCGGAGGGTAAAAGTCTGGTTGAAATTGACAAGATCGACGGAGTCAAGAGCTGCATGAACGTAGACATTACGAAGGTATCTCTGTCCCTCATGCGCGTCCGGGACAAAGGGTCCCTGCAGGGCACGATTGTCCCCGTGTGGGATTTCTGGGGCACCTACGACTGGTACTTGCAGGAGGAGGACAACACCCAGCCCTATATGAAAAAGGGCGCAAACTTCACCACAGAGCCCATGCTGACCCTGAACGCCGTTGACGGAAACGTGGTCAGTCGGTTATTTGGATATTGAGGTTCATTTTCTGAAAAAAGGGTCAAGCTCCGCCTCAAATCGGATAAACCGCCGACGAAAGCGCGGTCAAAAAAGTCCTTGCAGGACTTTTTTGACAAGCTGAGAAAAAGCCGCCCCCATCGGGCGGCTTTTTCGCGTTTTCAGCTCAATTTTATGACGAGCCGGTTCTCATCCGGCAGATATTTAATGCAGCCCTCGTCGGGGTAGCAGGGCATTTCGTCGTACCACTGGCATCTGAGTATTGTGTCCTCGCGGTACATATAGAGGTCAAGACCCAGGTAGTACTTTATAAAGTCAACACGGGTGTAGGTGTTGACAAGATCCTCATTCGGACCTGTAAAATCGCCGGTGTCAAGCTCGTCGGTGAAGTGCGTCAGCCCGCTTTGCACGTCGCCCACAAGGTCAATGACCGTGTAGCGGCTGAAATTCGGGTTGTCCATGACCTCCGCCATGAGCGCGTTATAAAACGAGAACGCATTTTCATACTCAAGATACATCTTGAGATACACCTTGTTTGCAAAGTACACGTTCGACGCGATTATCGCGGCAGCCGCGAGCGCCGTCACCGCGCGGGCGGCACGCAATGCGGGCTTTTTCTCCCCCATCGCCGCCTCGACCGCCACCGCGGTCAGCACGTAAAACGACACGAACGAGAACATCACGAGCGAGTGGATAATATCCGCAGAGGCGATGAGATACATGCAGTTGACGCTCAGCGGGTAAAGCGCCAGCAGCACTATCAGCACTGCGGTGCGGCGCGCGTCCCTTGCACGCACGGTGCAGATGACGACCGTACAGACCACCGCGAGCGCGCAGACGATGTGCGCCGCCATGGAGACCCCGGAGTTGACAAAGCCGAAGTTTCCCGAAAGGAAGATACCGATGAACGATGAGTACGCCGCGGCAAGGCTGCGCCCAAAACCGGCGCTCGCCGTGACCTCATATTCCTGGTAGCCGGAACCCACGGCGCTCTCAACAATGAGCGTGACAAGATAATATATCCCCAGTGCCGCCGCCAGCAGCACAAGCAGCACCACGGAAATGACGGCAATCACCCGCTGCACGGTTCTCTTCCGCTTCTGGGCTTTGGTTGGTTTGGCCATAGGGATTTCCTCCAATCGCGTTCATAAAAATCACGTATATTCTATTCCGGGAACCTGAAACCAATCTGAATGGAATGAGAACAAAATGTGAACAAAAGACGGCTTTACGAAAGATACCGTTTGTGGTATGATGATGAAAAGATTCTGCACACGGAAAAGGAACCAATTCTATGCGATACAGATACAGACGCGTTTTCGCGATTCTTTTATGCTGCGCCCTGCTTCTCTCCCTGGCCGCCTGCGGGAGCAAGCGGCAGACCAAAGAGACGGATGGGGTATTTCTGGGTATTGACGCCGCCAAATACCAGGGCACCATCGACTGGCAGGCTGTGGCCGGGGCCGGGATGCAGTTCGCCATGATCCGCCTGGGCTACCGGACGGACGAGAGCGGCGTCATCGTGGAGGACTCCAACGCCCGCTACAATTTACAGGAGGGCAGCCGGGCGGGCATCCCCATGGGCGGCTATTTCTTCTCCTCCGCCGTCACGAAGGAGGAAGCCGAAGAGGAGGCCGCCTGGGTGGCGGAGCTGGTGGCCAGATACCCTATCACCTAC
>DJNI01000098.1:3703-3899 GCA_002436765.1 Clostridiales bacterium UBA6468
CAGCCGCCAGAAGGATCTGACAAAAAAAGAGCGGACGGACATCGCCCTGGCCTTTCTGAAGGCCGTGAAAAAGCTGGGCTATACCCCCATGTTCTACGGCTCCAAAAGCGAGCTGGAAAACAGCTGGGAGACGGACCGCATCGAAAAGCACTATAAGATCTGGGTGGCCCAATACCCGGATCTCCCCTACCCCCAG
>DJNI01000078.1:0-18837 GCA_002436765.1 Clostridiales bacterium UBA6468
GGGCGCCTTGGGGTCAGCTGAAGCGTTCGGCGTAGCCGCAGCGGCGGCAGAGGGGGGCGGCGCGAGTGCCGGTCTTGAAGCCTTCGCGGATCGCGCGGGCCAAGGGAGCGGCAAGGATCTCCGGCAGGTCCTGGCGAAGCAGGTTCCCCAGCGCGAGCGTTCCCTCGTGGTCCAGACAGCACGGCACGACGGTGCCGTCCGACAGGACCGCCAGCTGGTCGGAAAGCGCCCGGCAGCGGCCCAAGGCGCCCCGGTCGGCCGCCTGCGCGTCCGGCCAGTCGAACCGCTCGCCGAAGCTCACGAACACGCCCTTTGCCAGCCGCCAGCCCCAGGTATTCTGCTGCCACGGCTCAGGAAAGGCTGCGTGCAGATGCGCAAGGATCTCATCGTTGCGGTCATGCAAGCCCTTCGTCTGCGCGCCGTCCAGATTCCAGAGGCGAAAGTCCGTCAATACGCCCGCCGCCATCGCCGCGCGGGCAAAGTCCGTGCAGCCCGTCAGATACGCCCGGAAGTCCCCCGCCTCGTTCGCCTCGAAGCTGTGCAGGCTCACCGAGACCTTGCGCAGGGCCGGCGCGGCGAGCAGGACCGGCTGCCGCGCGGGCAGGAGCGTGCCGTTCGTCGTGAGCGTCACGCGGAAATCCAGCGCGCGGCAGATCTCCAGCAGCTCCGGCAGCTGCGGGTGCAGCAGCGGCTCGCCCATCACATGCAGATAGAGATACTGCCCATAGGGCCGGAGCTTTGCGGCAAGGGTCCGGAAGGTCTCCGGCGTCACAAAGGCCGCGGGCCGCGCCGTCCCGGGACAGAAGCTGCAGGCGCGGTTGCAGCAGGTCGTGATCTCAAGATACAGCCGTGAAAACATCGCATATCCGCCTTTTTCGTTTCTTCTCTCAGTATAACGGCTCCGGCCGGAAAAGGAAAGATGGAATTCTGTCGTGCCATGTGGTATGATAGATGCAGAAATGAGGGATATCCATGTGGACGCTGGAGCAGGTCCGCGCGGAGTACCGCCGGCTCGACCGGCTGCTCGGGATCGACACGAGCGGCATCCCGGTCCGTTTTTCCAAACGTATGACCCGGCAGTACGGCGTGTGTACCTTTTTGAAAAACAGGCCGCAGGAGATCCGCCTGGCGGACTTTCTGCGGCAGGAGGACGCCGTCTTCTGGGACACGGCGCGGCATGAATACGCGCACGCGGCCGCGGCGCTGCTCACCGGCAAACGGCACGGACACGACGATGTCTGGCGGGCCGTCTGCCGCCGGATTGGCTGCCCGGAGGACCGGCTGGCCCCGCAGTGTGCGGCGGCCGAGGAAAACCGGAAGCGCATCGCCGCGGCACGCGGCGTGTATGTGGTGACGTGCCTCGGCTGCGGCGCGGAATCCAGATACCTGCGGCGCGGCAAAGTGGTGCAGGCGCTGGAGGAAAAACGGGGCCAGATCCGGTGCCGCCGGTGCGGCAGGAAGAAATTCCGGCTGGAAAAGCGATATGAACAGGAGGAGCACGAACAATGACACGAGCAGAACGGGCAAGAGAACTGTTTTTTGAGGGCTGCAACTGCGCGCAGGCGGTTTTTCTGGCCTTTGCAGAGGACCGGATGGACCGGGCCACCGCGCTGAAGATCGCCTCCGGCTACGGCGGCGGCATGGCGGGGATGCGCAGCGTCTGCGGCGCGGTGAACGGGATGTTCATGGCCTACGGCCTGCTCCGCGGCTCCGCCGACCCGAATGACCGCGCGGCCAAGACCGCCGCCTATCAGACGCTCCGGCAGCTCGCCGGGGAATTTGAGGCGCAGAACGGCTCGCTGCTCTGCCGCCAGCTGCTCGGCCTCGACCCCGACTTCAAGCCCCAGCCGCCCGAGCCGCGCACGGAGGGCTACTACAAAAAACGCCCCTGCCCGGAGATGGTCTTCTGCGCGGCATCGGTCCTCGAAACCTATCTGGAGCAGAACCCGGAATGATAAAACAAGCCGCCCGGCCTAGCCGGGCGGCTTTCTTTTTCTTTACGCCTTCCGGGCAAGCGTGGCCCAGTAGGTGGGGATGTTGTGCGCGTGCAGATTGCCGTAGCCGTTGGTGTCCTCGTAAAGGTCGAGCAGCTGCAGCCCGGCTTTGAGCTGGCCGGTCAGCTGTTCGTGCGCGGTGTGGGAGAACTGGATGCCGCTGTCATCCTTCTGCAGCTGGCGCATCTGGTCCTCATCCTCGAGGGGGTTGAAGGGCAGGGTGTTGATGATCTTCGTCTCGTCCTCGTCGAACGCGTAGTTGAAGCCGTTGTCCAGCCCCGCCAGCAGCCGCCCGCCAGGCTTCAGGATCCGCGCGCATTCGCGCCAGATCGGCAGCACCGCGTAGACATAGCAGTTGGAGACGGGATGGAAGATGAGATCGAAGCTGTTGTCGTCAAACGGCAGTCGCTTGGTCATATCCGCACGGACGATCGTGATGTCATAGCCCTCCCGCTGCGCGACCATGCGTTCCGACTCCAGCTGCTTTTCCGAGTAGTCGAGCACGGTGCATTTGGCGCCCAGCGCGGCAAAGATGGGCATCTGCTGCCCACCGCCGGCGGCCAGTCCCAGCACGCGCCTGCCCTTCAGATCCTCGAACCAGTCGTGCGGGACGAACTTCACCGGCGTGAGCTTCACGTCCCACTGCCCGTTCTTCGCGGCGGCATAGACCTCGCGGGAGATGGGCTTGCCCCATTCCCAGCCGTCGTCCACCCAGCGGTCGATGGTCTTACTATTGATATCCTGATAGGAAATTTCCATAAAGGCTCCTTTCCGGAACGGTCTCAGCTGCCTTCCTTCGCCAGCTTCCAGGCGACATAGTCGTCGTAGGAGCTCAGGCGGTCGATGATGGTGCCGTCGGGCTGGAACTCGATGACGCGGTTGCAGGTGGTCTGCAGCAGCTCATGGTCGTGCGAGGCGAGCAGGATATTGCCCGGGAAGGCGCACAGGCCCTTATTGACGGCCTGGATGGCCTCCATGTCCAGATGGTTCGTCGGCTGGTCGAGCAGCAGCACGTTCGCGCCCGAGAGCATCATGCGGGAGAGCATGCACCGCACCTTCTCGCCGCCGGACAGGACGTTCACGGGCTTGAAGACCTCTTCGCCCGAGAACAGCATCCGGCCGAGGAAGCCGCGCAGATACACGTCGTCCTTCTTGCTCGAGAACTGGCGGATCCAGTCGACGAGCGAGTCGGTGCAGCCCTCGAAATACTCCGTATTGTCCTTCGGCAGATAGCTGGTCGTGACGGTCTGGCCCCATTTGACGCTGCCCTCGTCCGGCTCGAGCTCGCCCATGAGGATCTTGAAAAGCGTCGTCTGCGCCAGCTCGTTTTCGCCGACGAAGGCAATCTTGTCGTTTTTGTTCACGATGAACGAGACCTTGTCGAGCAGCTTCACGCCGTCGATGGTCTTCGACACATCGGTCACGAACAGAATGTCCTTGCCGACCTCGCGCTCGCGCTCAAAGCCCACGAACGGATACCGGCGGGAGGAGGCCGGCATCTCTTCGACGCTCATCTTATCGAGTAACCGGCGGCGGGAGGTCGCCTGCTTGCTCTTGGCCTTGTTCGCGGCGAAGCGGGCGATGAAGGTCTGCAGCTCGGCGATCTTCTCCTCCGCGCGCTTGTTCTTGTTGCGGATGAGCTGCTGGATGAGCTGGGAGGATTCGTACCAGAAGTCGTAGTTGCCGACGTACATCTTGATCTTGCCGTAGTCGATATCGACGATGTGCGTGCAGACGGTATTGAGGAAGTGGCGGTCATGGCTGACGACGATGACGAGGCCGGTGTCCTCATAGTCGAGGATGAAGTCCTCAAGCCAGTTGATGGCCTCGATGTCGAGGTTGTTGGTTGGCTCGTCGAGCATGACGATGTCGGGCTTGCCGAACAGCGCCTGCGCGAGCAGCACCTTGACCTTCAGCCGCGGGTCGGTATTGCCCATGAGGTCATAGTGGAGCTCGACCGGGATGCCGAGACCCTGCAGCAGCTTCGACGCGTCGGATTCCGCCTCCCAGCCGTCCATGTCGGCAAACTCAGCCTCCAGCTCGCTCGCGCGCATGCCGTCCTCCTCGGAAAAGTCGGGCTTTTCGTAGAGCGCATCCTTCTCCTTCATCACGTCGTACAGATGCTGGTTGCCCATGATGACGGTGTCGAGAATGGTATAGGCGTCGTACTGGTTCTGGTCCTGCTTCAGAACGGACATCCGCGCGCCGGGCTTGATGGAGATCTGGCCGGACGTCGCCTCGAGCTCGCCGGACAGGATCTTCAGAAACGTCGACTTGCCCGCGCCGTTGGCGCCGATCAGCGCCACGATCTCACCCTCGCCGACCTCAAAGGACACGCCCTTCACCGCGTGAATCGCGCCGTAATACACGTGCATGTCTTCAATTTTCAGCATCTGCTTTCCCCTCCTCTTTGCCAAGGTAAGCCTCGATGACCGCAGGATTCGCCTGAATCTCCTCGGGCGTACCCTTGGCAATGATCCGGCCGTAATTCACCACGGCGATGGCCTCGCACACGTTCATAACCAGATTCATGTCGTGTTCGATCAGGAAAATGGCCACGCGGAAGGTGTCCCGGATCCGCCGTATCTGATGCATCAGCTCGGCGGTCTCGCTGGGGTTCATACCGGCGGCAGGCTCGTCCAGCAGGATCACCGAGGGGTTGGTCGCCAGCGCCCGGACGATCTCCAGCCGGCGCTGGACGCCGTAGGGCAGGCTTCCCGCCTTTTCGTTGGCATGTTCCGCAAGCCCCATGAAATCCAGCAGCTCCATGGCCTTCTCATTGGCGCGCTTCTCGGCCTTGAAGTAGCCGGGCAGATGCAGCACGCTGGAGAAGAAGGAACACTTCATGGAATTGTGCAGGCCGACCTTCACGTTGTCCAGAACGGTCATATCCGAAAACAGGCGGATGTTCTGGAACGTCCGGGCGATGCCCAGCTTGTTGACCTTGTATACCGGCATTCCCTTGATGTCGATGCCGTTGACCAGCACGGAGCCGCGGGTGGGCTGATAAACGCCGGTGAGCAGATTGAAAATGGTGGTCTTGCCAGCGCCGTTGGGACCGATCAGGCCGGAGATCTCGGTGGGACCGATGGTAATGTTGAAGCTGTCCACCGCCGTCAGGCCGCCGAAGTCGATGCCCAGATTCCGCACATCCAGAACGGGCTGCTTGCCCTGATCCTGTTCGCGGACGAAGGTCATGGTGGGAACCTTCAGAATTTTTTTGGAATACTCATTCATTGCTTCCCGCCTCCTTCTTCTTGAATACACCGGTAATTTTGTCGGTGACCACGGACATGGCTTCCTTCACCTTGGGAGACCAGGTGAAGAGCATCACCACGATCAGGACCACTGCGTAGAGGATCATCCGGTAATCCTGCAGGCCGCGCATGGCCTCCGGCAGGATGTACAGTACCGTGGCAGAGATAATGGAGCCGAGGATGTTGCCCATGCCGCCCAGAACCACAAAGACCAGGATATTGATGGAGGTATTGAAGTTGAACTTGCTTGCCGTAATGGAGCCGTAATTCATGGCGTAAAGAGCACCGGCCATGCCGGCCAGAAACGCGGAGACCACGAAAGCCTTCATCCGGAAAGCGGTGACATTGATGCCCACGGATTCCGCGGCGATCCGGTTGTCCCGAACGGCCTTGATCGCCCGGCCTTCCCGGGAGTCGATCAGGTTCTGCACAATGAACAGGGTGAACAGGATCAGCGCAAAGCCCACGGCAAATGTGGACAGCTTGGTAATGCCGGTAGCGCCTCTGGGGCCGGATATGATCATCTGACCGCCTGCCCCCAGGGTCAAGCCCTCGGAGCCCATGGTGGCGTGAAGTCCGGTATCGTCAATGCCCAGGTAGAGATTTCCGTAGATGTTCTTCATGATCTCACCGAAGGCCAGGGTCACGATCGCCAGATAGTCGCCCCGGAGGCGAAGCACCGGGATGCCGATGAGAAACCCGATGGCACCGGCCATCACACCGCCGACCACCATGGCGATCACCAGCCGCGCTATGCCGTTTGGAACCGCCGCAGAAAGCAGCGCCGTCACGATCACGCCGGTGAACGCGCCGATGCCCATAAAACCGGCGTGACCCAGGCTCAGCTCACCGCAGATGCCCACCAGCAGGTTCAGAGAAACTGCCAGCACGATATAGGCGCAGGCAGGCACCAGGAAGCCCTTCACGGTGCTGCTCAGTTTTCCCTGGCTCATGAGCAGCTGGAGGATCACAAACGCCGCCGTCACCAGAATGTAGGTGGACGCGCCCATGATCTTGTCCTTTGTCAGTCTTTTTTTCATAACATCCACCTCATACCTTCTCCTGAACCTGCTTGCCCAGCAGGCCTGCGGGCTTCACCAGCAGGATCACAATCAGAACGGCAAACACGATCGCGTCGCTGAACTGGGGGCTGAGATAGGCCTTGCTGAAGGTCTCGATAACGCCCAGCAGAATGCCGCCCAGCATAGCGCCGGGAATGGAGCCGATGCCGCCGAACACCGCCGCGGTAAAGGCGCGGATGCCGGGCATGGAACCGGTGGTGGGCTGCAAGGTCGGAACGGTGGAGCACAGCAGCACACCGGCGACGGCCGCCAGGGCAGAGCCGATGGCGAAGGTCATGGAAATGGTCTGGTTGACGTTGATGCCCATGAGCTGGGCGGCGTCCCGATCCTCGGAAACGGCACGCATGGCCTTGCCGGTACGGGTCTTGGTCGTGAACCAGGTCAGACCCAGCATGATAATAACGGAAGCGGCAATGGTATAGATCACCTCGCCGGTGACCACCAGCTGCCCCCCCGCCAAACGCAGGGGCTGGAAGGTAACGATGCTGGTAAAGTTCTTCGGGCTGGAAGACCAGATCAGCTGCGCCGCGTTTTGCAGGAAGTAGCTGACGCCAATGGCCGTGATCAGAACCGCCAGGCTGGGCGTTCCCCGCAGCGGTCTGTAGGCAAGTGCCTCAATCAATACACCCAGCAGGGTGCACACCGCCATCGCCGCCAGAATGGACACCGCCACCGGCAGCCCTAAGTAGTTGGTGACGCAGAAGGAAATATACGCGCCCACCATGATCACATCGCCATGGGCGAAGTTCAGCATCTTGGCAATGCCGTAGACCATGGTATAGCCCAGGGCAATGATGGCGTAAACGGAGCCGATGCTGATACCGTTGATCAGGTACTGAATAATTTTCATGATTGTCCCCCTCTTTCTTCTTAGGAAGCTCTGGTTAAATCGGAGAAGATCCCCTCACGGCCGCAGACGATTTATTCTGAGTTTCCTTTTTTCTCAACAGTCTATGAAAACCTCGCTGGGTAAACGGGGCTTTCATAGACTGCTGATGGATAATCCCTCATCAGGGGATGGGGCGCAAGCCGCCCCATCCCCTTTGAGGGAATCTTTTCTCGGACTATCAGGCCATGGGAACGTAAATACCGTTTTCGATCACCACGGCAGCGGGAGCCTTGGAGATCATGCCGTTCTCGTCCCAGTGCATATCGGTGCCGGTCAGACCGTCAAACGTCATGGTGGCGAACTGGCCTTCCAGAATGGTGCACAGCTCCGAAGCGGTCTCACTGCCGGTGACGCCGGCGGCGGTCATGGCATCATACAGAGCGTAGATAACGTCGTAGCCGTCAGCAGCAAACTGGTTGGGAACCAGGCCGTCCATCTTCTCCTTGAACTTGGCGACGAAGGACTGAGTCGCCTCATCGGAGGCATTGGCATCGAAGGGGGTCATCAGGATCAGCCCCTCGGCCAGGGAGGTGTCGAAGCCTTCCACGGTCAGGATGCCGTCCATGCCGTCGCAGCCGAAGAACTTGGGCGCATAGCCGATCTTGTTGGCATAGGACAGGATCTGAGAAGCCTCGGTGTAGTAAATGGGCAGGAACACCAGATCCACACCGGCATCCTGGCACTGGGTCACCTGCGTGGACAGGTCGGCCTTGTTATCGGCGGTGAAGGAGGTGGTGGCAACGATCTCCAGACCCAGCTCGGCAGCCTTGTCGGAGAAGCCCTTGTACAGGCCGGAGGAGTAGTCGTCGGAGGAGTCGTAGATCACGCCGATCTTGGTGCCCAGCGCCTTGGTGGAAATCAGCTCAGCGGCGGAAGCGCCCTGGTTGGGGTCGGTGAAGCACATCTGATAGATGTTGGCGCCGGACATAGCCAGCGTCTCAGCGGAGGCGGAGGGAGTCAGATTGAACATGTTGTCGGCAGTGGACTCGGGAGCCACGGCCAGAGCGGAACCGGTGGTGACCTGACCGGCCATGACCTGCATACCCCAGTCCTTCAGGACGTTGTAAGCGGACACGGCCTTCTCGCCGTCAGCCTCGTCGTCCTGGGCGTTGAACTCGATCTGCAGGCCGCCCTTGGCGTTGATCTCCTCAACCGCCACCTCCATGCCGGCCTTTACGGCCAGACCGTAAGCGGAGGCGCCGCCGGTCAGAGGGCCGGACATACCGATCTTAACGGTGCCGGCAGCGCCCGAAGCGTCGGCAGCAGCGGCGGTGGTCTCCGTCGCGGACTTGCCGGAAGCGCAGCCGGTGAACATTGCGGCCACCATCAGGGCAGCCATCAGCATAGCAAGTACTTTTTTCATGATAGTGTTCTCCTTTTCCATTTCTTACTATAAAAAAGCGGCTCGCCTATGGCGTAACCGCTTCTTCATACCATGTGAAGCCCCGGTCACGCCGCTGCCGCCAGCAACAGTCGTACAACGCAAATGGACACCGCCAGGATCGTGGCAGTGTCCGGAATGGGGCAAATTCGCGCAGAGGAACAAGCCGCTGCCATCGCGCAGCGGGTAGAGCTATGGGTGGTAGAAAACCGTGCCGTCATCGTCATGTTCCTCCTGAAGAATTTTAACATATTGTATCCCGCAGAAAGACATTTGTCAACGAGGAAAAGATTACAGAATCTTTTGCGTTTTTTCGCCTTTTTTGTATATAACGCACAAGGGCGCCTCCGATGAAATCGGTGCCGTTCGAAGGGAATTTCATCGGAGGTTCCCAAAGACATTATTCCCCGTCCAGGACGGCCTTGCAGGCGGCGAGAACCTTGCTCAGAACCGGCACGCAGGTGGCGCTGCCGTAGCCGCCGTTCTCCACCACCACGATGAAGGCCAGGGGGTACTGCTCGTCCTCCACGAAGCCCGCGAACATGGCGTTGGATTTCTGTCCGCCGCCCAGCTGGCTGGTGCCGGACTTGGCGCAGACGTTCATGCCGGTAAAATTCCAGTCGCCGTAGACGCTCTGCACGTTGTTGCGCATATACGCTTTGACCTGATCGGCCACGTCCTGGGACATGATGCGGCCGGTGGTCTTCGCCTTCGCCTCGTAGGTCACTTCCTCGCCGCAGCGAACCTCCGACACCAGGTACGGCTCCGCGCCCTCGCCGCCCCCGGCGATCGCGCCCATGAAGGTCATGTAGCGGGCGGGGTTGATCAGGTCGGTGTGCTGGCCGATGCAGCTCCAGGCAAAGGACACCGGGGCGGTGTTGGAAATGTCGTAGTTGCCCTCGGCGGTGGTGACGCCGTCAAAGGTCAAACTGTCCGTGACGCCGAACTGCTTCACATACTTTACCATGTTCTTCTTCCCCACCAGCTCCGCGATCTGGGCGAAGGCGCAGTTGCAGGAATTGGCCAGGGCGGTTTTCAAGGTCAGGGTGCCGTGGGCTTTTTCGCAGGTCACCTTTTCCGTGCCGTACTCATAAGCGCCGTAGCAGGTGAAGGTCTTGTCCAGAATATCCGGAACGCAGTCCAGCGCCGCGGCGGTGGTGACCACCTTGAAAATGGAGCCGGGGACGTAGGTCGACTGCAAGAAGCGGTTTAAGTATACGCCGTCATACTGCCCGGAGGTGTCCGAGGCGATGTCCGGCACATTGTCCGGGTCATAGGTGGGCGTGGTCAGGGCACAGAGAATTTCCCCCGTCTTGTAGTTGTACACGCCGACGGTGCCTTTTCTGCCATCCATAGCGTCCAGCGCCGCATTCTGCACCCGCGCCGACAGGGTCAGGGTCATCTCGCCGCCCTCGCCGCTGCTGTCGTATACGCCGTTCACAAGGTCAAATCCCGCCATTTTCCCCGCGTAGTGGGAGACGGCGGAGGCGCTGATGTAGCCCTTCCGGTCGCCCAGCCAGTGGAGCGTGGATTTGCGGGTGGTTTCATCGGAGGAATAGGTACGCTCCTCGGTAATGTCCAGCAGTACGTTCCCGGAACGGTCGGTCACCGTACCGCAGCCGATGTTGGCATTGTTATATACATGGGGAGAGCCGGGAAAGGTCACCCATTCCCCCGCCTTCGTCACGTATTCCCACAGGAAAAGCGCCATGCCCACCAGAAGCACGGCCAGAAACAGACCCATGATCCAGGTTCGTTTGGTTACCCGGTTCATCCGCTCACGCTCCCTTCTTGTTCAGGCGGACGGCAAAGCTGGCATTCTGCCGGGTGTCCGCCGCCTTGACGAAGGCCAGCAGCCCCCAGGCGCCCACCATGCTGGTGCCGCCGTTGCTCAGAAAGGGGAACGTCACACCGGTGAAGGGCAGGATATCCAGCGTGCCAAGACAGTTCAGAATGGTCTGAATGACCAGAATGCTGGCGGCGGTGCAGGAGCCGATGGAATAGAAGCTGCTCCGGGCGACCCGGGCGGTGCGGATGGCAAAGAAGCCGTAGGCCGCCACGCACAGCACCATCATCACCGCCACGATCAGCCCCCATTCCTCGGAAATGGTGGCAAAGGCGATGTCGGAGTCCGCCGCGAACACGTGCTTCAGAAAGCCCTGTCCCGGCCCCAGGCCGAACAGGCCGCCGGAGGCCACGCACATCAGCGCCTGAACCTGCTGATAACCGGCGTTCAACGGGTCGTCCCACACATGCCGCCACACGGAAAACCGCCGCAGAGCGTGGGGCGCGATCTTCAGCGCCAGCACCCCGGCGAAGATCAGCGCCGTAACGGCCAGCGCCACGGTGCCCATGCTGCCGGAGCGAAGATACGCGATCACAAGGAAGGCGCAGAAGAAAATCAGTGCCGTGCCGAAATCGTTCATCAGGGCAAGCAATCCGCAGATGAGAATGGAATAGGCAATAAAGGCGTAAATATTCCGCTTGCTCATGATCCTGTCCATGGTGGACGCGCCGGCATAGACGAAGCAGACCTTGCTCAGCTCCGACGGCTGTAAGGACAGCCCGCCGATGATGAGCCAGTTTTTCGCGCCGTAATACTCGGTGCCGAACACCAGCGTCACCATCAGGAAGCCCACGCCCGCCACCGTTGCCAGATACCGGACGACCTTCGCCCGCTCTAAGTCCCGCAGCGACCAGCCGATGATGAGAAACGTCACCACGCCCAGTGCCATGGCGGCAAGCTGCTTCACCGTCTCCCCCGGCTTCACCGTGGCGATGGCGGCCATGCCCATGGTACACAGGAAGAAGGCCATGGTCTCCACCTCAAAGGACTTCCGGCGGATCATGCAGTAAAACAGGTACAGCAGCCACTGCCCCAGAAAAATGCCTCCGAAACCCATGAGAACACTGGCAATCGTCTCCTGCTCCCCGTCCAGCAGAAAGCCCAGCAGCATCAGGCACTGCAAAATGGAAAGCATCATCAGATTTGCCACGCTGTCCCAGCCGCTGGCAGCCTTGGTACGAAGCTCCGCCTGACGCGCCTCCTGATGCTCCGTAATGGGCTGGAGCTGCATTTCCACGCCGCCGATGGAGATGCTGTCTTTGGGCTTTAATGCGCAAATTTGAACCTTCCTGCCATTGACCAATGTTCCGTCCTTGGAACCGGCGTCGGTGATCGTCCAGCTGCCGTCGTCATACCGGGTCAGAACCGCATGGTTCCGGGACACGGTGGGAAAGTCGATGGTCACGTCGCTGGACTTGCTCCGGCCGATGACGTTCTCCCAATGGGTGATGGGGATCTGACTGCCGTCGGTCATGTTCAGCCACGCCCAGATCTCCGGCTCCCGCCGGAAGGTCAGCAGGGGCAGGACGCAGCGCAGAAGCAGTATGGCGCTGAGCGCCGGCACGGCATAGCGAAGGATTCCCACATAGGAGCCTGCGTAATTTTCCTGCGCCAGCGTCAGGGATTCCAGAATGTCCTGCATTCCATCACCCTCCTTTCTTCGGGTATTTCTTGCTCTTTATAGCCTATAACATGACACATTTTCATTCAGATGTCAAATGAACATTTTCTTAAGCTTCCAGTTCCCGCAGAATCCGGATTTCCTCGGCGTAGCCGGGCAGCTCGTTGGGGGTTTCCAGAATCATGGGCTTGTCCTTGAGCTGCGGGTGGTTCACGATGCGGCGGAAGGTTTCCAGCCCCAGGCTGCCCTTTCCCAGGCATTCATGGCGGTCTTTGTGGCTGGCAAAGGGGTTCTTGCTGTCGTTCAGGTGCAGGGCGTGCAGCCTGTTAAGGCCGACCACCCGGTCAAATTCCGCCAGCACGCCGTTCAGGTCGTTCACAATGTCGTAGCCGCCGTCGTAGACGTGGCAGGTGTCCAGACACACCCCCAGGCTTTTGCTCCCCACGGCGTCCAGAATGTCTCTGAGTTCCTCAAACCGTCCGCCGATCTCGCTGCCCTTCCCCGCCATGGTTTCCAGCAGCACCGTCACCGGATAGTCGTGGCGCAGGGCGTTTTTCAGGGCGGCGGCAATGTAGTCGATTCCCGCCCGGGTTCCCTGCCCCACGTGGCTGCCGGGGTGGAAATTGTAGAAATTTCCGGGAAGCGCCGCCATACGCCGCAGATCGTCCTCTAAAATTCCTGCGGCAAAGGCTCTGGCGTCCTTATCGGCGGTGCAGAGATTCATGGTATACGCCCCGTGGGCGACCAGTTTGCCAAAGTGATGTTCCTCCAGCATGGCGGCCGCTTTTGCCGTGTCCGCCGGATCCTCCGGCCTGGCCTTGCTGCCCCGGGGATTCCGGGTGAAAAACGCGAAGGTATTCGCCCCGATGGACAGCGCGGTCTTCACCATCGCCGTATTCCCGCCGGACGCGGAAAGATGACAGCCAAAATAGCCCAAAACGCTCACTCCTTTTTGGGCATTGTAGCATATTCCCAATGAAAAAGCAAATTTTCTCTTTCCCCGGGCAGTGCGGATGTGCTATAATGTCAGGAATAACCGCCGGGAGGAATCCGCATGCCTAAGTCAGACCATCAGAAGCTGAAAATCCTGTACATCCTCGACTACCTGCAAAAAAATTCTCACCAGGATCACCCGGTGAGAACGGCGGAGCTTCTTTCCATGCTGGAGGAGCACGATATGGTCTGCGACCGCAAAACCGTCTACTCGGATATTGCGGCCTTACAGGATTACGGCGTGGACATTCTCTCCGTCCCCGGAAAGAACGGCGGCTACTACATCGCCTCCCGGAATTTCGAGCTGCCGGAATTGAAGCTGCTTATCGACGCCGTCCAGTCCAGCCGGTTCCTCACGGAGAAAAAGTCCCGGGAGCTGATCGAAAAGCTGTGCAGCCAGTGCAGCGTCCACGACGCAAGGCTCATGCGCCGGGACGTGCTGGTTTCCGGGCGGGTCAAAAGCATGAACGAGTCCATTTACTTTAACGTGGACGCCGTTCAGGAGGCCATCGCCCAGAATAAACAGATCACCTTCCGGTATTTTGACTGGGACCTGGGCGGCAAGCGGAAATACCGGGATCGAAGCTATCAGGCAAGCCCCTACGGCCTTTGTCAGGACAACGAAAACTGCTACCTGCTCGCCCACTCCCTGCGCCACGGCGTGACCTCCTACCGCGTTGACCGCATGAGCAATATCCGCCTGACGGAGGAAAGCCGCACCCCCTGCCCGGAGCTGACGGGCAAGGCATTGGCGGAGCACGCCTCCCGGCTGTTTCAGATGTTCTCCGGGGAGGAAACCGCCGTGAAGCTGCGCTTCGACCAAAGCCTTATCAACGTGGTGGTAGACCGCTTCGGCAAGGACATTCTTTTGATTCCCGACGGGGACGATCATTTTATCTTTACCGTCAACGTGGCGGTGTCCCCCATGTTCTTAAGCTGGGTCATCGGCTTTGGCTGCAAGGCGAAAATCCTGCATCCCCAGAGCGTGGCCGACGCCTGCGTGCAGATGTGCCAAGAGGCAATGCAGCAATACCTAGACCAGACAGAATGAGTCAAACACGTCCCGCCACACGATCTGGGACTTTTCCGTGGTGTCCGCGTCCCGAAGAACGGACAGGCAGTAGTGGTAGTTTCCGTCGTCCAGGATCACCGCCCTGCCCAGCCGGTCGCCGTTCTCCCCCGCCGACGCCCAGACGAAATCGTACCGCTTCGCCCCATCCTGCGCCGTTTCCATCACCGTCAGATTCTCCGGGGTGTAGCCGGATATCCGCTGAATGGTGGCGCTTAAGTCCCCGCCGCTGACGGTCTCGACAATGATCTCATAATCCTCGCTGAGATAGACCTGCTCCGCGTCGCTTTCCAGCACCGGCGCCACGGCGTTGTCCGGCAGGCGGACGGAAATTTCCCCCGGCTGCGCCATTACGGGCTGAACGATGTCGTCCGAAATTGTTTCCAGCGTTTCTTCCGAAGCACAGCCGCACAGAAGCGGCATCAATGCCAGTAAAATCCAAAGCTTTTTCACAAAAATCCCTCCCGAAAGGAAATCAGTATGAAAGATCTTCTCCTTCTTTACCTCGTTACAATCAATGCGGCCGGTTTTGTGCTTATGCTTGCGGACAAGCACAAGGCAAAGAAAAACCTCTGGCGCATTCCGGAGGCGACCCTGATGACCGTGGCGGCGCTGGGGGGAAGCGTGGGCAGTTTGCTGGGTATGTACACGGTGCGTCACAAGACGAAGCACCCCAAATTCACCGTCGGTATTCCGCTGCTGCTGGCGCTTCAGATCATTGCCGCCATCGTGGTGATGGCGAAGTTTCCGGGAATATTTGCGTAAAATGATAGCGCTGTCCGTATCATGCGGACAGCGCTATTACCATGTTGATTACCATCAGAACCGTCAGTACGATCACGCCTGCGTTCAAAAAGAAGCATTTCAGGCACCGGCGGTCGATCCATTCGCTCTGGATGTACGCCCGGACACGGGCACGGTTGGCGATCAGGATTACCACCGCCGCCGCAAAAAAGCCGCCGAAAATCGTAAGATCAATCACCGACGCCGCCATTTCCGGCAAGCTCGCCGTCAACCGGCTCAAAAGATCAGCCAGCACCAGATTGTTGAAGATATGGAGCGCCATGGACCAGCCGACGGAATACTCCACCGCCGCATATCCCAGCACCAGTCCCACCAGAAAGGCGTAGGGCGTTTGCAGCAGATTCCCGTGGAACAGCCCAAAGAGGAACGCGGAACCCAAAATGGCAAACCGCTTGCCGTAAGGCCGCAGCGACCGCAGGACGAAGCCCCGGAAGATCAGTTCCTCCGAAACGGGCGCCAAAATCGACGCATACAGGAACATACTGACGGTATCCGAGCTGCCGGAAACGGCGTCCAGCGTCCCGGTGGCAGACCGGCCGAAGCAGTTCATCACCGTCTCAAGAAGATTGATCCAAACCGTATTGACCATCTGCGTCCCGGCGCACAGGCACATCATGCACAGGAAAATCCCCGGCTTCATGGGCTTTTCCCGTCTCAGCACCTCTCCGCCCCAGAACTGCCTGCCCTTCCACGCGTACAGAATCACCAGCGCGACGGCCACGGCGGCGATGTACCCCCAGCCGTTTCCGGCCAGCGCGGACACGTCCGGGACATACGGATCGTTTCCTTCCATAAAGGCGTTCAGGTATCCCGCAATCACATCCCGCAGCATCGCCACGGAAACCAGAATGTTCATCAGGACATAGTATCCCACCAGCGTCCAGCCCACGGGGCTGAAACGCTTACGGAGCCATTTGTTGATCTGTTTCTCGTTCATAGCTTTCCTCCATAATGATTGTCTCCGCCGTCATAATGCCGTCGATGGCCGCGGACATGATGCCCCCGGCATAGCCCGCCCCCTCTCCCGTGGGGTACAGCCCTCGCAGGGAGGACTGCCGGGTCGAATCCCGGATGATCCGCACCGGGGAAGAACTGCGGGTCTCCGGCGCGGTCATTACCGCGTCCGGGTCTGCAAAGTCTTTCAGCTTCCCGTCCAGCCGGGGCAGCGCCCGGGCAATGGCGTCGGTGATCTTTCCGGGAAGCACGTCGCGCAGGTCGCACCAGGTCACCCCCGGCCGGTAGGTCGGCGTTACCCGTCCCGCACCGTCGCTGGGTCTTCCGGCAAGGAAATCCCCCACCTTCTGCGCCGGGGCGCAATAGCTGCCGCTGACGCGGTAGGCGTTTTCCTCGATCTCCCGCTGCCAGCGCATTCCGCCGAGATTGCCCTCGTAGGGGAAATCGGCGGGATTCACCGTCACCAGCAGCGCCGCGTTGGCGTTTTCTCCGTCCCGGTCGGCATAGCTCATGCCGTTGGTGACCACCCGGCCTTCCTCGCTGGCCGCCGCCACCACGTATCCTCCCGGGCACATACAGAAGGTGTACACCGTCTCCCCGTCCAGATGCTCCACCAGCTTGTAATCCGCCGGGGGCAGGGCAGGATTTTCGCCGCCGTACTGGGCAGCGTCGATGTCCCGCTGCCGATGCTCGATACGCACGCCCATGGCGAAGGGCTTCGGCTCCATGGGAACGCCGGAGGCGTCCAGCATTTCAAAGGTGTCCCGGGCGCTGTGCCCGATGGCCAGCACCGCCCGGTGGCAGGGAATGACTGTCCCGTCGGCGGTTTTCAGCCCGGTCACGCGGCCGTTCTCCGTACACAGGCCGGTGACCTGGGTGTTGAACCGCACCTCACCCCCCAGAGAGATGATGCGCTTGCGCAGATTCTGCACCACGGTCAGCAGCACGTCGGTGCCCACATGGGGCTTGGCGTCGTAGAGGATGTCCTCCCTCGCTCCCGCCGCCACGAACTGCTCCAGAATCCAGCCGATTCTGGGATTGTTGACCCCGGTGTTCAGCTTGCCGTCGGAAAACGTTCCCGCGCCGCCCTCGCCGAACTGGACGTTGCTTTTTGTGTCCAGCTCGCCCGTTTTGAAAAACTTTTCTACTTTCGCATGGCGGGACGCGGCGTCCTCTCCCCGTTCCAGAACCAGCGGTTTCCAGCCCGCCAGCGCCAGGATCAGCGCGGCAAACATGCCTCCGGGGCCGAAGCCCACCACCACCGGGCGTTTTTCCGGCGCTTTGGCAGATTTGGGCGGCTTGTACCGCGTCACCGGGGCGATGGACGCCCGCTTGCAGCCGCTTTGCTTCAATATCTTCTTTTCGCTGCCATCCACCGTCACGTCGATGGTGTAAATAATACGCACGTTGGGCTTTTTCCGGGCGTCCACACTCCGCCGGACGATCCGCACGCCCCGGATTCTGGAGTTGGGAACCCGCAGCATCCGCGCCGCCTCGAAGGGCAGCTGATGGGCGCTGTGCTCCGGCGGCAGGGAAATATCGCTCAAACGGATCATGTGTCATTCCTCCCGGCGTTCAGCCCCGCCAGACGGCCGGAGCTCCACGCCCACTGCAAATTATAGCCGCCGCAGTCCCCGTCGATGTCTAAGACCTCTCCGCAGGCGTAAAGCCCCGGAACAAGGCGGCTTTCCATGGTCGTTTCGTCAAATTCCGACGTGAGGATGCCCCCCGCCGTTACCTGAGCGCTGTCCATGCCCATGGGTTCGGTCAGATGTACGGCCAGCGCCTTCGCCGCTTGGGCGGCCTGACGCAGCTCCTCGTCGGAAAGGCCGGCGACCGCGCCGCCCCCGGAAATCCCCGCCGCCTGGGTCAGTACCCGGCCAAGGCGGTTGTGGAGGATTCCCGTGAACAGCTCCGAGACGGGAAGGTTGGTCGTTCTGCGCCGTGCAAGCTCGTCTTTCAGGGCATCTTCTTCCATATCCGGCAGGAAGTCCAACCGGCACAGCCACTCGCCGCCGCCCTGGCAGACGTCCCGGGACACCTCAAAAATCACCGGCCCGCTGAGGCCGTACTGGGTAAATTGCAGTTCCCCCGTGCTTTCGGAAAACCGCTTTCCGTCGTGGAGGATGACCGCACGGCAGTTGGCGCGGACGCCTTTCAGGCTTGTGACCGCGTTCCAGCTGCTTTTCAGCTGTACCAGCGCCGGACGCAGCCGGGTGCAGCCGTGGCCGAAGCTCCGCAAAATTTTGTAGCCGGACATGCTGCCCCCCAGCTTTGTCCCCGCGAGGCCGCCGCAGGCGACGATGAGCCGATCGCATTCCACCGTTTCATCCCCGGAAACAATGCGGAAGCCGGAAGCCGTTTTCTTCACTTTTTCCGCTTCAAATCCCAGTTTTACCGTGATATTCGGCTTTTCCAGGGCAAAGCGCAGCACATCCACCACGGAATTTGCCTGATCGGAATAGGGGTACACCCGCCCGGAGTCCTCCGCCACGGTAAGAAGCCCCAGCCCCCGGAACCATTCCAGCGCCGCCGCAGGGGGAAACTGCCCCAGCGCGTAGTCGGCAAACCCCGGATTTTCCCCGTGGTAGCCGCCGGACGTGCCGTGGAGGTTGGATAAATTGCAGCGCCCGTTGCCGGTGGCCTGAAGCTTGCGCCCCACTCTCGCCTGCCGCTCCATGAGGATAATCTGCCCGCTTTCGTTTTCCGCCGCAGCCAGCGCCGCCGCCATTCCCGACGCCCCCGCGCCGATGATTCCTGTCACCATGTCCGATTCCTTTCCGCCCTCCGGGCGTCCCTTTTTCCTTGGGAACCTCTGAATAAATCGTCTTCGGCTGAGCAGCGGATCTTTTTCTCTATCCGTGCGGTTCCAAAAGCGGGAAATTCATACAGTATTCCTCCGCTTCCGGAACCTTCGGCTAGAGAAAAATCTCTCGCTGTCAGCTCT
>DJNI01000078.1:18873-24342 GCA_002436765.1 Clostridiales bacterium UBA6468
CTGTCAGCTCTCGCCGATTTATCCAGAGCTTCCCTTATTATACTCTACCCGCCGCCGTCATACAAGAAAAAATTCTTCCCACCCGGCAAAAGTTGTGGTATAGTACCCTTGGTGATCGCATGGAACGAAGCAACATTGAAAAAATCGCCCAGTCTGCCGAAGATCGGCTGCTTCTGGCGAAGCTCTGGGATAAAATCAACGCAGGAATGCGGAAAAACATCCCCGCCGCCACCTGCTTTCTCTCCCTCCGGGAGCTGGAAATGGCAAAATTCCTGTTCGGCGAGCCGGAGGGGCTGTACGCCTTCGGCGGCTACGAGGACGCGGAACGGAAAATGCTGGTCTTCCTGCCGGACTATCTGGACGAAACCAGCCTCTACGGCGAGGACAGCCCCTGCGTGTGTCTGCGCGCCGCGTTCTTTCAGGGGGACAGCCCCAGCCACCGGGACTTTCTGGGGGCGCTGATGGGCGCGGGCGTCGGCCGGGAGACGGTGGGCGATATCTGCGTGGACAAGGGCAGCTGCGACTTTTTCGTCACGGCGGAGATTGCCCCCTATCTTATGCAGAATTTCACCTCCGCCGGGCGGACGAAGCTGCATTTGAGCCGGATCCCCCTTTCGGGCGTCCACATCCCGGAACCGGAAGTGAAAGAAATCCGGGACACGCTGGCGTCGCTGCGGCTGGACGGCGTCATATCCTCCGGCTTTCGCATCGGGCGGAGTCTCGCCGCCCAGTACGTGACCGCCGGGAAAGCCGCCATCGACGGTCTTCCCTGCGAGAAACCGGACAAACCCGTCCCGGAGGGCGCAAAAATCTCCGTCCGGGGGCTGGGAAAAATCAGGCTTGCGTCCGTCAACGGCCGGACCAAAAAGGACAGAATTTCGGTGGTCATCCACCGGTATGTGTGAGGTTTTACAATATATGAAGATGGACGAAGTGATCGCCAGAATCAACGTTCTGGCAAAGAAAGCAAAAGCCGAGGGTCTGACCCCCGAGGAACTGGCAGAGCGGGACAAGCTGCGGCGAATCTACATTGATTCCGTCAAGGCCAATCTGGTGGGTCAGCTGGAAAACACCTACATCATCGGCACCGACGGTGTCAAGCGGAAGGTAGAGAAGAAATCCTGAACGGCGTGGCTTCGGCCACGCCGTTCAGGATTTATGCCGGGACAGTTTTTCCGCTTCCCTTTCTCCCAAAAGTCTGCTATACTGTAGAAAACGGACTACCAGGAGGCAGTATATGGAATTTCTGCCCATTACCAGACGGGAAATGCTCGACCGCGGGTGGGACGCCTGCGACTTTGTGTACATCATCGGCGACGCCTATGTCGATCACCCGTCCTTCGGCCACGCCATTATCAGCCGGGTCCTGGAGAGCCACGGCTACAATGTGGGCATCATCTCCCAGCCGGATTGGAAAAATCCCAAATCCATCGACGTTTTCGGCCGTCCCCGGCTGGGGTTTCTGGTCTCCGGCGGCAATATGGACTCTATGGTCAACCACTATTCCGTCACCAAGCACCGCCGGAAAACCGACGCCTTCACCCCCGGCGGCGTCATGGGCAAACGCCCGGACCACGCCACCACGGTCTACTGCAACCTTATCCGCCAGACCTACAAGGACGTTCCCATCCTCATCGGCGGCATCGAGGCGAGCCTGCGCCGGCTGGGACACTACGATTACTGGTCGGACACCATGAAGCGCTCCATATTGCTTGACAGTCAGGCGGACCTTCTCATGTACGGCATGGGGGAAAAGACCATTGTGGAGGTAGCCGACGCATTAAATTCCGGGCTGGACGTGAAGGACATCACCTACATCGACGGCACGGTGTTCAAGACCAAAGAGCCGGACGACAGTCTGCCCACCATCCCCCTGCCCTCCTTCGCCGAGATCAAGGCCGACCGGCGCAGATACGCCGAGAGCTTCCAAATCCAGTATGCCAACTGCGACCCCTTCACCGCCAAGCGGCTGGCGGAGCCTTACGACAATTTCTTCGTGGTGCAGAACCCGCCCCAGAAGCCTCTGACCAGGTTAGAAATGGACGCGGTGTACGACCTTCCCTATATGCGCGCCTACCACCCCAGCTACGAAAAGGCGGGGGGTGTTCCCGCCATTGAGGAAGTCAAATTCAGTCTGGTGTCCAACCGGGGCTGCTTCGGCGCCTGCTCCTTCTGCGCCCTGACCTTCCATCAGGGACGGATCGTCCAGACCCGCAGCCACGAATCCATCCTCCGGGAAGCGGAGATCATGGGGAAGGACAAAGATTTCAAGGGCTACATCCATGACGTCGGCGGCCCCACCGCCAATTTCCGTCACCCGGCCTGTGAAAAGCAGCTGTCGAAGGGCGCCTGCGGCGGGCGGCAGTGCCTTTACCCCACCCCCTGCAAAAACATGAACGCCGACCATTCGGACTATGTCGCATTGCTTCGCAAGCTGCGGAAGCTCCCCGGGGTCAAGAAGGTGTTTATCCGCAGCGGCATCCGCTTCGAC
The DNA here is from genome assembly GCA_002436765.1 of Clostridiales bacterium UBA6468. Classification (GTDB taxonomy): domain Bacteria; phylum Bacillota; class Clostridia; order Oscillospirales; family Oscillospiraceae; genus Faecousia. The sequence goes on from DJNI01000078.1 coordinate 21,365, forward strand.
TATCTGCTGGCGGATAAAAAGGACACCTTTTTCCGGGAGCTGGTGCAGTACCACATTTCCGGCCAGCTGAAGGTCGCCCCGGAGCATGTATCCGACGCTGTCCTCGCCCGGATGGGCAAGCCCAAAAACGCGGTATACAATCAGTTTGTGGAGAAATATTTTGCCCTGAACCGGCAGTACGGCATGAATCAGTACCTTGTCCCCTACCTCATGTCCAGCCACCCCGGCTCTACCCTCAAGGAGGCCGTGGAGCTGGCCGAGTACATCCGGGACATGGGCTACAACCCGGAGCAGGTGCAGGACTTTTACCCCACCCCCTCCACATTGTCCACCGTCATGTACTGCACCGGCCTTGACAGCCGCACCATGGAGCGGGTCTACGTCCCCACCGACCCCCACGAAAAGGCCATGCAGCGGGCGCTGATTCAGTACCGCGACCCGAAAAACTACGCCCTCGTGCGGGAAGCGCTGATGAAGGCGCACCGGGAAGACCTGATCGGTTCCGGGGCAAAATGTCTCATCCGTTCCGCGCCGCCCCGTCCCGTCAGGAAAAAGCCGGGACAGGCAAGCGGAAAGTACAAACCGTCCAAGTAAAGAAACACGCTGCCGCCTGGGTTTGTCCCAAGCGGCAGCGTGTTTTTACTTTCTTTTATACAGGCACATTTCGTAAGCTATCCCGTTTTCCTCGCCGGATTGCAGCGTTTCCGCCAGATACCAATCCTTATCCTCGTCCAGATTGGGAAAAAAGGTGTCGGATTCCGGCGTCACATGCACTTTTGTGACATAAGCCGCGTCGCAGAAGGGCAGCATCTGCCGGTAGACGCTCCCGCCGCCGATGACAAAGCAGCGCTCGGCGGTACGGGAAAGCGCCGCCGCCTTTTCGGCGCTGTCACAAACCATAAAACCGGGAATCTCCGCCCCGCTTCTGCTCAGCGCCACATTGACCCGCCCCGGAAGGGGCTGTTTTCCCGGAAAATCCTCGATGGTGCGCCTGCCCGCGATCACCATTGCCCCACGGGTAGTCGTCCGGAAGAATTTCCGGTCGGCGGACAGGGCGACGGGCTGCGTCCCGTCCCGGCCGATCCCCCAGTCGTCGTAAACCGCAACGATCAGTTCCATGGCCCCACCTCAGATCGCCATGGGAATTTCAAAGTGGAAGGGGTGGAACTGATAATTTTCCATGGAAAAGCTGTCCTTGGTAAAGGCGTAAAAGTCGGTGATGCTTTCGTCCATCCGGAATTTTGGCGCGGGGTATCCGTCCAGTTCCAGCATGGCCCTGACGGCGGGGATGTGCCGGTCGTAAATGTGGCAGTCGGCGATGACGTGAACCAGCTCGCCCACCTTTAACCCCGCCACCTGCGCCATCATGTGGGTCAGCACGGCGTACTGCACCACGTTCCAGTTGTTGGCCGTGAGCATGTCCTGGGAGCGCTGGTTGAGAATGGCGTTCAGGGTGTCGCCGGTGACGTTGAAGGTCATGGAGTAGGCGCAGGGGTAAAGGTTCATCTCGTACAGGTCTTCAAAATTGTAGATATTCGTCAGAATCCGGCGGGAGGCGGGGTTGTGCTTCAGGTCGTAGATCACTCGGTCAACCTGATCGAACATGCCCTCCTTGTACCGGTGCTTGATGCCCAGCTGGTAGCCGTAAGCCTTGCCGATGGTGCCGTCCTCCCCCACCCATTCGTCCCAGACGTGGCTGCCCAGATCCGCGACACGGTTGGACTTTTTCTGCCAGATCCACAGAAGCTCGTCCACGGCGCTTTTCCAGTAGGTGCGCCGCAGGGTCATGATGGGAAATTCTTCCGCCAGGTTGTAGCGGTTCACCACGCCGAATTTTTTAATGGTATGCGCCGGTGTTCCGTCCGCCCAGTGGGGGCGAACCTCCAGGTTTTCGTCGGAGAAGCCGTTTTCCAGAATGTCCCGGCACGTTTTCTTATACACTTCGTCAGCGTAGCTCATGTTGGATCCCTCCCGGTTTCTACTGGGGGTATCATATCACAATCCCGCGATGCTGGCAAGAAAAATCTCCCCGCGGTTTCCCGCGGGGAGATGGAAGCGCCGTCTTACAGCAGATTGCCGGTGCTGACCCAGCCCAGATCGGTGCGGGCCATGTCGCCGACGTATTCGTAAATGTCGATGACGGACATTCTGGCATAGGTGCCTGCGACGGAGGACGCGGCGTTATCCGTGTAGATAATGGTGTTGTCGGTGTACACCACGCGGGCGTCGATGGCGCTGCTGCCGCCGGCAGGAGTCAGATCGACGTAGTACAGGTAGACCCAGCCTGCGTCGCAGCGACCCCAGGCCATATCCTCGGAGATCTTGGTCTCGTAGATCACGAGGCTCGCGCCCTTCTTCAGGGTGGTGGCCTTCTTGGCGGAGGTGGAGGCGGTGACCCGGACGTTCAGGTTCTCGGTGTTGATGACCTTGCCGGTGTACTTGTAGCCGCCCTTGTTGTCCACAAAGCCGCCGGCGCCGGTGTCGCCGGTGCTGCCGATGGTGGGCGTGGAAGGCGTCGTAGGCGTAGTGGCCTCATCCTTCTTCTCATACAGAGCGCCCTCGGACATGTAGCTCAGGTCGCAGTAGCCGATGACGCCGTCGCTGGTTTCCACACGACCCCAGACGGTGAGGGTTCTGCTGCCGTCAGCCTTGATGATTGCCAGCTTGGTCACGGGAACCTGATCGCCCTTCTTCAGGGTCGCCTTAGCTTCCGCAGAAACCGTTCCGTCGGTGATTTCGTACACACCCAGAGTAGAAGCGCCGGTCACGGTGTGAACCTTCTCGTCAAGCGCGTTCAGGGTGATGTTGGTCTGGGGATCCTGGATCCAGCCGTCGTTGATACGCGCCCAGTAGGAGGTCTGCTTCACGACGGTATCTTCGTCGATGTCCTTCGTGCCGGTAGTATTGCCCGCATTGCCGGCCTTATCATCTTCCTTGGTCTTGTCATCACCCTTGTTCTTGTCATCATCCTTGGTCTT
>DJNI01000078.1:24391-34251 GCA_002436765.1 Clostridiales bacterium UBA6468
ATCATCCTTGGTCTTGTCATCAGGATCGGTAGTCTCAGTCTTGGTGACACTATTCGTACCCTGGTAAATCTCCAGGACAACGGTCGTCAGCTCGTGGATGGTGATGTTCTCGTCCTGGCCGATGTCGCGGACAACATTGTCGTCACCCAGATTCGGGTTGGGTGTCTTGTAAACCTTTGTATCGTGCGCAACCTTGCCGGTGTAGACGGCGGTGGTAGTGGTTCTCTCGACCTCGTCGAAGGAATCCACGCCGGTACCCTTGTTGCTGTTGCTGCTATTGCTGCTGTTGCCGGGGATCTCGTCGTAGGAGATCATGGTGACGTAGTCCATGCAGATCCAGCCCTGGGACACACGGCCCCACTTGGCGGTGCCGACGGTTTTGACCTCCAGGATGTTGACCTGGGTGCCGTTGAGGATCTTGCCCACGATGGCGTTGGCGATGCCTGCGCCGCTGCGGACATTGACGCCGTTGTAGGTATTGGCGATGATGCCCTTGCCGGTGCCGTCGGTCTTTTGGGTGCCGTCAGTGCTGCCGCCGGAAGTCGTGCCGGAGTCGATAACGCCCATCTTGACGTCCAGATACTGGCCGTAGACCCAGCTGTCGGTCTCCTTGTTGTTGTCCACGTCGTAATCGATCATGTACCAGCCGTCCTTCTCTTCCAGAACGGCCACCTTGGTTCCGCGGTTGATGCTGCCCAGAACCTGGCCGTACAGAGCGCCGGTCATACGGACGCGGACGGAATCCGCATTCACAACGGTGCCGGTGCCGATGGCCGCCTTGGTGCTGCTGTCGATGGTGATCTTGGAGGAACGCTTGACATAGTTGGAAGCCAGGTTGATCCAGCCGTCGTAGCTGGTTGTCTCGGCCGTCGTATCTCCATCCTTATGTCCGACCTTATAACCCTCGATCTTGCCCCAGATTTCCTCACCGAGCAGCTTGATCTGGTGGACTTCCACTTCCACGCCCTTGGTGAGCTTGAATACGAAGTCCTTATCGCTGCCGGCTTCCTTTCTGATGTTCAGGGTATCGCTGACGACTGTGAACTTAACGGGGTCGATCTTGATACGAGCCAACGTACCCGACGTAGTTCCGTCAATAAGCGCAGAGCCGTCCATGGGGAGCCAACCGGACTTGGCAGTCTTCTTGATCTTGCCGTCCTCGGTTTTTTCCTCCACCGTCCAGTTTGCCTTGCCCCAAGTCTTTCCATTGTATTCCGCATTGTAAGAAAGGTTGGTAACAGTGACCGCAGCGCCTGCGTTCAACTTATCCCCGGTATAATCGCTCTTGTCACTGGGTTCCGTATAGAACTTGGCTTCGCCGCCAACAATCGTACCGGTGAACGCATAATCCATCATACCCGTGTCGGAAACGGTCTTATCGGTGAGCATCTTGACGCTGGTGTAGGTCAGGCAGATCCAGCCGGTGGAGGTACGACCCCAACGGTGGCCGTTGACGGTGCGGATCTCGAAGATGTTCACCACGGTGTTCATGGCAAACGCGCCGACGATCTTGTTGTCCACGCCGGGATCGCTGCGGACGTTCAGATAGCCCTTATAAGTAACGGTCGCCGTCGCAATGGGGGTGGTGTTATTGGCGTCGCTGGGAGCGGAGCCGTCGTAGACGGTGCTCCAGTCGGTGTACATCAGGGCGACCCAGCCCACGGCCACGCCGTTCTCCTCCACCTGACCCCAGGTCTTGGCGTCATTGGTGGCGATGATCTTCAGCTTGGTGCCGGCGGTGTAGGAGCCGTTCTTTGCGCTGGCGGCGCTGTCGCTGGCACGTCTGTTGACATAGGTGTTGGTAACCGTAACTGTCACATTGAGCTTACCGCCGGTGTAGCCGCTGTCGTTGGACGAGGAGGCGCCCAGCAAAACCCATTCATTGCCGCCTGACAGCTTGCACCATCTGTTGCCGCTGTCGTCGATGAAGTCCCGGACGGCGGTAAGGGTGGTTTCCTTTTCGGCGTCGATGGTGCGGACAGGCTCGACGTCCTTGTTATCGGCATCCTTCTTCGTGGGGGTGCTGTAGACATTCTTTGTAGCCAGCTGGGACACCTTCAGCGTCTCATTGATGTGGTGCGCGATGTCCAGCTTGTTATTGACGTTCTCCACCGTAATGGAGGTCGGCTGCCAGCCGGCCCACAGGGTGCTGCCGTTGTAGCTGCCCGTCAGAGCGGGAACCAGCTTGCCGTCATACTGGGCGGAGTACCAGCCCATGAACTTGTAGCCGCTTCTGACGGGAGCAGGGATATGCGCAGAGGTCTTAGTCGTGTCAAAGAGCACTGTGTCAGAGGATTTGTTGGCGCTGCCATCTGTCTCCGTCAGAACACCGCCATCGGCGTTATACGTAACCGTGCCGAAGCTGCTGGGAACGACGTCGGAGTAGATCCCGTTCTTGTACATGTTGACTTCGATCTTTCTGCGGCAGATATCATCGTCGTCGCTTGCCCAGTCGCTCATGGCCTTCAGCAGGTCGTTGGTGCTGGCATTGCTGACGATAGCGGTCTTGACAACGCCGCTGCCGGTCATCCAGGAAGTACCCACGTCGAAGGAGAACACGACCAGCGCGTCATGCTGGCACTGGGACAGGGTCAGGCCGTTGGAAGAAGCAAAGGAGTTGACCTGCTCATCCAAACTCAGAATCGCTTTGCGCAGAGCCTGATCCGCCTGTGCCTGAGTGATGGAGTGCGGCTTATCCTTGTCGACCCACACAACCTTGCCGTTCACATACTTTGTCTCGTGCTTCTCAGTACAAACTGTGCCGTAACCAATGCGGAATTCATTGGTGTCGCCTACCTGATAACAGGTAGCGCTAAATTTAGCCAACTTCTTCATGATCGTGATCGCGGCCTCGCTGGTCTTCAGCGAAGCGGCGGACGCGGTCAGAGCGGTGGCGGGCACCAGGCTGACCAGCATGATCAGAGTTAATAATACACACACGATTCTCTTTTTCATAGCTACTTACTCCTTTGCTCTTATGTAAGTAGCCATATTATAACAGAGGTGTTTACAAATTGCAACCCCTTTTTTGAAAAAAATTACATTTTTGTAACAGTTTGTTCTGCCAAAAATCTTTCTCTTCCCGAATTGTACACCATTTCTGTCATAAATTCGGAAAATATGCCGTTTTCTGGTGCAGAAAATGTCATTCTTTTTTCTTTCCTGTCCGGTTTTCTCCGTTGACATTCTCCTTTTCCGCTGATATACTCAGAAAAAAGTCATCGGGAGGGATTTCATGGACGGCAAGAAGGCGCTGATCGGCATGTCGGGAGGCGTGGACAGCTCCGTGGCGGCGCTGCTGATGCTCCGGGCGGGTTACGCGTGCATCGGCGCAACCATGCGGCTGTACGACAATGATATGATCGGTCTGGAAAAGGGACACACCTGCTGTAGTCTGGACGACGTGGAGGACGCCCGCAGCGTAGCAAGACGTCTGGGGATCCCCCACTACGTGTTCAACTTCAAGGACGATTTTGAGCGGCAGGTCATCCAAAAATTTGTCAGCTGCTACGAGCGCGGCGGCACCCCCAACCCCTGCATCGACTGCAACCGATACCTGAAATTCGACCGGCTTCTCCGCCGGGCTCTGGAGCTGGAGTGCGACTGCGTGGTGTCCGGGCATTACGCGCAAATCAAAAAGTCCGGCGATCGATACCTGTTATATAAGGCGGCGGACAAAGCCAAGGATCAGACCTATTTCCTCGCCTGCCTGGATCAGGAGCAGCTTGCCCGGATCCAGTTCCCTCTCGGCGGTCTGACCAAGCAGGAGGTGCGCGCCATCGCGGAGGAAAACGGCTTCGTCAACGCCCGGAAGCACGACTCTCAGGACATCTGCTTCGTGCCGGACGGCGACTACCCGGCCTTTCTGGAACGCTACACCGGCAAGCACTACCCCGCCGGAGATTTTCTGGACGAAAGCGGCCGCGTGGTCGGCAAGCATCGGGGCGCGGTGTGCTACACCCTGGGGCAGCGCAAGGGGCTGGGTCTGGCCATGGGCGCGCCGGTGTACGTCTGCGGGAAGGATATGGAGAAGAACACCGTCACCGTGGGGCCGAACGAGGCGCTGTTTTCCTCCGCCCTGCGGGGAAACAACTGGCTTTGGTATCCCTTCCCGGAGCTGACCGAGCCTGTTAAGGTGACGGTCAAGACCCGCCACAGCCAGACGGAGCAGCCCGGGACCATTTACCCGGAAGCGGACGGCTTCGCCCGGGTGGAATTTGACGCCCCCCAGCGTGCCGTCACCCCCGGTCAGGCGGTGGTGGTGTATCAGGGCGACCTGGTGGTCGGCGGAGGCACCATCACGGAAGCAATTCGGTAACAAATACGCTGCCATCTCCCAATCGGGGATGGCAGCGTATTTATTATTTTTTGTACTTCTTTTTGTCCGGTCTGTAGACGCTCCACGCCAGAGCGCCGAAGACGGCGGCGCAGGCAAGGCTGATCTTCCAGCCCAGGCTGAACGCAGCGTTGTGATACGTCAGGCGAACGGTGTGGACGCCCTTCGTCAGATTTACGGCCACCATGCAGTCCCCTACCAGCTTGATCTCAGCGGGCTTTCCGTCCACCTGGACGCTCCAGTTTCCGTTCTGAGGAACGGAGGTGTACAGCAGGCCGTCCCGGTCGCAGTCGATGGTTCCCTCCACCAGCGTGGAGCGGAACTTGGTCAGATTCAGCCGGGACGCCGACAGAATTTCATAGCCCCGGGCGAACCGTTCCCCGTTGAGCACGGCGGCGCTGAGAGTCATGGTGCTGCTTTCGTCCTTGTCACACTCGATGCGGATCTCCACCGTATCTCCGGTCTTCACATCCCCCACCGCGATCATCTGGGGCAGGCTGATGGTCTCCTTGTAAAGCTCCACGCCGTTGACGCTGACGTAGAAATCGTTCCGCTTGGGCAAATTCAGGTGGACGCACATGAAACCGTCCCGGTCGGCGGTGTAGGTATAGGTCACGTTGGCGCCGGAAGCGCAGTCGGAATACTTGCAATAGCCGGTGGAATTGCTTTCCGTGATGTTCGCGCCGTTGCCGGTGATGGTCAGATTCTCCCCCTGAAGCTTGTGCCAGACCTCCTCGTCAATGCCCGTGGCGGCGGTGAACAGATCGTTCTGGAACTGGAAGGTTCCGCTGCTGGCGGAGAAATCCAAGTCCGCCAGCGCCGGCTCCGTCAGAAAGCCCAGAGGGAGGTAAGCGGTATTTTCCAGCAGGGACGCCACGCCGAAGCGGTTCACCTCATGAAAATAGGTGCTGGACTTGTCCTTCCCGTCCCGCTCGATCATATACTTGATGCCCAGGAACAGGTTCGCCACCGGGGAGCTTTCCTCGAAGCAGTAGCGGTTGTAGGTGTTCTTCGCGCCGTAGCCCAGCGCCCGCATGAATTCCGTGACCCTGACGTTGGCGGAGCTTGTAAAGGCGGAAATGCCGTTGTAGCCGTTGAGGGCGCCGTCGTTCAGGGTCTGGGAATGGGTGGTCTCCGCCCGGAAAAAGAGGTTATCCTCCTCCCGCTCGTACATATAGCGGATGACGGAGGCGGTATAGGTGGTTCCCTTGGGATAATTGGACACGCCGGTGCCCGTGAAATACAGTCCGAAGCACACCAGCGTGGAAATCAGCTCCACACCCATGACGGACAGCGCCAATATCCGAATCCGGGCACGCTGCCGGTTCCGCTTGGCGCGGGCGCGGATCTTCTGCCGCTCCGTGACGCCCTCCGGCACCTCCAGCTGGCCGTAGAGCATGACGGTGAGATACAGCACCAGAAAAATCAGGTTATATATAAAGTAAAGCGGGATTTGCAGCGTCAGGCCGCCCAGCTCCAGCGGCACCGTCTCGAACAGCTCGTTGGAGCAGGCCAGCACTCCCGCCGTCAGCGCCCCCGCGATCACGATCTGCACCGGGCGGAACTTCCTGCGCATCAGCCATGCACGGTAGGCCATGTACAACACCACGAAGCTGTACAGGAAGCTGAACCGGTAGGGGATCATATTGGTAAAATGGAAGCCGTGCCAGATGAAATCCAGCTGCCGGATGATGAAGCTGACGTTGAAAAACAGCAGCAGGATCACGGCGCAGCACTTGTCCCTGCGCCTGACGTCCTTCGCCATCAGGTACAGGAACATCAGCGGGATGCTGAAAATGCCGCAGTAAACATTGGGCAGTCCTTCCTTGAAGGTCGGCTCGATGCTGCCGCCCATGTTCCCCGCCACCTGCCGCATGGCGTCCAGAAGCCCCTTGACGGTGTTCTCCTTGGCGATGTTCAGCCGGAAGCCGGTGGGGAAATTGTTCACGCTGGACTGGGTGGTCTGCAAGGCCGACAGCGCCGGGAAGGTCAGAATGGCGGTCATCCCCAGCGCCAGCAGGGAAAACAGGGCGATCCGCCCGAAATCCGCAAACAGCTTCTTCCACCCGCCCCAGCGGCAAATTTCGTACACGAAAAACAGCAGGAAAACGAAAATGCAGGTAAAGAACCCGATATAATAATTGGAATAGACGGACAGGAACAGCGTCACGGTGTAGAGGAAAAACTTTTTCTCCTTCAGCAGGCACACCGTTCCCAGCGCCACCAGGGGCAGCAGGGCGAAGGTATCCAGCCACATCACGTTCCACTGATACCCCAGCGCCCAGGCGCACAGCCCGTAAAAGCCGCCGAACACCGCAATGGACGCATCGTTCTTGCCGAACAGCTTCTTGAGGAAAACGGCGAAGAACATCCCCGCAAATCCCAGCTTCACCGGCACCAGCAGGGAAAAGAATTCCAGCAGCCACCCCTCCGGCACCAGAACGCTGATTAGGTTCAGCGGCGACGCCAGATAATAGGAGATCAGCCCCAGATAGTCCATCCCCATGCCGATGCTCCAGGTGTACAGCAGTCCGCTTCCGCTGCGCAGAGCCCGGCGGAACGCCACAAAGAAGGGATAATACTGGTGGTACATATCCGAATACAGCATGGAATATTTTCCGAACGGCTCGTACTGGCTGATCAGCATGACAAACAGCATTCCCACGCAGGGAATGGCAAAGGCCAGCGCAGTATAATTCCACTGGAATTTTTTTCCGGTTCGCTTCACAGGGACTCCCCCTCAACAATCTGAATCGTAAAGCATATTGTAGCACGAATTTTCCCAAGGGTAAACATTTATTTTACCGGGGCAAGAAATTCTTAAAAAATCGCCCCGCCGCTTTGCAGCGGCGGGGCAAAGCCCTTACCGATCGTCCAGATCGTCATCATCCTCATCATGGTCGCCGGTGGTGGCGATCTCACCGTAGCGAACCCTGCGCTTCAGCTTCATTTCCTCCACCTGCTTGTGGATCAGCTCCTTGACAAAAAGCGGGTCCTTTACGTTTTTCAGCACCAGCGCGGGCGTGGTCTTGTCGGAGGACAGCACCGTGATCGTTCCCACGCCGAACAGGCGCTGCCACAAGGAGCGTCTGGTGTCGATATCCCGCACCCGGTAGAGGAGAACCTCGTCATCCCGGATATTCAGGAATCCCCTGGACAGGAACAGCCGATCCTCGGACAGCCGGTAGCGGGTAAAGGACAGGGGCATCCCCAGATGACGCTTGCGGTCTTTCCAGAGATATTCAATGGTGATGGACACTGTGCATTCCTCCCTTTTTTCTTTAGTTTACCTCCGCAGGAGAAGATTGTCAAGAAAGGAATTTCCGCCTACAGGATCAGGCAGATCAGCCCCGTCGCGCCCTCGTTGACGATCCTCGTCAGTGTCCCCCGGAACTTACCCCTGACCTCCTCCGGCATTCCCAGCAGCTTTGTGGTCAGCCCCTCCTGGATCAGGTCGTACACGGATTTCCCGAAAATATTGCTCTGCCACAGCTTTTCCGGGTCCTCGCCCATAAGGGAATTGACCAGATCCTGGGACTGCTTTTCGTCTCCCACCATGGGATTGATCTCCGTGTCGATGTCCACACGCACCATGTGAATGGAGGGCGCCCCCGCCTTCAGCTTCACGCCGTAAGCGCCGCCCTTGCGGATGATCTCCGGCGTCTCCAGCTTCATTTCCTCCGCCGCGGGCATCACCACGCCGTAGCCCGTCGCCCGGACGGCGGAAAGGGCGTCGGAGATCTTGTCATACTCCTGCTTGACCCGGGACAGCTCGGTGAGCAGCTGCAACAGCTGGGCGTCACTGCGGATGGGCATTCCCGCCCGGGCGCTGAGAATCTCGTAGAACAGCGCCTCCGGGAACACGATGGCGCAGATCACGCTGCCGCTGCCTAAGTCCACACTGCGCAGGCTGTAGTCCTGCACCTGGGGCAGCTCCCCCAGTCCGGCCAGCACCCCTTCCGCCTGACCCAGGGTGTGAATTTCCTCCGCCATTTGGAGAAGCGCCTGATACAGCGCCGCCTTTACGGGATGCTCCGGCTCCAGCGCGTCCATCCACCGAGGCAGATGCACCCGCAGCTCGCTCATGGGGAAGGTGTACAGCAGCGCCTTCATGAGCTTGCCGATGCCCTCGGCGTCCAGCGCCTGACAGTCCGCCACGATGGGCTCCAGGCCGAAGGTGCTTTGCAGATACGCCTTCACTTCCCCCGCCGCCTCCCCCGCCGGGTTGCGGGAGTTGACGATCACAAGGAAGGGCTTTCCCGTTTTCTGCATGTCGGTGATGGCCCGTTTTTCTGCCTGTACGTAATCCTCCCGGGGAATTTCCGTGATGGTGCCGTCGGTGGTCACCACAATGCCGATGGAGCAGTGCCCCTCCATGACCTTTTTCGTCCCCAGCTCCGCCGCTTCCGTCATGGGAATTTCGTGGTCGTACCACGGGGTGGTCACCATCCGGGGCACGCCGTCTTCTTCCGCGCCCACCGCGCCCGCCACCATGTAGCCCACGGAGTCGATCAGCCGCACCCGCAGCTTCGTCACGCCGTCGGGAGAAATCTCCACCGCTTCCTCCGGGACGAACTTCGGCTCCGATGTCATGATGGTCTTCCCGGAACCGCTCTGGGGCAGCTCATCTCTGGCGCGCTCCTTGCGATAGGGGTCGGAGATGCCGGGGATCACCAGCTCCTCCATGATCCGCTTGATAAGGGTCGATTTTCCGGTACGCACCGGCCCGACCACGCCCACATAAATATTGCCGCCGGTTCTGGCAGCAATGTCCGCATAAATTTGATCCATAGACAGCCTCCTTCTCGGCAGGAGAAAGGCTCCTGCCATGGGTTTGGAACAGAGTATGTCCCAAGAGGAATAAAAATGCTTCGGCAGCCGGAATTTCCTGCGCATGGGTTGTTGTTATGTAAACCAACGGTGTCAAAAAAGTGCCGCTTTGTGAGCAAGCGGCTTCTGACTGTTCTGATTCAAAGGCACTGATCGTCCGGCGAGGGAACGTATTCCAAAATCTCATTAACCTTACAGCCGAGGATCCGGCAGAGGTCGTTCAGGGTCGTGGTGGTGATGGGCTTGTTCTTGCGCAGCTTGTCGATGGTGGAGCTGGATATATGGTGATCTTTTATGAGCGTGTATGTGGTTTTAGACGATTTTTTCAGGGTCTTCCAGAAGGGGTCATAAATAATCACACTATTGCGTCTCCTTTTTGGTACGATTCCCAGCTGTAACTTTTTTATTCTAGAGGATATATTTTCACTTGACTATAGTCGTTAAAGCGACTATAATGTTTATGGATGGATGAAAACACGAACCGCTCGTCCACAAATTTACTCAATGGAGGTAGAAGCAATGAAGAAACTGTTCGCACTGCTGCTGGTTCTGGTCATGGTGATTGCCCTGGTCCCGACAGCAGTAGCCGCCACCGAAGCGGGAGGCACCAGCACTACCGGCGGAACCGGAACTACCGGCGGAACCGGCACTACCGGCGGAGCCGATGCCGGTACTACCGGCGGAACCGGAACCG
>DJNI01000041.1:0-40558 GCA_002436765.1 Clostridiales bacterium UBA6468
GGTACCGAAGCGTGGGCGGAAAGGATCCGCTCACAGCCGCAGACGATTTATTCAGAGGTTCCCAAGAACAACGAGTGGGTGAAGCTGGCGGATTGGGTGCCTTGGGATGAAGCGGAGGAGGTCTATGACCAGCTTGGCCTTGTACTCCGGTGTGTATGTTCTTCGTGTCATGGTCTGAAATTACGGGGCCATTATAGATTGCTCCGCTGCACCATCTTCCTCAGGCATTCAGGGTCAATCGCCTTGGATGCCGCTTTTTTCGGCGACTGTCGGGCTGTCCCGATAACACAGGCAAAGCGACCCCGGTTTGTACCGTCCGTACGAACCGGGGTTCAGATTTCCGAGGCGGAAATGAAGTCACCTGATCACTTTTTTCTTGATCTTTTCCGCCATTCGCTCCATCAGATTTTTCATCGTAAGCGTCTCTTCGTCCACTGCTCTGCAGAGATAATCGTTTGCCCGCCGGGGCAGATACACCCGGCTGCGGCGATAGGCCTGTTCAACAGGCTGGTCAAAAATGTGACAGATAAATTCTCCCAATTCCTTTTCCAGCCGCTCCGGATACGTCGGGTCAGCCAGCACAGGCTGATTCAGCATTTCCAGATACTTTTCATCGTTCCGGTCAAGCTCCTTGATTTTTTCGATCGCCGCGTCAAAGGACGGGTAGTCCGCCACATTGATGAAGGCATTTTTATTAAAAATATCAGCTACCGTCGGGCTGCCATAATATACAGGAATGGTATCCGAATAAAAGGCGTCCATGATCTTCTCGGTAACAAAGCCGTAGTGGTTGGTGCTTTCAAAGCACAATGTAAATTTACACTTTCTCTGCAGCGCCGTTTTGCTGCCGTCCAGCCAATTCACGACCTCGCCATTGGGCATGTTGTTTAAGTATGTCCCTGCCGATTCCACGCGCTTGTATTCATTCAGCCTCTTGAAGAAATCGCCGCGGATGTTGAATTCTGATTCGTGGCTGGCAATAAAGTTTGCGAAAAGCTGTTTATTCTGCACAAATTTCTCTGTGTACCCCCCCCCCGCATTTATTTACTATGCTCATCCATCGATCTCTTGGCCATACGCAGGGCGGAAGCTGGAAATTCCGGTCTCCGAATTGGATCGGATACGGGCAAATGGAGTAGTCGATCAGATTAAAATCCGGGATGTAGTTTTCGCCGGAATACATGATCCGAACCTGAGGATATTTGCAGTACTCGTAATTTTCCGCTCCCAGCGCGTCACAGATAATATAATCCGGCTCATCCGAGATCTGCACGTCATACCCGTGGTTTTTGAGTATATCGTAAATCAGGTTCTGCTCTTTATCAAAATAGTCTTCAACGTGGGCGTAATTGATTTTTACCGTTTTCAAAGCACATTTCTCCATTCCTGTTATGCATAGTAATCTTCCGGTGATGGCTTTTTCGCCTGCGGCCGTTTCAGCAGCTTTTCCGTGCTGGTAACATACATGAGAAACACCGCTTTCAGAAGATGCCTCGGCGGGAATGTATTTCCCATTTGTAGAAAATAGCGTCTGGCATGATATTTCAGCAGCCGGATGCTCTCCTCCGTATTATCCGGGTAGTCTGCCAGATAGGAAAGGGCGTCCACAAAGCTGATGTCGAACTCCCTCCGCAGCTCCGGGAAGCGTTCCAGCACCTTTTCCCGGCGCTTCGCCATGAAATCGATCCGGTCAACGGCGATCTGCGCTCTGGCCGTCGGGGACTGCATCACGCTGGACGCGCGCTGGCGGTAATTATACACAACACGCGGGTCGCAGACGACCTTTGCGGCGTTCATGACGCCCTGATAGGTGAAATATTCGTCGTCGATCTTGTGTCCCTCTTCAAAGAAAATGCCGTCGAAAAGCGCCCGTTTATACAGCTTGTTCCACAGAAGCCCGCAAGTCCAGTCCGTGGCGAAACGCACCAGAAAGGCTTTCCCCTCCATCACGCACCGGTCTTCGTCAGCGAGCCACTGCTCCGTGCGGGTGCGGAACCGGTTCTGAAACGCGCACCGGACGATATCCGCGCCGTTTTCTTTCAGGAGTGACACCATGTAGGCATATGCCCCCGGCTCCAGAAAATCGTCGCTGTCCGCAAAGCTCAGGTATTCTCCCGTGGCCGCCCGCAGTCCCGCGTTTTTCGCCGCCGCCGCACCGCCGTTTTTCTGGTGAATGACCCGAATGCGGTTGTCCCGTTGGGCGTAGGCGTCACAGATGGCGCCGGAATCGTCGGTGGAGCCGTCGTCGATGAGGATGACCTCCAGCTTGTCGTAGTCCTGGGACAGGATGCTGTCCAGGCACTCCGGCAAATAGGCCGCCACGTTGTATACCGGCACAATGACCGAAATCACGTCCTTCACTCCTGACGCTCCCCTCTTCTGCCCAGCTTGCCGTACAGCCACCAGAACGGCTTCATGGGATAGGCTTCCTCATACACCCACGAAAGCTCCCGGCAGAGCGGGAACAGGTCAAATTCCTTTCCCTGCCCCAATCCGTCCCGGAGTTTTTTCCGCAGGGCTTTCAGGAGCCGTCCCCTGCCCGGGTCGTCCCACTGCTTCGCAAATCCGATCTGTTCGTATGTACTGTAAATATACTGCCTGACCGCCTTTTTCAGCAGCCTTTTGTTTCCGTTTTCCCGTGCGAAGGCGATCTGGTTTTCCGTTGCTTCCAGAATGTGAAGCTTTCTCGGCGTCCATTTGGACAGCATAATGCCCACGGGATTCTGGTAGTAGGCATACAAAGGCTCCCGCGTCACCGCCACCGCTCCCGCGCGGTACACGGCAAGATAGGTAGTGAACTCGTCCTCGTGCAGCTTCCCCATAGGGTAGCGCAGCGTATCAAACAGGCTTTTATGGTACAGTTTCGCGCAGGAAATTGCCGGGACATCCTCTCCGACCTCGTCGGGGCAATAATAATCGTCCGCCGACAAAACGCGGTATTCCGGCGCACCCATAGCCGGGAAATCCCCGCCCTCGGTGCGGAAATAGCCGCAGACGCTGAGCAGGCAGCCCGTCTCCTGAACCATCGTGTACAGCCGCAGCAGAAAATCCGGATGCACCCAGTCGTCGCTGTCCACGAAGGCCAGCCACCGGCTGCCGCTGTTGGCCTGCGCCCAGTCAATGCCCGTATTCCGGGCGGCGGAAAGGCCGCCGTTTTTCTGATGAATGACGTGGATCCGGCCATCCTTCCGGGCGTATTCCTCGCAGATATCGCCGCAGCTGTCCGGGCTGCCGTCGTCCACCAGCACCAGGTCAAAATCCGCAAAAGTCTGGGCAAGAATGCTGTCCACGCACCGGTGCAGAAACGCCTCCACCTTGTAGATCGGGACAATTACGCTGATCGCGGCCATAGGTTTCTCCCCCTTCAGCGCTTCAGAAATCGCGCTTTCAGCTTGTTGTAGGTCTTCTCCCCCAGCAGCCTCGTGAAGAACGCATACCGGGCGGCGGACACCCTTTCATAGTGCAGCCGCGCCCGCTCCGCTTCCAGCTCTCTGCGCTCCTCCTCCGTCTTCCAGCTGCTGGCAAACCAGTGGATGGCAACGGTTTTCCCCGTTCTGTGGAGCTGCTCCGTGTCAAAATCCACCGGGCAGAACACGTCCTTGGGGTAGACCGCGAAGCCGTCCACCACCTGAAATTTCCCGTTTGGCACCAGCCCGTGCGCCCGGCACAGGGACGTCAGGACGGAGACATTGGTGGTCACATCATGGGTACCGTCTGGCTTTACAAAGCTCGCGCTGTCATAATGCTGCAAAAACTCCTGAAACAGCGGAAAGCCCGGGCAGCAGGCAAGCAGCCCCGTCTGCACGCTGGCGTCCGTCTCAAATCCGGCAAAAGCATCGTGGGCAAGGAAAGGCGTCAGGGGCTTCACCAGCTCCACGTCCGTGTCCATATAAATGCCGCCCATTTCCGTCATGGCCTTCAGCCGGACATAGTCCGTGACGAACGCCCAGCGCTTGGCCGCGTAAGCCTGACGCACATACTCCGGCGCGGCGGAAACGTCAAAATTCTCCTCGTTCCACTGGATGATCCGATAGTCCGGGCAGAATTTTTTCCAGCTTTTGATGCACTTTTCCGCCAGCTTCGGCTGGGGATTTCCGC
Organism: Clostridiales bacterium UBA6468; assembly: GCA_002436765.1. Taxonomy (GTDB): domain Bacteria; phylum Bacillota; class Clostridia; order Oscillospirales; family Oscillospiraceae; genus Faecousia. The sequence continues at coordinate 4,099 of DJNI01000041.1, forward strand.
CGAACCAGCAGTAATGAATGATTTTTGGAACGCTCATTCATGTTCCCCTTTCCGCAGATGCTTGCCGACCTTCCGTATCAGGCCGGACACGCCGTCCTCCCGCAGTGTCCGCGCCGCCCCTTCCAGCGGCCAGTAAAGCCGCACCAGTTTGGGGTGCATAGCGCTGAACATGGTCTCAAGCTGCGCTTTCGTGAACGGGATCTCCCGTCCCAGCCGCCGGGCGGCTTTTTCGATCTTCCGGGCGGCTTTGGGGTCGTTCAGCTCATGCCTGACCCGGTGATAGTCCCCCGCCGCTTCTTCGGCGTACAATGTGCCGAAGCGTTCCCGGAGAGTCTGGTATCCCACCGAGGAATAAAAGCGGATGATCCCCTCCAGCGCCCACAGATAGTCCAGCTTCTTCATGGAGAACCGGCTCTGGGTGGTACTGGTGGGGTTGGTGCGGTAAAAATACAGGCTGTAGGGAATGCTCGCAACGGTTTTCGCCCCGTAGATCCAGTGGCACACGGCCTCGTTGTCCTCGTACACCCGTCCAGGGCAGAACAGGTGGGTCTCAATCAGCTCCCGGCGGATCAGCTTGGCGCAGGCCACCCATCCGGGGTAATTTCCCGCGTCGAACAGCGCCACCAGCGGCGCTTCCTCCATGGAAAGCAACTCCCAGCTGACCTCCACCGGCGCGGAAAAGTCCTCCGGGATTTCCGGCGCTTCCAGCATCCGGCACATGCTCATGCCGCTCTCGGCGGCGGCCTGCCGCAGACGCTCCAGCATCTGCGGATGCACGGCGTCGTCGCTGTCCACGAAGCAGACCCATTCTCCCTTGGCAATCGCAAGGGCATGGTTTCTCGCGGCGGCCTGTCCCTGGTTTTCCTGATGGATGACCTGCACCCGACCGTCCCGGGAAGCATAATCGTCGCAGATGGCGCCGCAGCCGTCCGGACTGCCGTCGTCCACCAGAATCAGCTCAAAATCAGAAGCCGTCTGGGAAAGGATGCTGTCGATGCAGGCATGGAGATAGGCTTCCGCCTTATAAACCGGCACGATCACGCTGATCTCAGGCATTCTTCTTCCTCTCCAATCGCGCCCGCGTTTCCAGGTACAGCCGGTAAAGCCTTGTCCTGACGGGGAAATACCGCAGCAAAAGCTCGGAATCCGGCCAGAATTCCAGATAGTGCAGCCGGCTCATCCGTTTCAGCAAACTCTTGATGGTCGCGTGAATCCGCTTCCGCGCCGCAAGCACCTCCGGGCTGTCCAGCGCCTGCCGGGCATCCGCCTCGTTGACCACCGCGTTTTCCAGATATCCCCGATAGCGGAACCTGACCAGATCCCACTCGCCCCGCTGCTCAAAAAACGCGATCTGCTGCTCGTAAGCCTCCCAGGCGTCCAAAGATTTGACGTTCCATCCACTCTTGGTGATTCCCGTCGGGTTATAATAATAGGCATACAGGGGTGCGGGAATGATCGTCAGCACCTCCTGGGCAAACAACAGCCGGTATGTCAGGAATTCATCCTCCATACGCTTGCCCACGGGGTACCGTTCCCCGTCAAAGCAGCTCCTATGGTACAGCTTTCCCCAGCAAACCGTAGCATTGACAAATCGCTGCATGTAAAAGTCCTTGGGAAGCCACCGCTCCGGCGTAAGCTGTTCCGGGGAAACCGCCGGGTTTTCTCCTTCTGTCTGAGCGTAGCCGCAGACAGCAATCTGCGTTCCCTGTTCCAGCGCTGCTTGATACAGGCGCTCCAACGTCTCGGGGTGCATCCAGTCATCGTTGTCTATGAAGAATATCCACTGGCTGTTGCTGTTAGAAAACACCCAATCCAGGCAGGTATTTCTCGCCGCGCAGACACCGGCATTTTTCTGATTAATTACCCGCACCCGGCTGTCCCGGGCTGCGTAGGCGTCGCAAATGGCACCGCTGCCATCCGGGCTTCCGTCATCCAACAGAATCAGCTCAAAATCCCGGAATGTCTGCCCAAGAACGCTGTCCACACAGCGGTGCAAAAATTTTTCCGCCCGGTAGACTGGGACGATCACACTGATTTGCGGCATTGACATTTCCTCCGGTTTTTCTTACTTTTTTCCGACAAGGTCGAGGAACATATCCTCAACCTCCTTCACCATGCGTTTTCCGTCAAAAAAAGCACTCCGTCTCTCCGCACCGGCCTTGGCCTGACTGTAGAATTCCTCGTCCGTCAGCATTTTCTGGATGCCCGCCTCCAGGCTGGCGTTGTCATTTTCCGTGATCAGGCCGCAGGTTTCACCCCCGAAGACTTCTCCCACGGAGGGAACGGGCGCCACAATGGGGACTCCCAGGCACAGTGCCTCCATGGCGATCACCGGCAGCCCTTCCGTGAAGGAAGAATTCACCAGGAATTTGCTCTGTTTCATGTAGGGGTAAGGGTTTGCCTGATAACCTGCGAGGATGACGGTATCCTGGGTATCCGTGGCCTGGATAGTGCGTTCGATATATCCCCTGTCCATACCGTCGCCCACGATCACCAGCCTGTGCCGAATACCCTGATCCAGAAGTCTGCGGTGGATATAGACCAAGCGTTCAAACCCCTTCTCTGCGGACAAGCGTCCAACGGCGCAGATCAAAGGGAGGTCTATGGGCAAATCTACCTTTTCCTCTGCCATAGCGCGAACATTATCACTATTCAGCGGATTCAGGTGCATCTCCACATTCTGCGTCAGGCCGCTGACTGTCCGGAAGGACTCCCATGCTGCATTGGAAACGCAGATGATTCGATCATATCGGGAAAGCACATCTTTCTTGGTCATGGCTTCAAGGCGATAGGCCTGGTTGGTAGCAGCATCGCCGTGGATATACTTCACAGACTTGGCATTCCTAGCAAACGCAATCCAGTCCTTGCACCACGCCGAATAGGATACCACAATATCTGCGCCTTCCGGCAAGCAAACATCCAGCAGTCCTTTCCCCTCCTGGTTTAATGCACGTTTGGTGCGCAGCTTTTTCACCAGATTCCCCACCTTGATGACAGGATTCAGCGTCGGCTTGCGGCAAGAATAGTCATAAATCACCGGAATTCCGGCATTGCGGAATTTTCCCTCCCAGTCGCCGCCCTCATGCTGCACAAAGACAGAAGCTTCAAATTTTTCCTTGTCCAGCAGATTGATCAAATCGAACAACGCCTGTTCCGCGCCGCCGCAGATCAACTGATAATTAACAAAAACAATCCTGACCTTTTTCATTGGCATCATGCCTCCGGCATAGCCCGACGGACAACGGCATCCGGGAACCGGATGTGTCCCCAGTTTGTATTATTCCAGACAATATCCTCGTCATCCCGCACCTCAAAGAAGAACGCAGGAAGCAGAAGCTCCTGATCATAGCTATTTCCGACTTCATCAACTTCAAATAACACCATATCCACTCGGTATTTGCCATTGGTCAAGGAAAACGGATTCACTTCCATAAGAAATTCGTTTATCTCATTCTTCCCGCACCGTCCAAGAGAAACCATAGGCATCGTTCCCACCGGCGCATCATCGCTGTAGCGCAGCTCCACCCGCAGGCGAAGATCCTCATACGCCTTATCTGTGGATATTCTGACCCGGAGACGAAGCTTTTCTCCCTGGGCATATACCGCCGACTCCTTGCCCAGCAGCTTCACTGCGTCGATGCGTGCCAGCCCCGCAGTATAGGGGGAACGCCCACGGCAATCGATCAAATCAAACTCTGTCCTGGATTCGTCCCAGTCATCCCGGGTATTGCTCAGATACAGTTCAATAGCCTTTTCCACATCCCCGTCAAAGATAATCTTCCCCTTATCCAGCACAACGCATCGGTCGCACAGGCGGCGGATGGTGTTCATGTTGTGGCTGACGTACAGGACAGTCCTGCCCTCCTGCTTGGCGGCCTGACGCATTTTGTCCAGACACTTCTTCTGGAACGCCATGTCGCCCACCGCCAGGACCTCGTCCATAATCATGATCTCGCTGTCCAGGTGCGCGGCGACGGAGAAGGCCAGCTTGACGAACATACCCGAGGAATACCGCTTCACCGGGGTGTCGATGAAATCCCGCACCTCGGAAAACTCGATGATGTCCTCTATTTTGGCGTCGATCTCCGCTTTGGTCATGCCCAGGATCGCGCCGTTCATGTAGATATTCTCCCGGCCGGTCATTTCCCCGTTGAACCCGGTGCCCACCTCCAGCATGGAGGCAATGCGGCCGTAGATGTCAATCTCGCCCTCGGTGGGGGCAGTAACGCGGCACAGAAGCTTGAGTAGCGTGCTTTTTCCCGCGCCGTTGCAGCCGATGATGCCCAGCGCCTCGCCCTTTTTCACCGTCAGGTCAACGCCGTTCAGCGCCATAAAGGTCTGCCCCACCAGGCGCTGATCCATATTCACGGGCAGATTGGGGTCTTCTTTTCCCCGCACACGCGCCCACCAGCTCTGCAAGTCGGCGGTCAGCGTACCGCCGCCGATCTGGCCCAGCTTGTAGCGCTTTTTTACGCCGGTCAGGCGGATGGCAATATCCTGTTCGTTCATCGTCCGCCCTCCTTACACCGTATCCATAAAGGTGCGTTCCACCTTGTTGAAGACCATAATACCCAGCACGGCGATCACCAGCGTCATGCCCCAGGACAGAAGGTAGAAGCCCCAGTTCACCGTTCCCTGCCCCAGGATCGCGTAGCGCATCAGCTCCACGGACTCGGTGACGGGATTGATTTGCAGCAGCGTGCGCATCCGCCCCTCGCCCAGGGTGGACAGGGGGTACACGACAGGCGTGGCGTACATCCACAGCGACACGCCGAAATCCACCAGCACCGTCAGATCCCGGTATTTCGTGGTCATACTGGAAATGATGATGCCGAAGCCCATGCCCAGAATGCCCAGATGCACCAGCTCCACCGGGATCATCAGCCACCACAGCCAGTGGGGATGGAGCGTCCCCCGGAACAGGTAGTATGCCATAAACAGCAGCACCAGCACCATCTGGATGCCGAAGCGGATGATCGTAGAAATGACGTTGGAGATAGGCGTGGTCAGCCGGGGGAAATAGACCTTGCCGAACATATAGGCGTTGGCGGTAAAGGTATTGGCGTTGCTGGTCAGGCAGTTGGCAAAGTACGCCCAGACGGCGTTGCTGCACAGATAAAACAGGAACGTGGGGATCCCGTCGGTGCTGATACCGGCAATGCCGCCGAAGACGAACGCCTGCACGATACTGGTAAACAGGGGCGTCAGGAAGATCCACGCAGGGCCGAGGATGGTCTGCTTGTAGCTCACCACGAAATTTCGCTTGGTGAACAGGTAGATGAGGTCCCGGTACCGCCAGACCTCCTTCAGGTTCAGGTCCATCCAGCGGTGCTTCGACGAGATATGGGTGTGATACATGGAATTCTCTGCCATAGGATTACCTCTTTTTTCGGATAAATTGCAGCAGGTTGTGGAACGTCTTCATCGGCGCAACCAGCCAGCGGGGCATATCGATGTATTCCGCGATCTGGGCATCGGTGCAGCGATCCATGGCGTCGCAGGTGAAGCCGTACCACATGCCCAGCTTTGTTTTCAGGGGATAGCGGAAGAATACCGCCTTTTCCCGGAAGAACAGCGCCGTTCCCCGGGGGTTGTCCAGGAAAACCTTGTACCCCGCCCTGGTCAGGCCGTCGTCCTTGTACTCCCAGATCCAGATGATGTCGTCGTAGTAGCGAATGCGGTAGCCGTCGTAGGCCATTCGGTTCCAGGTCACCGCCTCGGTCATGAATTTCTCTCCGGGAAATTCCGGATACAGGTAGTGTCTGTGGATCTCCGTATAGAAGATCAGCGCCCGCTCTCCGTCGATCCTGCCGTACATATCAAAGGCATTGCCGTCCAGATACGGTTCATGGAATCGGGTGTTGGGCGTTTCGGTGGGACTATGCCCTCTGTTTGCCACAATGCCGCAGAATTTCTGATCTTTCGGAAGCGCCGCTTCCCAGCGGTTGACCTTCTCCAGGGCGTCGTCCGTCAGATAGTCGTCGGAATCCACCGTGAAAAACAGCTCTCCCTGCGCCTGCTTCAGGCCGTAGTTGATGGCGCGGCATTTGCCGCCGTTTTCCTTGTAGCAATAGCGGATGGGGAAGGGATTGTCTTCCTTCTGCCACTGCTCGAACAGTGCCTTTGTCCCGTCGGAGGAGCCGTCGTCCACCACCAGCCATTCAAAGTCCGTGAAGCTCTGGCGCTGTAAGGAGCGGTACAGATTTTCCAATATGTACGCCCGGTTGTAGGTTGGGGTGAAGACCGTTATTTTGTGCCGAAAATCCATACGCCACCTCACGATAATACATGAATGTCAATCAAAAAGTTCAGTAATTTACAAGTACCCTCAAAATGCTTCTGCGCCAGCTTCACAAGAAGACGCTTCTTTTTCCCGATCTCCGGGTTTGGGCGCAAAGGCACAACGTCCGACAGAACGCCGCCGATGATCTCCCGCGCCTGCTCCAGCTCCTCGCCGCGCAGCGACTTAAGGCTCCCCTGCATCCCGTAAATGCAGGAAAAAAACAGATCATACTCCGCTTCACAGGTCAGCTCCGGCATGGCATCCCGTAGGTAATTCAGCCGAAGCCGCTTTGCCTCCAGGCCGTGCAGCCGCCCCAGGGAAAAGGGCCTGTGCATGGCGCTTTCCGGAGACTGCCGGTAAGCATACATCCGCGCCGAGGAATGCGCCAGCCGCCGCGCCCGCCCGATCACCCGGTAGGTAAAAAACTCGTCGTCGATCAGCTTTCCGACCGGGAATCGGACATCGCCGACGGTCTCCCGGCGGTACAGCTTGTTGGGTGGGGTCTGGCAGAACACTTCGTCCCGGATATGAAGCCCCATGGCCTCTACTGCCGAGGCATAGGTCACCTGCGCCCCGCTTTCCTCATCGAACGCGCAGCCGTCCGAATCCGTCTGCACGATGGTGCATTCCGCAATGTCCACATCCTCCGTCATCAGGGAAACCAGATACGCGTACATCCGGGGGGAGAGGTAATCGTCGCTGTCGATCATGCTGATGATCTCTCCCCGCGCCGCATCCAATCCGGCATTCCTGGCTGCGCCGCCGCCGGCGTTTTCCTGATGGATCACCCGGATCCGGCTGTCCTTTTCCGCCCAGGCGTCGCACATGGCGCCGCTGGCGTCCGGAGAGCCGTCGTCGATCAGAAGAATCTCCAGGTTGGAATAGGTCTGATCCACAATGGAGCGGACACAGCAGTCCAGATAGTTTTCCACTTTGTAGACAGGGACGATCACGCTGATCAATGGCAGCTGCGTCATAGTGTATCCTTTCAGTGTTCCTCTTCCCGTCGGAAGAGCTTCTCGTACAGTCTGTAGGTCAGTCGGAATAGCCCCGGCGTCCTGCAAACCATTTTTGCCAGCAGCCGGTTGCGCCCCGACAGCAAATGGAAATACCCCGCCTGCTCCTCCAGCTCGGCGCGTACCCGCCGCCGCCATTCGTCGTACTGCTTTTCCGGATGCACGGACAGCTGGGCGTAGGCAAACAGGAGATTTCGCATCAGCGCCCGGCGGGCGTCCTCCCGGATCTCGCTGCCGCTGTCCTCCACGATCAGCTCCCGAACCCGGATGGGGTCGAACAGGCTGTGCTCGTTCAGCTGCCGGAAGGAGGCGGAATTTTCCCGCAGAATGTAGCGGTAAGGGCAAAAATCCTCATAAACCGACCGTTTTGCCTGAGAAAACAGAAAATAATTCATGAGATAATCTTCGTTGTTTTTGATGCCGGGGTTCATCCGTTCCACCAGCCCGGCGAACAGCTCCCGGCGGTACAGCTTGGTACACAGGCTGGACTCGATCTGCCCGCCGTCCAGCAAATCCCGCAGGCCGGTCAGATTGTCCTGCTGCCGCAGCCCGCCGCTATTGTGGACATAGGCCACCCTGCCGTCGGGAAACTCCACCCGGTGGCCGCAGTGGGAAATATCCGCGTCATAAGCATGGGCGTTTTCCAGAAGATGGCGGTACATGTCCGGGTCGATGGCGTCGTCGCCGTCGGCAAAGCCGATCCATTCCCCCGTAGCCGCCGCCACCCCCGCAAGACGGGCAGAGGTCACGCCGCCGTTTTCCTTGAAAATCGGTTTGATGCGCCCGTCCCGGGCGGCGTAGCTTTCCATCACCTGCCAGGTACTGTCGGCGGAACCGTCGTCCACCACAAGGATCTCCAGCTTTGGATAGGTCTGCGCCAGGATGCTGTCCAGACAACGAGGAAGCCATGGAGCGACATTATACGCCGGTATGATGACCGAGATGGTTTCGCCCTCCATTTTGCTTCCTCCTCCTTATTTTTTCGCCGCTAGGCGCTCATATTCTTCGCAGTATCGTTTTGCCATGGTCTCCGCAGAAAACCGGGTGCTGTCCGCCAGAGCGTTCTGCCCCAGGGTTCTGCGCAAGTCTTCGCTGTCGATCAGCCTTTCGCAGGCCACGCACACCTCGTCGGGGTCGCAGCCGACCAGCAGTCCGCTTTCCCCGTCCCGGAGCATATCCGGCACGCCGCCGACTCTGGACGCCACGATGGGCAGTCCCGTCCCCATGGCCTCGATGATGGTCATGGGCATTCCCTCATACTTAGACGGCAGCAGAAGCATGTCCGCATCGTGAAGATAGGGATGGACGTCCGATTGATTTCCCAGGAAATGAACGGCATAGCCGATGCCCAGTTCCCGTACGTAATTTTCCATGTCCGCCCGCAAATGCCCGTCTCCCAACAGGTTCAGGCAGCAATTCGGGTGGGTTTTCAGCAGCTTTGCAAAGGCTTGCAGCAGTCCCGCATGGTTTTTCTGTTCTTCAAACCGCCCGATATGCAGCAGGGAAACGGTGTCCCCCAGCCCATACGACCTCTTGGGAATGCACCGGCGGAGATCCACGCCGTTGAAAATCACGGGGACGCGGTCGAGGCCGTAAAACTCCGTCACCGTCCGCTGAACCTCCGGGCTGAGCGCCACCGGCACGGACCAGCCCTGGTGATAGTAAAACCGGTTGAGAATGGCCTGGACAGTCCCCTCCGCCTCCACCTTTGCCACATTGTGCACCGTGTGGACGCAGGGAACGCCCCCCGCCAACCTTGCCGCCATCACCGCGTACAGGATCCCATTCAGGTGGGTGTGGACTACGTCCGGGCGTTCCTCCCGGAAAATTTTCGTAAGCTTCGGCACCACGGACGTATCCAGCCCCGGCTTTTTGCCCAGGTACCGGATGGGGACGCCCGCCGCCTCCATGCGTTTGGAAATCTCCGTCCGCTCGTCAAACAGGCTCACCACGACCACGTCGTGTCCCATGTCACGCAGGACATAAGTCAGATTTTCGCACATGGTTTCCGCCCCGCCGAAGCAGAAATTGGGGATGACCTGCAATATTTTCATAGCGTTCCTCCCCACTGGCGGTAACAGGCGAGAATGGTGTCGTTGTATTTCTGTTCGTCGTTGATCCGGGCAAATTTCTTCGCCGCGTTTTCGGAGAGAAGCTTCCTATGGTCAGGATCTTCCACGATTTTCAGAATATCCTCCGCCAGCGCGGCGTCCTCGTCGCTAAGGTACCCGTCCACACCGTTTTCGATCAGATCCTTCATCCCATCCGACGGGGTGCTGACCACCGGTGTTCCCAATGCCATGGCCTCCAGGGCGCACATGGGCGTCCCCTCCCAGCGGGAGGTCAGGATCATTGCCTTGCTGTCCGCCACCATTTTAATGGGGTTGCTCTGGAAGCCCAGAAAATGCACGTTGTCCTGCAAGCCCAGCTCCTCGCACAGCGCTTTTGCCTCCCCTTCCAGCTCTCCCGCGCCGACCACCGCCACTTTGATGTCCGGCTTGCGTGCCTTCAGCGCGGCGCTCAGGCGCATCAGGCGCTGAGGGTCTTTCTGGTAGGTCAGCCGTCCCAGGTAGATCATGTCAAAATCGTAAGTATGTTCGTCGCTGTCCCGCATGGCGAAAATCCGCTTGGCGTCGATGATATTGTACAGCACGCTGCTCTTTTTGGCGAACAGCCTGTGGAACACGTACCCCTCATAGGCGCTGTTGGAGACCCAGAAAATATGCTTCGCCCGGAAGCCTGCCAGCAGGTAGGCGACGGACTTTGCGGACAGTCCTCTGGCGTCGTAGGCGTTGTTGTGGATGTGGGAGATCAGGGGGATTCTGCCGCAGCACAGTGCCGCGACGAAGCTGGTGCGCATGTCGTGGCCATGGATGACGTCCGGCCGGTACTCCCGGATCACCCGGCCAAGGGTCGCGGGGGTCAGCTCCTCCACGCCATAGTGCCGGATGCCCATGCCGTCCAGGATATCCCAGACTTCCTCGCATTCCAGACTGCAATAGGCCATGTCCACCCTGCCTTCAAAGGCTTTGATGATCTGGGCGGCAACCTTTTCCGCGCCGGTGTAAATTCTGGAATACAGAACATGCAGTACCTTCATGTCTCCCCCTCTTTTCTCTTATTTTTCCGCTGCTTCCCGCATATTCAGGCTTTCCATGCCGTATTTTTCCTTCAGCCGGGCGTAATAGCGGAAGATTTCCTCCAGCTGCGCCATGTGCTGCGGCGTGCGGACGCCGACGTTGTGGGGGTGCCACCACAGATGGAAGGTCAGGCCGTTTTTCGCCGCGTGGAGCATCCGGCGCTTGATCCTGTGAACCTTCAAGCCCTCCATGAACTTCAGCGGCCTGAAAATCGGCCGGAACATCTGAGTCCCCCGCAGATTCCAGATGCCGTCTTCCCGCTTTGGCGTGTAATTGCCATACCCGGTGACGGGGAAATAGGTGTCCGTCAGCCGCAGAATGCGCAGGGGGAAACGGACGTGAACCTTGTTTTCAATCCAGTTGTTTTCCATCCCCCGGTAGGCGGTGAAGCCCAGATCCCGCAGAACCCGGATATACGCCGGGTCGCACTGGTTCCGGGGCAGCACCGCAGAGGTCAGGGTGTAGCCGTATTGCGCCGCAATGGCCTTCGCCGCGGTCATGTCCGCCGCGAACTGCTCCGCCGTCTGCCCCTTTTCCTTGCAGTAGTAATGGGAAAAGGTGTGGCTGCCGATCTCCTGCCCCGGCGTTTTGGCAACCATATCCACCAGAGACGGGGCAAAAAAGCAAGGTGCGTCCGCTTCGGTTTCTCCGATTTTGGAAAATTCGGCATAGGAGTTCAGCGCCGGGTCGTCGTAAGTAGGCCGCTGGCTTTCCTCCGGGAAAAAGGAAGCCGCTTCCTGTGCGCTTCCGGCGAACAGATAGCCCACCGTCGCCCACGTAGCGTGGATGCCGTATTTCCGGAACAGCGCCAGCAGCTCAGGGATCGCCTTCCTGCCGCCCAGAACGTGATCCTGATACTTTTCCAGCGGACACACGTCCAGCATTCCCCAAAACAGCTCAAAGTCCAGCGATACGATCAGCGTTCCGGCCATGCCGCCGCCCCCTTTCGTTCAAACGCTTAAGTAGATTTCCTTCATCCTCTGCTGTACCGCTTTCGCGTCGAACCGGGAAACCGTCTGCGCCGCGGCGCGTCCCAGCCTCTCCCGCAGCGCCGGGTCATGGTACAGCTTCAGAATGGCCGCCGCCACGCCCTCGGGCGTGTTTTCCGCGAACAGGCCGTCAACACCGTCTTCAATCAAATCCGTGTTGCCCCGGATCTTCGAACAGACCGCAGGCAGGCCGCTGCTCATGGCCTCCATCAGCGCCACCGGCATTCCCTCCCGGAAGGACATAAACGCGAATATGTCGCTGCACCGGCACAGCTCCGGCACGTCATGGCGATAACCCAGAAAGTGGACGCGCTCCCGGATGCCCAGCTGCCGCGCTTCCGATTCCAGCGCGTCCCGCTGCTCTCCCCGGCCGCAGATGAGATAGTGCATGGTTTCATAGCCCGGTTCGTTTTTCAGCAGCGACAGCGCCTTGAGTACCGTGGAATGATTCTTGTTTTTCGTCATTTCCGCCACGGTGAGAATCAGAAAATCCTCATCGGTCAGCCCCAGCTCCCGGCGCTTTTCCCCCCGGTCTACCGTGCCGACGTGGAATTTCGCCGTGTCCACCCCCACGCCGGGGACGTATTCAATGCGCCTGGCGCGGATCTTCTTCCTTGCGAAGGCATAGTCTTCTTTGTTAATGGTCACAAGGACGTCCGTCAGCGGCGCCAGCAGCCATTCCACCGGATAGAACATCAGCCAGTTTTGTAGGGGTGCGCCCTTGTAAAAGTGGAAGCCGTGGGCGGTGTAGATCACCTTGGTTCCCCGCTTCCGGGCGTCCCGCGCCGCCAGACGGGCGATCATGGCGCCCATGGGGGTATGGCAGTGAATGATATCGAAGTGCTCCCGGTCGATGATGGCTTTCAGCTCCCGGTAGGCTTTGATATTGGCCTTCTTCCATGGGAGGCGCTCAAAGGCGATATCATAATATCGATCGCAATAGGGAATGCGGCAGTCGGCGGGATCCTCGTAATCGTTCCGCGCCGCCACGGCGGTCTCCCAGCCCATGTCCTGAAACATTTTCAGATAGGGGATATGGAATTCCATAATATGGGTTTTGACCACCGTTGCCACGAACAGCACCTTTTTCATTCCATTCCCTCTTTTCGGATACATTATCCAAAGTATTATACACCATCTACTGCCTTATTGCAACCGTAATACTATTTCTCAATAAAATGATTTCATCATTTTATTCTGCCGCTTCACGGCAGACCGCCTGAGCGGCGGTAAGAAATGTATTGACTTCGTTTTTTTGCGGCAGTGGCCGCTGGCCGCAATCCTGCGGCCTAATAAAACGCTTTTAAGCATTTTATTAAAAACTCGTATAAGCGCGAAAAAAGGCCGGGCATCTGCCCGGCCTTTCCGTATTTCATTCTCAAATCAACACTTTCCGCTTTCTGATCCGCAAAAGCTCCCACGCTCCGATGGCCGCGCCCAGTCCCCAGCGCGCCGGCCACAGTCCGTCCGCCGCCAGGGACGCTGCGGCCACAGCGGCGAACACCGCCGCGTACCCGACCCACATTTTCAGCGGGAAGGGGTACTCTTTCCCGCCCAGAGCGAACCGGACGTACAGGTAGTGCAGCGTCAGCTGCAAACTGTGGGAAATCAGCGTCGCCACCGCCGCGCCGGCCATGCCGATGCGCAGGATCAGCAGATAATTCAGTCCCACGTTTATCAGAGAGCACGCAATGGTGATGATGGAGACGACCTTGGTCTTCTTGTGATAATACTCGAAATTCACCGGGAAGGTACACAGGAAATTGGTATAGTAGCTGGACACAAAAATGGGAATGAGCATGGTGCTCCCCCAGAAATCCCGGGAAACGTAGACATAGCGGTACACTTCGCCGGCCAGCAGCACGAAGCCCAGGGAAAGCACCGTGAACAGCTCCAGAAAATTCCCCGCCTTTTCCCGCAGGTTCTCCCGGTTGCCCTGCTTCATGTCCTCGAAGAAGAAGGGGCACCAGGAATTGTTCAGGGCGGTGAACAGGGTGAACATGATGCCGCCAAAATTCAGCGCCGCGCCGTAGCAGCCCACCGTAGCCTCGTCCATCATCTGCTGGAGCATCACCTTGTCGCTCTGTCCCAGAATCAGGTCGGAAAGATTGTAAAACACCGCCGGAATGGCAAGAACAACGCAGAATTTCCAATATCCCTTGTTGTAAAAGGTCTTCCCCTTCGCTAGAATCCAGATGCCCACCGGAATGCCCAGCACGCCGTAGGTCACGGCGATGGCGGAAATGCGGCCTAAGTAGTTGATTTCCTTGGGCAGCAGCAGAATCAGCACGACAGAAAGAATCAGCGTGGTCAGCGTCACCGCAAGGGACATGACCATGTTCCGCCCGGCCTTGAATTCGTAGACGAATTTGGTGTTCAGGAAGTTGACGCAGAAGGTGCCGAAGCCCTGAATGAGCATCAGCACGATCAAAAACCGGCTCAGCTTCAGCGCCCCGGAAATGGGGCCGATGAAGCACAGCACCAGACCGCTGAAAATCAGATACACCAGCGTGGACAGGCTCATGGCCGAGGATTGGTAGCGCAGCTGATCTCCCTCCGGGTACTCCACCCGGGCGTTGACCAGCGTCCCCTGGGTTTGCAGCGTGAACACAATGGCGATCACCGCCACCCATGTGTTGTAGATCTGGGTAACGCCGTAGCCGCTGGTTCCCAGCAGACGGGTAAACAGGGGCGCTGTGAATATGGAAATGCCCCTAAGCAGAACGGTGCTCAGAATGTTAAAAAAAGCAACCCGGTTTCGTCGATTCATAGCTCACTCCGTGCTTTGTGTTTCGGTTTTCTCCGTTTTTCCGGGAAGTACCCCGTGATAGAATCCCCGCATGGGGCGGTACAGTCCCGCGGCCAGCAGCAGATCCGTCGCCCGTTCCTGCCTGCCGAACAGCGGACTGGTCAGCACAAAGGAAACGTGCCTGCGAAGCGCCTTCCGGGACTGGAGGTATTCTCCCGCAAATTTCTGCCGGGCATCCTTGTCCGCCAAGTCCAGCGTCAGCAGATTATAGGCGAGAGAACGCACCCGCAGATACCGCGCCGCGTCCGCAATTTTTGGATAATTGTCCCGGATAAACGGGTAAATTTTTTCCGTATGCTTGGAAAAATGGAAGGTTTTCTCCGAAACCGAGGACGAGGTAATGCTCCCCGGCCGGTGGTAATAATTGTAAACGGGATATGGCAGCATGGCCGTCTGTCCGGCGTCCAGCGCAATGCGGTAGGTGGTGGGAACGTCCTCGCAGATCACTCCCAGCGGATAGCGGACGGAGGCAAAAAGACTTCTGTGGTACAGTTTGTCCCAGGCGGCGGAGTCGATGTTTTCCCAGTGGAAAATCCGGCGCACCAGCGCTTCCCCGGAGATGACCTCCTCCTTGGGAGGACATAGCCCCAGCGTTTTCTCCCCGGTCTCGCTGCTGACGTCCCAGCGCCCCGCACAGACCAGACGGACGCCGTATTTTTCCATCAGCGCCATCATTTTTTCGTACATATCCGGCTCGATCCAGTCGTCGCTGTCCACGAAGGCAATGTATTCCCCCGTTGCCGCGTCAATTCCGGCGTTCCGGGCGCTGCTCAGGCCGCCGTTTTTCTTGTGAATGGCCCTGACTCTGGCGTCCTGCCGGGCGTAGGCATCACAGATGGCGCCGCTGCCGTCCTTGGTGCCGTCGTCCACCAGAAGGATCTCCAGATTTTCATAGGTCTGCGCCAGAATGGATTCCACGCACCGGGGAAGGTACTGCTCCACATTGTACACCGGAACAATAACGCTGATCCGCGGGTTCTGATTCATGCCCCATTCCTTCCTTTCTCACCCTTCTGCAGCAAGGCTTTCGTAAATCTCCAGCAGATCCGCCAGATTTTTTTCCGGGTCGTGGGTCACGCCAGCACGGGCGCGGGCCGCCGCGCCCATGGCTTCGGCCGCTTCGCCCCGGGCAAAAATATTTTCCACATAAAACGCCAGCATGTAGGGCGCGGTGGAGGGGTAGACTTCCCCTTCCAGCCCGCGGCGCATCATGGTCGTGACGCCGCCCACGTCCGCCGCCACGCAGGGCACGCCCAGCAGCATGGCCTCCCCCAGAGAATTGGGGGAATTCTCGACGGTGGAGGGCAGTGCGAACACGTTCGCGTCAAGGAACGCCTGCTTCATTTCCTCCCCGCTGAGACTGCTTAAGAATTCGATCTTATCCTCCACGCCGTACTGCTCTGCCAAATCCGCCAGATATTTCTGGTAATTGGTTCTGCGCAGCCTGCTCGCCGTCAGGAAGCTCTTTCCCGGCACCGCCAGCGTGGCGTCCGGGTAGGTTCTGACGATCTGTCCGAAGGCTTCCAGCAGATAGTGAAAGCCCTTCACGGGGTAGGCGCAGCTGGAAGCGAAAATCCGGTGCTTCCGGCAGCTGTCATAGCGCCAGGTTCCCTGATAAAAGGGCTGGCGCAGGGTTTCGTTGCAGAAATGGTACTTCGCGTCCGGATTGATCCGCCGGACACAGGCCATGTCCCAGTCCGTTCTGCCGATAATGTGGCGTGCTTTTTGCAGGGCTTTTTCTTCCAGAAGTCCCCGAAGCACGAACTTTTCCCGCTGCTTCACGATATTGTCCCGCCGGACAAGGTCGCGGAAGGTGCTGCCCCGCTGAACCGCCTCCGGCACGCCCTCGGCATAATGCCCGGCGTAAACCGAGCAAAGCCCCTGAATGCTGACCACCAGATTGTCCAGCCGCCCCGTCTTTTCCGCGGCGCTGACCATGGCAAGGGTGTGGCCGTACTCCGTCCCCCAGACGTGGATCACGTCCGGCTGAAAGGTGTCCAGCTCTCCCCGGAACTGCGCTTCCAGCTCCGTCAGGTACACATAGGGCAGCCCCTCCGAAAAGAAGGCGTAGGAGCAGCGTTCATTCACCTCTCCCTCGCCGCCGTCGCCGGGGCAGAGAATGCGGATGTTCAGGTCTTCCCGTTCCAGCAGTCCTTCCAGCACGCTGTCAACCCACAGTCCGCCGCCGGTGGAGCCGCCGCTGACGGCTTCCTTCACCTTTCCGGGCACCATATTGCACAGCCAAAGCAGCTTCATTGCACCCCGTCCTTTCTGGGAAGCTCTGATTCAATCGGCAAGAGCTGTGAGCGAGAGATTTTTCGTCCAATCGAGGTATCGGAAAGGTCGGAATACTTTGTGTATTTCCCGTTTTCGATGCCGAAGAGTGGGCGAAAAAGATCCGCTCACGGCCGCAGACGATTGATTCAGGGCTTCCCTAACATGGCCAGAATTTTTTCGGCCTGTTTTACGTTGTTTTTTTCTTTTAAGATAAATTCACGGGCTTTCATGCCCTTTTCAAACAGTTCTTCCGCCGACTGGGCAAAAATCTGCCCCAGCTTTTCCGCGATGGCGTCGGCGGTTTCTTCCTCCAACAGATACACGTAAGGGTGGTACTCCTTGGGCATTCCCGGCAGAACCGTGGTCAGCACCGGGGTTCCCGTGGACATATATTCCATGGTCTTGGAGGGGAAGGAGTATTTCACGTATTCCTCATCCGTCGGCCGGGGGTTGACCAGCAGGGTCGCCGCCATTTCCCGCTCCACGATCTCCCCGTTCAGCAGCATTCCGCCGTAGAAAATCCGGGAATCCTCCGCGGCGATTCGGGAAAGCTCCTGCACATAATCCCCGGGGCCGTAAATTTCCAGCCGGGCGTCCGGCAGATCTGCCTTCCGGAAGCCCTTCACCAGATTTTCCAGGCCGTACTGCTTGCTGACGCCTCCGGCATACATACACACCCGGGGACCGGCCTTTCGCGCCGGAGACGGCACCTGCCGCGCCATGGCAATGTCGCTGTGCCCCTCCAGGATCACGTGGGGCTTGCCCTTCGGGTTCAGATAGTCGTTCATGGCCTGGGTCAGCAGCACGTAGTCCGTGCAGTGACGGATGACGAAATTGGAAAGCCTCTTGGAAAAGGCGCTGCCCCCCAGCATATCCGGCAGATCCGTCACAATGCCCACGCACCGTCTTCCCCGCAGCTTCGCCGCCAGCAGACCGGCCAGCGCCGTTGTCCGGTTCAGGCAGTCCACCACCACCGCAGAATCCTTCCCCGCAAGGCACGCTGTGCGGAAAAAGGTTCCCACGCCCACAAATACGGCCTTGACAACGGGATTCCGGACGGCGGGAATATAGCGGTAGCACGCGCCGCCTTCCATCTCACGGGGCAGACGGATGAATGCCTTTTTCAGAACCTCCCGGTTCACCGGCGGGTTCGCCACCACGTCCACCTTCGCCCCGGCGGCAAGTCCCTCGATGAGCAGGCGGTGGTATTTCTGGGACTGAAAGGCGGGCTTCCGGGGGGCGTCCGCGAACAGCTGACGGTACACCCGGTCGGAGCATGTGGTCACAGCGTAAATGATATGCATGGGTCATCCCCCATCTTTTTCAAAAATCGCAGCGTGGGCTTTCGCCATGTTTTCAATGGTGTAGGCGCGGATTTTTTCCAGAGAAGCCGTCCCCATTTTCTCTAAGTCCGAGGACAGAAGCTCCTTCATTTTCCCGGCAAGGGCAGCCTCGTCCTCCACCGGCACGATGCTCCCGTTGACGCCCTCCTCCACCAGCTCCAGACCGGCGACACACCGGTCGGTGGTGATGACAGGCAGGCCGTAGGCCATGGCCTCGTTGATAACAAGCCCCCAGATGTCCTCCCGGGTAGGCAGGACGAACAAATCCGCCGCCCTGTAATACCGGCTCAGGGCTTCTTTCTTTTGAAAGCCCACAAAATGGACATTATCCAGCCCCAGAGAGGCGCGCATCTGCAAATAGTCTTCCGTCGGCTCGCCGCCGACAATGTAAATCCCCACGTCCCTGTCAAGCGCGCAGGCGGCGTGCATCAGGATGTCGAAGCCCTTTCTCGGGATAAACTGGCCGATGGCCAGCACCATCCGCTTTTCCGGGACGCCCAGTTCCTCTTTTAGCATTTGCTTTTCGGCGGCGGAGGGAACGGCGGGGAGAATATCCTTCTCAAACACGGAGGAGAAGGGGTAAAAATGAATGCGGCTTTCCTCCGCTCCGTAATGGACGAGAAATTCCGTGGTGTATCGCCCAGAGCTGAGCCACCGGTCAGCTCTGCGCACCAGCGATTTCTTAAACAGATACTTTGTTTTCCGCTCCTGCCGGATCAGGCCGCCGTCCACTTCCATGTAGAAGGGAATTTTCCTTCTGCGCAGCCACTGCATCGCGAGAATCGCCGTGGGCGAGGAATAGCCGCATATCACGATGGCGTCGTAGGGCTTTTTCAGCCATTCGGTCACGTCCAGACACAGGTTTTCGTCCAGAAAATGGCCGACGCACCGCTTCAGCTGCACCGGGCGGTAAGCGCCGCCCCCGGAAACGAACCAGTCGGCGCTGCGGTTCTTCTGATCCTCCACCCGGTCGGTGAACAGCACCGTCACGTCCATGCTCTTTGCCAGCTCGTCGTAAAAATGAACCCGGTAGGGGGAAGCGTAGTTCGTCAGGAACAGCACTCGTTTCATACCGTTATAGCCCTCTCAATGTCACGCACCAAAATCGATCTGCACGATCTGATGGCGGTTCTCCCGCTGATCTTCCGGCGGGAGCTGCATATAGTCACCGTATAGTGTGGTCAGGAATTTTTCATATTCCGCCGGTGCCTTGAAGGTTTCTCCTTCAAAAGCCACGTCCGTCAGCGCCTGACACCACGCTTTCTCGTAGGCGTCCGGCTTCGTCATGGCGCTCTGCTCACAGACATAGCCGTTTTCCGGCAGCGCCGTCGCAAGCGCGTCATACGCCCTGGCAAGACCTTCCTGATCGGCAAACAGTGCCAGCGCCTGATAGTATAGGTACCCGATCCACTTTTTCCATAGGATCCTCTCATTCTCCCGCCAAGGCTGATAATGGGATCTCATCAGCTTTGTCCGGTAGATTTTCAGCAAACGTCCCGCCGTTTCCTGCCGCTTTTCCGCATCCGGAGACACGGCGTCGTAGGGGAAAATGTCCACATAGAAGCCGTTTTCCGCCAATCTGTGGGACTTAGCCTCCAGGTACAGCGTGCCGCGCTTGCGCACCTTGCCGAAGGGCAGGGCGTAGTTGGGGTCGGTGTACCAGCTCTGCCAGCAATATTCCGGTTTCAGCTTTTCCGGGGCAATGCGGCAGAATTTCTCATAATTCTCCCGCAGCATTCCCACGTCCATATCGTCGTCCCAGGGGATGAACCCCTGATGGCGCACCGCGCCCAGAAGGGTGCCGCAGGTAAGAAAATAGGGAATGTCGTTTTCCACGCACACCCGGCGGATCTCCTTCGCAATTTCCAGCTGGGTCAGCTGCACCTTTCTCAGCAGTTTCCGTTCCATAGGATTACCCCCTTTTCATAAGCCGTTCCACCAGCGCCATGACCGGGAGCAGCCATAAAAACACGTCCGCAATCAAATTCTGTGTGTTAAAAGACATAAATAGGATAACGACCAGCGCCAGATTCACCCAGACTTGCCGCTCCTTCCGCCACACCAGCGCGACCCAGCAGGCAATGTGCAGCAGCGCCGCCGGAATGCCGAAGGCGGAAAAAAGAATGAGGGTGGAGGTGGTGTTGTTGGCGGTGGCGTACAGCACCTGCGCGATCTTCGCGCCGAAAACGGGATGGTGCAGGAAAATGGAAATGTCCGTCATGATGGCATCCATCCGCTCCACCGAGGAATCCCGCCCGTTGGCAAATTTGCCGATGGCCATGTCGTAGATTTCCCAGTAAAGGGCGTTTTTCCGGGCAACGGAAACGCCCGTTACCACGGCGGCACACAAAATCAGCCCCGCCGCCACGGCGCATATCCGCTTGTCCCGATACCATTTTTTTTCAAAAAACAGCACGACCGCCAGCAGCCCCATTTCCGCGACGCCGCCGGTAGCAAACGTGGACACCATCGTCGCCGCCAGAATGCCGTTGGCCAGCCAGAGCTGCCACGGCCTTTTCCATTCCACCTCATAATTGTTCAGATACAGCGCCGTGATCAGGAAGAACTGATAAACCCCCGGCTCCCGGAAAATGCCGAAATTCCGGTTTTTCACATACGTATCCGGGACAATGGACAAAAAGAAATTGTGAAATTCAAAGCCCATGGAATTCTGGAACACCGGCACCGCGTAAACGCCCTTGTCCACGCCGATGCGCAGAATGTACGCCGCCAGCACGGAATACGCCCCCAGCAGGGACAGAATTACCACGTAGTATTTGGCCGTCTCCCGCACCGTGAGAAAATAAGACAGGAGCACCGCCGTCAGTATGCACAGCAGGACGCTGAAATACATCAGCTGCCAGTCCCGCTTCACCAGCATGGGCAGCAGAAGCACCGCCGCCGCAACCCCGGCGACGATCATCCGCCGGTCTTTCAGAATCTGGGGCAGCTTCCGCCGGTTGACGATCAGAAAGGCCACGCCCATCAGGCAGATCACGCCCAGCATAAGAAACTGCGCCTTTTCAAAGCCGATCACCGCCGTGGTGAACATGCTGTCCCGGGCCAGAAAAAGCATGGCCGTGAAAAACGCGGCGAAGGCAATTTTCGTCCCCCGGCTGTCCGGGAAGGGATAATGGGTCATTTGCGATTCTCCTTTGTGATCTGTTCCACGGCTTCCAGCAGATGCGCCGCGCCCCGGGGCACGGCGACCCCACCGAACCGGCTGATGACCTCCTCGCAGGCGGTTCCCTGATAAACCACCGCCTCCGTGCCGCAGCACCGGGCTTCCAGCACGGTCATACCGAAGGTCTCCTCCGTGCTGGGGTTCAGAAATACGTCGGCGGCGGTATAGGCTTCCGCCAGCTCATGAACGCTGTTGGTGCGGGGCAGCCCCAGGATCCCCGCCGGGAGAGACTGTATCTGCTTTGCGCTCAGGCCGATCAGCACGATGGCATATTTTTCATCCAACAGGTCATGAAGCACCAGAAAGTCCCGCAGTCCCTTGCGTTCATCCCAGACGCTGGCAACGCCCAGCAGGATAATTTTGTCTTCCAGGCCGTATTTTTCCCGGAAATTACCGGGGGTAGGCTTGAAAACGTCCCGGTTCACCGTGTTGTATACCACCTTCACCGGGTAGTCCTTCAAAAAGCTCTTCTTCACCCGGCTTTCCAGCCAGTGGGAGGGGACAATGAGGGTCACATTGGGAATGCCGGTGAACAGCGCCCGCTTTTTTTCGTAATTTTTCCGGCTGTTGTCCAGCAGAATGCTGGCGGGGTAGGCGCGTTTCTGGGGGCAGTCGTGGCAGCCGGTCTTCCACCGGTCACAGCCCACATAGTCAAAATAGGCGCAGTGCCCCGTGAAGCTCCAGCAGTCGTGAAGCGTCCAGAAAATGGTCTTTCCGCAGCCACGCAGGTAAGTAAACAGCTCTCCTAAGTGAATGTAATAGCCGTGAACGTTATGCAGCCAGATCACGTCCGGGTCGTATTCCCTGACCCAGTCCAGAAAGGCGCGGGTCGCCCGCCGGGAGCCGAAGCCGGAATCGTCCAGCAGGCGGCTTTCCGCCCCGTGGAGCTGAAAATCCATGGGCGTGCCGATGCGCACCGTGGGAACATCGCTGCAATTTGCCTGTTCACGACCGAAGGCGAGCACACACTCATGCCCCTGCGCCATCAGCCCCCGGCATTGCTCCGCCGCGATGCGCCCCGTACTGCCGAAACCGGCAACGGAGTTGATGAACAGGTATTTCATGCGTCCCGCCTCCTGATATTGTGAAATTATCCGGCTTAGTATTTTCTCCAAACCATTTTGTCCACCACGCCGGTGTAGGACTGGATGATCTTGACCACCTTGGTGGACACGTTTTCCTCCACATAGTCCGGCACGGGGATTCCCAGATCGCCGTCCCGGTTCATCTGAACGGCGGTGTCCACCGCTTGCAGCAGATTCTTCTCGTCAATGCCCGCCAGAATGAAGCAGCCCTTGTCCAGCGCTTCCGGGCGCTCCGTGGACGTGCGGATGCACACCGCCGGGAACGGATGCCCCACAGAGGTGAAGAAGCTGGATTCCTCCGGCAGCGTCCCGGAATCGGACACCACCGCAAAGGCGTTCATTTGCAGGCAGTTGTAATCGTGGAAGCCCAGCGGCTCGTGCTGAATCACCCGGCTGTCCAGAATGAAGCCCGTTGCCTCCAGCCGCTTTTTCGAGCGGGGGTGGCAGGAATACAGGATGGGCATGTCGTACTTTTCCGCCATGGCGTTGACGGCGCGGAACAATGACAGGAAGTTCTTTTCCGTATCGATGTTTTCCTCCCGGTGGGCGGAGAGCAGAATGTACTCTCCTTTGTTCAGCCCCAGCCGCTGGTGGATGTCGGAAGCCTCAATGGCGTCTAAGTTAGCGTGGAGCACCTCCGCCATGGGCGAGCCGGTAACATAGGTGCGCTCTTTCGGCAGACCGCACTCGTGGAGGTATTTCCGCGCGTGTTCGGAATAGGCCAGGTTCACGTCGGAGATGATGTCCACAATCCGGCGGTTGGTCTCTTCCGGCAGGCACTCGTCCTTGCAGCGGTTGCCCGCTTCCATGTGGAAAATGGGAATGTGCAGCCGCTTGGCCGCAATGGCGGACAGGCAGGAATTGGTGTCTCCCAGAATCAGCATGGCGTCCGGCTGAATGGCCGTCATCAGCTTGTAGGAGCAGTTGATGATGTTGCCCACGGTGGCGCCCAGATCGTCCCCCACCGCGTTCATATACACATCCGGGTCGGCAAGTCCTAAATCCCGGAAAAAAATCCCGTTCAGGTTGTAGTCGTAATTCTGCCCCGTATGGGCGAGAATGCAGTCAAAATATTTGCGGCACTTGGTGATGACCGCCGCCAGACGGATGATCTCCGGGCGGGTGCCTACGATGATCAGCAGCTTTAATTTTCCGTCATTGCGGAACGCCACGTCGGAATAGTCCAGCTTCATTTCCATGTCAAACCACCTCAAAGAATGTATCCGGCTTTTTCGGGTCAAAGCACTCGTTTGCCCACATGAGCGTCACCAGATCGTCCGTTTCGCTTAAGTTGATAATGTTATGGGTATATCCCGGAAGCATGTGGACGGCCTCGATTTTCTCCCCGGAAACTTCAAAATTCAGCACTTCTTCGGTTCCCACCTTCCGCTGCCGGATCAGGCCGCGGCCGGACACCACGATGAAAAATTCCCACTTGGTGTTGTGCCAGTGCTGTCCCTTGGTCACGCCGGGACGGCTGATGTTCACACTGAACTGGCCGCAGCTCGCCGTTTTCAGCAGCTCCGTGAAGCTGCCCCGGGCGTCAACGTTCATTTTCAGGGGAAACGCCGCCTTCTCCTTGGGCAGGTAGGAAAGATAGGTGGAATACAGCTTTTTCGCGAAGCTGCCCGCCGGAATTTCCGGCATCAGAAGGGTCTTCGGCTGCGCCTTGAAGCCGTCCAGCAGTGCAACGATCCGCCCCAGCGTCGCCCGGTGGGTGACGGGCGCGGCACAGTAGCGCCCGGCCGGCGTCAGCACCGTGTCCACGCCCTCAAATTCGCAGTGATGCTCCCTGCCCTCCAGCGCCGCGATCATCTCGTCCACCAGATCGTCGATGTACAGCAGCTCCAGCTCCACGCCGGGGTCGTTCACCGTGATGGGCAGATCGTGGGCATAGTTGTGGCAGAAGGTGGCCACGGCGGAATTGTAGTTGGGGCGGCACCACTTTCCGAACAGGTTGGGGAAGCGGTACACCAGCACCTTCGCCCCGGTCTCGGCGGCATAGGAGAAGAACAGCTCCTCCCCCGCCTTCTTGCTTCTGCCGTACTCGCTGCCCGCATAGCGCCCCACCATGGTCGCCTGAATGGAGGACGACAGCATCACGGGGCAGGTGTTACGGTACTTTTTCAGCGTGTCCAGCAGCGTGGAGGCAAAGCCGAAATTTCCCTGCATGAACTCTTCCTGATTTTTCGGGCGGTTGACGCCGGCGAGGTTAAAGACGAAGTCCGCCTTCCGGCAGGCCGTTTCCAGAAGCGCCGGGTCGGAGGCGATGTCGTAGAGGTACAGCTCCCCCACCGAAAGCCCCGGATGGGTCTTGTCCAGGCCGTCCCGGATGCACTCCAGCGCCGCCGTCAGGTTCTTACCCACAAATCCGGCCGCGCCGGTGATCAGAATGTTCATGCCATCCACCCTTCCGTTATTTGTTTTTCATGGCTTCCAGCTCGCCGCGGATGTAGCTCAGACTCAGCAGCTTCTGCTGCACCTGCTCTACGTTCAGCAGCTCCGTGTTGTTGCTGTTGAACTCCGTGAGGACGTTGCGCTGGGTGTCGCCGTCCTTGAAGTATTTGTCGTAGTTCAAATCCCGCTTGTCGCAGGGGACGCGGTAGAAATTGCCCAGATCGATGGCGTGGGCGCATTCCTCGTTGGTCAGCAGCGTCTCGTACATCTTTTCGCCGTGGCGGATGCCGATGACCTTGATCTCGTGGCCGGGGGCGAACAGGCCGGTGACGGCCTTGGCCAGCGTCTCGATGGTACACGCAGGGGCCTTCTGCACCAGAATGTCCCCGCTGATGCCGTTCCGGAAGGCGAACAGCACCAGATCCACCGCCTCTTCCAGAGACATGATGAACCGGGTCATGCTCGGCTCGGTGATGGTGATGGGGTTGCCCGCCTTGATCTGGTCGATCCACAGCGGAATGACGCTGCCCCGGGAACACATGACGTTTCCGTAGCGGGTGCAGCAGATCTTTGTCTTTTCCGGGGAGACCGTCCGGGATTTGGCAACGATGACCTTTTCCATCATGGCCTTGGAGGTGCCCATGGCGTTGACGGGGTAGGCGGCCTTGTCCGTGGACAGGCAGATGACGGCCTTGACCCCGGCGTCAATGGCGGCGGTCAGCACGTTATCGGTTCCGAACACGTTGGTCTTCACCGCCTCCATGGGGAAAAACTCGCAGGACGGCACCTGCTTGAGGGCGGCGGCATGAAAGATGTAGTCAACGCCATGCATGGCGTTCTTCACGGAAGCGAGGTCTCGGACGTCGCCGATGAAGAACTTGATCTTCCCCGCCGCCTCCGGCATTTTCGCCTGAAATTCATGGCGCATGTCGTCCTGCTTTTTCTCGTCCCGCGAAAAAATCCGGATCTCCCGGATGTCCGTGTCCAGGAAGCGGTTCAGCACCGCGTTTCCGAAGGAACCGGTGCCGCCGGTGATCATCAGCGTTTTGTTGGCAAAAATACTCATACTCTATTCTCCTCCCCTGTTTCCGGGTGTAAAAGCTGCCGGAAAAGAGATACATATTTTCCCGTGCAAATTTCGGTGGTGTACTTTTGTAAATACAGCTCCCGGCATTTTCTGCGCATGTCCCGGGCTTTCTCCGGGTTGTCCCGCAGGAGGCGGATGGCCTCGGCCAGACGCTGGCTTTCGCCGTTGCGCACCCAAAGTCCCGCGCCGGATTGGATGTCCCGGACGATGTCGCACTCGTCCATAATGGCAAGCAGGGGGATGCCCTGCATCATGTAGCTGTAGGTCTTGCTGGGGACGCAAAGCCCCGTGGCGCCCTTTTCCAGGGAAACCAGCGCACAGTCGCTCACCGCCAGCGCGTCCTGAAAGTCCTGACCGTGAAGAAAGCTGAAAATGCGGACATTCTCAATGCCCTCCCGGGCGACGATCTCCCGCAGCGTCTCCATTTTATTGCCGTGCCCGGCAAAGAGGAAAAAGACGTCCTTCTCCCCCCGCAGCGCCCGGATGGCGCCCAGAATGGTATCCATATCCTGCATGGTGCCCATATTTCCGAAATAGGACACCACAAACCGTCCCGCCGTCAGCTCCCGGAACCGGTTTTCCTTCCGGTCACGCAGACATTCGCCCTCGTCCCGGTACCAGTTGGGAATCACCGTCACGAGGTCGGCGGTGGCGTTTCGGGTGCGGAGAATGCAGTCTCTTTGCTCCGACGACAGCGCCACCACCCGGTCTGCCCGGCGAAACACACATTTGTTGATGTGGTTCATCAGCTTGCAGATCATGCTGCCTTCCCGGAGGGTGTCCGTCACCGTGGCCACCTCCGGATAGAGGTCGTAGGACACGAACACCAGCTTCGTTCCGAACAGCGCCTTCGCCCAGGAGGCGATCCAGGGCAGGATCGGCGGGTTGGAATACACCACCACCGCCCGGTATCCGGCAATTTCCGGAAGGTGCAGCAGCACATGGAAGGTAAAGGAAAAATAGTTGACGATCCGGCCGAGGAAGCCCGACCGGCCTGTCTGGATGTATTTCAGCCGGTGAATGCGGATGTCATTTACATTCTCCTTCAGGGGAACCTTCCCGCCCTCGGCGTATTCCCGCGGGTAGCCGCACAGCGCGCCCACGGAGAACCCGGCGTCCCGAAGCGCCAGCACCGTGTCATAGGGCAGCTGGGCGGAGGAAATATATTCGGGATAAAAAAACTGGCACAAAAACAGGATATCCCGCTTCTTTTTCAAGCAACCGCCCTCTTTCCCTTCTAAAAATCAGGTTCT
This sequence comes from Clostridiales bacterium UBA6468, assembly GCA_002436765.1. Lineage (GTDB taxonomy): Bacteria > Bacillota > Clostridia > Oscillospirales > Oscillospiraceae > Faecousia. Next base: position 30,962 of record DJNI01000041.1, read on the forward strand.
CTCCGTCTCCAGAATGGACTGCTCCAGGGTCTTCACGCAGTAATCCCGGCTGTATGCGCTCAGCGCGAAGTCATAGCACAGGCTGCCAAAAGCCTTGTCCACCGCAGGCGAGGCAAACCGCAGCAGCTTCAGTGCCCAGGTGAAGCCCCTCACCATCAGGATACCCCTTCCGTTTGCGTGGGCGATCCAGTTGACCATGTCGCTGGTGTTGGTGTATTCGTTGTTCTGGGGGCAGAAAACGCCCGCCGCCTCATCGTCAATAAGCAGACGGACAAATTCCGTCAGATTCTCGATATACAGCATGGAACGCCGGTTGGCAACATAAGGGAAAACCGGCAGCTTCTTCGCCAGCTTCGCCATGGTCACATAGTTTCCCTTGCAGCCCTTGCCGTAGATCATGGGCGGGCGAAGAATCGCAACCTTAAAGCTGTCGTCCGCCAGCGCCTGCAAGTCCGCTTCCGCCTTGGCTTTGCTGACGCCGTAGTTGTCCCCGGGGTGCAGCGGCGTGTCCTTCGTGATGACCACCGTCTTGCCGATGGGTGCGGTCAGGCCGTAAACGCTCTCCGAACTCATAAACAGGAACTGCCCCACGCCGTCGGCCTTGGCCTTTTCCGCCGTCCGCACCGCGAGGATGTGGTTGACCTGATCGTACACTTCTGCCTGAGCCGGGTCGTTTTTGCTGTCCGGCTGATGCACCAGCCCCGCCACATGGAATACCGCGTCGTAGCCGCGGAAGGAATGGTTCTCCCAGCCGCTTCCGCGCATATCCAGGGAATCCACCCGGTAGCGTTCCGGGCACTTTCCCAGATAGTTTTCCAGCGAGACCCCGATATAGCTTCCGGCGCCGGTAATAAGAATGCTCTTCATTTCTTCTCCTTTTCCAGCCGGCCGGTACCGCCTTCCACCACGCCGTCATGCTTCAGCACGGAAACGATGGTGCCGAAAAAGCATTTGCAGTCAAAGGGGAAGCTCAGCTTTTCCACATATTCCCCGTCAAACCGGGCCTTTACGTCAATGGGCAGCTCATCCCGCCCGTTGATCTGCGCCCAGCCCGTGAGACCCGGGCGCACGTCGTTGGCGCCGTATTTGTCCCGCTCCGCGATCAGGTCAAACTGGTTCCACAGGGCAGGCCGGGGGCCGATGATGGACATTTTCCCCGTGAAAATCTGAAAAATCTGGGGCAGCTCGTCCAGGGAGGACTTGCGCAGGAATTTCCCAACCCTCGTAATATACTGCTCCGGGTTTTCCAGCAGATGGGTGGGGGTGTCCCTGGGGGTGTCCATTTTCATGGTGCGGAATTTCATGATGGAAAAATGGGTCTTGTGAATGCCCACCCGCTTCTGGCGGAACAGCACCGGGCCGGGGTCGTCAATTTTGATGGCGACAGCGATAACCAGCAGCAGCGGGGACAATATCACGATGGCGCAGCCGGACAGGATAATATCCAGCAGGCGTTTGAAAAACGTTCGGTACATTCCGCTTCCCTCGTTTTCTCTTGTTTTTGGTCAGGCCTTACACTCGCGCTTGTAAGTAGGCACGATCTCCGCGACGATGTCCTTGATGTTTTCGCTTTCTTCCCGGCTGGCTTCGTCCAGCCGCTTCAGCTGCTGCTCCAGCAGCGCGTCGTCCATTTCGATGGGCTTGCCGATGTGGATGAGCTTGTTGGCAGTCTCCTGCATTCCCTCTTCCTTCATCAGCAGCTCCTCGTAGAGCTTCTCCCCCGGTCTGAGACCGGTGTACTCAATTCTGATGTCCACATCCGGCTCGTAGCCGGACAGTCGGATCATGTTCCGTGCCATGGTGTCGATCCTCACCGGCTCGCCCATGTCCAGAATGAAAATCTCGCCGCCCTTGGCATAGTATCCCGCCTGAAGCACCAGGCTCACCGCCTCGGGAATGGTCATAAAATACCGGATGATGTCGGGATGGGTGACGGTCACGGGGCCGCCGGCCTCGATCTGCTTCTTGAAGAGCGGGATAACGCTGCCGTTGCTGCCCAGAACATTACCGAAGCGCACAGCCACAAATTCCGTTTTGGACTCCCGGTTCATCATCTGTATTACCATCTCGCACAGGCGCTTGGACGCGCCCATGATGTTGGTGGGATTGACGGCCTTGTCGGTGGAGATCTGCACGAACCGCTTGACGCCGTACTCCGCGGCGGCCTTCGCCAGCTTGTAGGTGCCGATGACGTTATTTTTGATGGCCTCGTTGGGGCTTTCCTCCATCAGCGGGACGTGCTTGTGGGCTGCGGCGTGGAACACCAGCTCCGGCCGGTAAACGGACATCACGTGGCGAACCCGCTCGGCATCCCGGACAGAGCCGATGATGACCTCCAGGTTCAGCTCCGGGTGGGTGCGGCGCAGCTCCATTTGAATATCATAGGCATTATTTTCGTAAATATCCAGAATAATGAGCTGCTTCGGCTTCGCGTGGGCGATCTGACGGCACAGCTCGCTGCCGATGCTGCCGCCGCCGCCGGTGACCAGCACCACCTTGCCGGAGATATAGCCCACGATCTCGTCCAGATTGACCTTGATGGGCTCTCTGCCCAGCAGATCCTGGGGATCGACCTTGCGCAGCTTGCTGACGCTGACCTCTCCGTTGACCATCTGGAAAATACCGGGAAGCATCTGCACCTCACAGCCGGTGGTGGCGCAGATGTCCAGAATTTCCTTCCGGGACTTTGCGGTGCAGTTGGGAATGGCGAAGATGATCTTGCTGATCTTGTACTTTTTCACAGCCGTGGCAATGTCCTGACGGCCGCCCACAATGGGCACGCCGCACAGCTGCTTGTTCCATTTTACCGGGTTGTCGTCAATGACGCAGGACAGGTGATCCCGAATATGGTCGCTGTTGGTAAACTCCACGGCCAGCGCCCGGCCGGCGTCCCCCGCGCCGATAAGCATGACGTTTTTCACGCCGTTGGCGTGGGTAAAGTGGCTGATGCGCCGCTGTGCCGTCCGGAGCAGCCGGTAGGAAAACCGGATGGCCACGGTGCTGACGAAGCTGAACAGGAAGCCCACCACCATGCTGGAGCGGGGCATCAGATTGCCGTCAAAGTGAAAAATCAGCACGCCGATCACGCCCAGCACCGCATACGCGCCGGTAATGCGGAACACCTCCGGCGTACTCACAAACGCCCAGATGGAGTTATAAAGCTTAAAGATCCAGAACACCAGAAGCGTGATCACGCACCAGGGACCGATGGCGGACAGAAAGCCATCCAGATGGACGGGGCGAATTTCGGCAAAGGAAAAATCATACCGGAACCACAGCCCCAGAAAGAAGGAGACGACGGTGGCAAGCACGTCCAGCAGCATGATCAAAACGACCTTCGGCGCCATGCCCAGATTCAGTTTCATCGGCTTTTGGGAGCCCATTTTGTTCACATCCTGTATTTCACCGCAGGCAGCTGCCTGCGGGTACTTTGTTTTATCTGCATAGTTCGGTTTATTATAACACAATATGTCGAATACAGCAAGGGAAAGTTTTGCCGTCATCCTGCTCCGGAGATTTTATTTTCCCGCATGATTGACATAGCAAAATTTTATGATATACTGAAATAACCATAGAGAGTGCGTTAGGGACAGCCCCTGTGACCGCACAGCAACCTGCCGAATGGTAAGGTGCTAAAGGCTGAATGATGGGTCTATAGAAATGTCAAAGGCCCATCAAACGATGGGTCTTTTCTTTATGAGTACATTTGGGAGGATACATTCATGGAAGAAAAGGGACTTCATATCAGTCAGGGAAAAGCAGAAGCATTTCTCGTATGCGACAAATCTTTGGAGAACAGCAATGCACCCTTCTTTTCGTGGCTTCGTGATGAGGGATTCACATTTGCCTGTTATCATTGGAACTATGGGTGCCACTGGGTGCATGTAAGTATTACCCGCAAGCAATATGCGTACGGAATGCCGGGAGCCTGTCTGGTAACACCAGTCGGAAATCACGCAATCACGATTGATGAATTTGTGACGATCTACCGTATCTACAAAAAATATCAGGGTAAGAATCCCCTCGTATTTCACTCCGTGAACTGCGATTATGATGCATAGACGGTTTTCTTGTAATCGACGATAAAAGTGGCAATCATCGCAAAGAGAGCTTTCCGTTTGTGGAAAAAGCAAAGCAATACCGTAAAAACGACGCGGCCTTGCGGCCGCGTCGTTCCGACATTTTACGCTTTGTCCGGGAAAAGATTCTCGATGGCGCAGCGGGCGGCATCCTGCTCTGCCCTTTTTTTGCTGCTGCCAATGCCCTTGCCAACGATCGCGCCGTTGAGGGAGACCTCCACGGAAAACTGCTTGTCGTGGTCGGGGCCGGACTGCCCCGCCAGCTCGTAGGCCAGCACCTGATTTTTCTTCTGCTGCACCAGCTCCTGAAGCTCGGTCTTGTAGTCCGCGTTGTGCAGCTTGGTCACCGGCACCTCCACCAGAATGAACGTCCTGACCACCTGCAGCGCCGCGTCCAGCCCGCCGTCCAGAAAGCACGCGGCGATCACCGACTCCATGGCGTCCGCCAGAATGGAGTCCCGGCTCCGTCCGCCCCCCTGCTCCTCGCCGTGACCAAGGAGCAGATGGTTCCCAAGGCCAATGCGGTTGGCAGCGTTTGCCAGGGTGGTCTCGCAGACCATGTCCGCCCGCATCCGGGTCAGCTCGCCCTCCGGGCGGTTGGGGAAATTGCGGTAGAGATACTCCGCCACCAGCATTCCCAGCACGCTGTCTCCCAGAAATTCCAGGCGCTCGTTGCTGAGCAGGCTGTTGTGCCAGCGCTCGTTTGCGTAGGAGGAATGGGTCAGCGCGTTCTGCAAAAGGGAAATATTCCGGAACCGGTAGCCGATGGCGGCCTCCAGATCCTTAATCATGCTCCGTCACCTTCTCTTTTTCGGCTGCCAGCCGCTGTAAATTTTCTGCCAACTCTCCGGTGATATCCGACGCGGCCACATCCGCCGCCTGCTTCACCGCATTGCGGAAGGCCAGCACGTCGGAAGCGCCGTGAGCCTTGATGACCGGCTTGCGAATGCCCAGGAACGGCGTGCCGCCGATCTCCCGGTAGTCCAGCATCTTCATCAGATCCTTGACGCCGGAGGCGCACAGAAGATAGCCCAGCTTGCTGAGCAGATTTTTCTTGAACATTTTCTTCATCAGGCTGCCCATGAACATGGCGGTGCCCTCGATGCTTTTCAGCAGCACGTTGCCGCTGAAGCCGTCGCAGACCACAACGTCCACCGCGCCCAGAGGAACATCCCGGGCTTCCACGTTGCCGACAAAGTTGACAAGCTTCTTCTCTCCCGCGTCCTTCAGCAGCGCATAGGCTTCCTTTTGCAGAGCGGTGCCCTTGCTGTCCTCGGTGCCGATGTTCAGAAGGCCCACCTTTGGGTTCTCGACGCCCAGCTGCTTTTTCGCGTAAACGGAGCCGACCAGGCCGAATTGCAGCAGAAATTCCGGCGTACACTCGGCGTTGGCGCCGCAGTCCACGATCACGGTCTTTCCTCCCGCCTTGTTGGGCATGGCAGGACCCATGGCGGCGCGGCGGATCCCCTTGACCCGCTTGACCAGCAGCGTCGCGCCGGTGAGCAGCGCGCCGGTGGAACCGGCGGAGACGAAGGCGTCGCCCAGTCCGTCCGCCAGCATTTTAAGCCCCATCACCATGGAGGAATTTTTCCGCTTGTGGATGACGGATGCGGGATCGTCGTGCATGTCCACCACGTCGTCGGCATTGGAAATCTCCATGCCCTCGGGCAGATTGTCAATGCCGTGCTTCTTGAGAACCGCCAGGATGTCCTCTCCCCGGCCTACCAGCACGATCTCGATGCCGTAGGTCTTGGCCGCTTCCACAGCGCCTAAAACGGGGGCCTCGGGGGCATTGTCGCCGCCCATCGCGTCAAGAATGATCTTCAACCGTTTCACCTCTTTCTCTTAGATACCCTTCGCCACCAGTGTATCGATCACATTCAGCGACCGCGCGGCAATGGCGAGATTTTTTTCTGCTTTCTTACGGATGCGCTTTTCCAGCGGTGCGATGATGCTGAAGTTGATATTCATAGGCTGGAAATTTTCAATGCTTTCGTCGCTGACGTACTGCCCCAGCGCGCCGATGGCGGTCTCCTTGGGGAAATCGGGAAGCTCCCGCCCCTGCACCTTGGCCGCCATGGCCACCGCCGCCAGATACCCGGAGGCCGTGGATTCCACGTACCCTTCCACGCCGGTCATCTGCCCGGCAAAGGCCACCAGCGGATTGCGGCGGTCTGCGTAATACTTGTCCAGCAGCCTGGGGCTTTGCAGGAAGGTGTTCTGGTGCATCACGCCGTAGCGGACAAATTCCGCGTTTTCAAGACCCGGTATCATGGAAAATACCCGCTTCTGCTCGCCGAATTTCAGGTGGGTCTGGAAGCCGACAATGTTATAGACCGAGCCTGCCGCGTTGTCCTTGCGCAGCTGAACGACGGCATAGGGCTCGCGGCCTGTCTTCGGGTCCTTCAGGCCGACGGGCTTCAATGGGCCGTAGCGCAGCGTATCCACGCCGCGGCGGGCCATGACCTCCACGGGCATGCAGCCTTCGAAGACGTGCTTGTCCTCAAAGCCGTGGACCGGGGCCTCCTCCGCTGTCCGGAGGGCCTCGACAAAGGCAAGGTATTCGTCCTTGTCCATCGAGCAGTTGACATAATCCGCATCTCCGCGGTCATAACGGGAGGCGAACCAGGCCTTTTCCATGTCGATGGAGGAAAAGGTGACGAGCGGCGCGGCGGCATCAAAGAAGCTCATGTATTCCTGGCCGCCGAAGTAGCGCTGGATGGCGGCACTCATCGCGTCGGAGGTCAGAGGGCCGGTCGCAACGATGACCGGGCCGGCGGGCACCTCTGTCGCCTCGGCTTCCACAACGGTGATATTGGGGTGCGAACGGATCTTTTCCGTCACCATGCCGGAAAACCCGTAGCGGTCGACTGCCAGTGCGCCGCCCGCCTCCACGCGGTTCGCCTCCGCGCAGGCGAGGATCAGACAATCGAGGCGGCGCAGCTCCTCCTTGAGCAGGCCGACCGCGTTTTCCAGCCGGTCGCCGCGCAGGGAGTTGGAGCATACGAGCTCAGCAAAATCCGCGCAGTGGTGCGCAGGGGTCATCTTTTGGGGCTTCATTTCGTAAAGCGCTACCTCGACGCCCCGGTTTGCCAGCTGCCAGGCCGCCTCGCTTCCGGCCAGCCCCGCGCCGATGACGTTTACCCTCATGCCTTGCTCTCCTTCTCAGAGGATGTTTTCGTCGTCGTCTTCGCCGGGGTCTTGACGGCGGTCTTCTTCACCGCAGTCTTTTTCGCCGTCGTTTTCTTTGCTGCCGTCTTCTTCGCCGGGGCTTTCTTCTCGGCAGTCTTTTCCTCCGGGGCGGACGCTCCGTCCTCGGCGGTCTTCTTCTTATAGTAGCCCCGCTGGTCTTCCGGCAGGAAGCGGGAGCAATTTGGGTTAATGCAGAAGGGCTTCATGCGCCCCTTTCCGGATTTCTTGAACAGGGTCTGGCCGCATTCCGGGCAGTCCTCGGCGGTGGGAACGTCCCAGGTCATGAAGCCGCACTCCGCGCCCCGCTCGCAGGCGTAGTAGGCGTAGCCCTTCTTGGACTTGCGCTTGAGCAAGCCGCTGCCGCACCTGGGGCAGCGGCCCGGCATCCGCTCCACCAAAGGCTTGGTGTTTTTGCACTCCGGGTAGCCCGGGCAGGCCAGGAATTTGCCGAACCGGCCGGTTTTTATCACCATTTTCCGTCCGCACAGCTCGCAGACCTCGTCGGTCTCCTCCTCCGGCACCTTCAGGCGAACCCCCTCCAGCGCCGTCTCCGCGTCGGACAGCTCCTTGCTGAAATCCTTGTAGAAATCCGCCAGCAAGTCCTTCCAGTTCTGCTTGCCCGCTTCCACATCATCCAGACGGGACTCCATGTTGGCGGTAAACTCCACGTCGATGATATCGGTGAAATGCTTCTCCATCAGCCCGGTGACGATCTCGCCCAGAGGCGTGGGGGCAAGGCGCTTGTCCTGCTTGACCACATACTCCCGGTCTTCAATGGTGGACACGGTGGCGGCGTAGGTGGAAGGCCGGCCGACGCCCTTTTCCTCCATGGCCTTGACCAGCGTCGCCTCGGTATACCGGGCGGGGGGCTGGGTGAAATGCTGCTCCTTCTGGATGTTGGAGGGAAGCGTCTTCTCCCCCACCGCCAGCTCCGGCAGCGGAGAGCCGACGGCCTCCTGCTCGTCGTCCCGCCCCTCTTCGTAAACGGCGATAAAGCCGGCGAAGCGCAGGCTCTGGTGGCTGGCGCGGAACACGTGTCCGGCGCACATGGCGTCGATGGACACGGTATCGTAAACGGCGCAGGCCATCTGCGTCGCAAGAAAGCGGCTCCAGATGAGCTTATAGAGCTTATACTGATCGGGGGTCAGGCTGGTACGCACCCGCTCCGGCTCCAGCTCCACATGGGACGGCCGGATGGCTTCGTGGGCGTCCTGGGCACCCGCCTTGGTCTTGAACACGTGGTGCTGACCGTAATAATATTCGTTTCCGTAGCGGCTGCGGATAAACCCGGCGGCGGCGTCCATGGCCTCGTCGGAAAGCCGCAGAGAGTCGGTACGCATGTAGGTGATTAAGCCCGTGGTGCCTTCGCCTGCCACGTCCACGCCTTCATACAGCTGCTGGGCGATCATCATGGTCTTTTTGGGCGTGAAGCCCAGCTTCCGGGACGCCTCCTGCTGCAGGGTGGAGGTGGTGAAGGGCGGGGCGGAATAGCGCTTCTTCTCCGCTTTTTTGACGTTGGTAACGTCAAATTCCTTCCCGTCGATGTCGCCGATCACGGCAAGGGTCTGTTCCTCATTTTCCAGCTCCCGCTTCTTTTCCTCGCCCCAGTAGCGGGCGACGAAGGAGCCGGGCTTGCCCATGCGGCTGAGTGTCACGTCCAGCGTCCAGTATTCCTTGGGCTGGAACGCCCGGATCTCATTTTCCCGGTCAACCACCAGCCGGGTGGCGACGGACTGGACGCGGCCCGCGGACAGGCCCCGCCGGATCTTTTTCCACAGCAGCGGGGAAAGCTCATAGCCCACGATCCTGTCCAGGATCCGCCGCGCCTGCTGGGCGTCCACCAGATCATAGTCGATGTCCCGGGGGCGGCGGATGGACTCTTTGACCACCTTCTGGGTGATCTCGTTAAAGGTCACCCGCTGCGCCTTCCCGTCGGGGAGATTCAGCAGCTCTTTCAAATGCCAGGAAATGGCCTCGCCCTCCCGGTCAGGGTCAGTCGCGAGGTACACGGTTTTCGCCTTTTCCGCGTCGGTTTTCAGTTCCCTGATCAGGGATTCCTTGCCCCGGACGGGGATATAGTGAGGCGTGAAATCATGCTCCAAATCCACGCCCATGGTGCTTTTCGGCAAATCCCGGAGATGCCCCATGCTGGCCTTGACAACATAGTTGTCTCCTAAGTATTTGCCAATGGTCTTCGCCTTGGAGGGGGACTCCACGATCACCAGATTTTCAGGTTTACCCATGAATGAAAATTCTCCGTTTCGTAACTTCAAATTTGTGCGGTTACATCTCTGGAAGCTCTGAATAAATCGGCGAGAGCTGACAG
>DJNI01000041.1:40678-45974 GCA_002436765.1 Clostridiales bacterium UBA6468
AACGGCTGCGCTATATTTCCCGCTTTCAGAACCGCACAGCTGGGGAAAAAGATCCGCTGCTCAGCCGAAGACGATTTATTCAAAGTTTCCTGCTCAGAACAATGCGCTTGCCCGGCAGGCGCTTGAGAATGCCCTTCAGTTCCAGCATGGTCAGGCTGGAAAGCAGCTTTCCGGTGGACAGGCCGGTTTCGGCAATCACATCGTCCACCAGCCGTTCGCCGCCGCTTAAGGCGTCCACAATGGTCTGCTCCTCCGGCGACAGCTTCGGCCTGACCGAACCTACGTCACTATAAGGCGCGGAAGGCGTCTTGTCAATGCCCTGAGGGGCTAAATCTTTTTTAAGATTCGCATTTTTCCGGGGAAGACGGGATTTCTGCGCCACTTTCAGCAGCGGTTTTTCTTCCTCCGCGGCCTTTCGCACCTCGTCGGGGTAGGCCGTCTGGCGGGCGGGCGCATCTTCCTTCCGAATCTTATCCGGAAACAGGGCTTCGTATTCGCTCAGAACGTCCCAGCCGGAGGAAACCATGATCGCTCCGTCCCGCAGAAGCCGGTTGCTGCCCACGAAGGACGGCTGGTCGATGTTTCCCGGCACGGCGAACACGTCCCGCCCCTGCTCGGCGGCTAAGCGGGCGGTGATCAGCGCGCCGCTTTTCTCCGGCGCTTCCACCACCAGCACCCCGCAGCTCAGGCCGCTGATGATGCGGTTCCGCTTTGGAAATGTCCATTTGGCAGGCGGCGTCCCCGGCGCGAATTCGCTGAGGATGCAGCCGTATTCCTCCGTGTCCCGGAACAGCGCCCGGTTGGAAATGGGATAGACGATATCCGCGCCGCAGCCCAGCACGCCCACCGCCGGCGCGCCTGCGGTCAAGGCTCCCGCCATGGCCATGCCGTCGATGCCGTAGGCCATTCCGGATACCACGATGCCGCCGCACCGGGCGATCTGATACCCCATGCGCTTGGCGGTGGTCAGGCCGTAGGCCGACGCCTTCCGGGTGCCCACCACACCGATCACCGGGCTTCCGTCAAAATCCGGCAGCCGTCCCTTGTAATACAGCACAATGGGCGGGTCGGCAATGTTTTTCAGCCGTGCGGGGTAGGCCGCATCCTGACAGGTCAGAATGTGGAGCTTTTCCCGGTCGCAGGCCTCCAGAATTTCCTCCGCGGAAGTCAGATCCTTCTCCAGGAGGGCAGCCTTTGCGTCCTCCTTAAGGCCGATAGCGTCAAATGATCCGTCATCGGCGAAGAAAATGTCCTCAGGGTCCCGAAAATGCTGTAATAGCGCCATTTTGTCCCGGTCGTTCAGCCCGGGGCAACGGGCAAACCATATCCAGTGTACCAGCATTTTCTCACCTGTTTCTCTCTATTACTGTTTCATCTGCCACATGACGATGGCCGCCGCCACCGCCGCGTTCAGGGACTCACAGCGCTTATTCATGGGGATGATCAGCTCCCCGTCGGCGCTTTCCAGAATTTCCCGGCGTACGCCCTGCCCTTCGCTGCCGATGACCACCGCCATACTGCGCAAATTGGCCTGACGCAAGTCCTTCGCCCGCCGACTCAGTGCCGTCACCGCCACGGGAATTTGGGCTTCTGCACAGGCGGTCTTTACCTCCGCCCAGTCCGCCTTCACCGGCTGGGTTCTAAACACCGCGCCCATGCCGGCGCGTACCGTCTTGGGGCCGTAGGGGTCGGCGCACCCTTCCAGCAGCGTCACGGGAATGTCCAGCGCGTCCGCCGTCCGCAGAATGGTTCCCAGGTTTCCCGGGTCCTGAATGCCGTCCAGCAGCAGGCAGCCGGGCTGGGGCACATACGTTTTTCTTTCCGGCAGGCGGCACAGAAACAGCGCCCCCTGGGGGCTTTCCATGGGGGAAATGAAGGCCATCACGTCCTCCGGAACACGGAAAAGCCGCACCGATTCCGGCACCTCCGCCTCAACGCCGTCGGATAAGATCACCGTGTCCAGTCCCGGATACCAGCGGACGGCCTCCGCCAGGAGCTTGACCCCGTCGGCGGCGAACAGCCCCGCTTCCTCCCTGGCCTTCCGGGAGGAAAGCAGCTTCTTCACCTGCTGCAGCAGGGGATTTTTCCGGGAGGTGATCCTCTGCTCCGTCACAGCTTCTGCACCGCACTGAGGGCGTAATTGTCCCCCAGCACCACCATCACGTCGCCCTCCTGGATACGGTAATCCGCGGCGGGGGAAACGTTGGTCTTGTCCCCGTTCTCCACGGCGATGATGTTCACGCCCAGCTTTGCCCGGACGTTCAGCTCGTTGATGCACTTGCCGATCCAGCTCTTGGGGGCGGGAACCTCCAGAATCCCGTAGTCCTGGGAAAGCTCGATGTAATCCAGCACATTGTGGGAATACATGCTTCTTGCCAGCCGCTGGGCATGCTCCTGCTCCGGGATGACCACCCGGTCGGCCCCCAGCTTTTCCAGCACCAGGCGGTGGGTCTCGTCGTGGGCTTTGCACACGATGTAGGATGCGCCCAGCTCCTTTAGGTTCATGGTGACCAGCACGGAGGCCGCGAGATCGGCGCCGATGGCAACGACCGCACAGTCAAAATTCCGCACGCCCAGCGCCCGCAGGACTTCCTTGTCCCGGGCGTCGCCCACCACCGCGTGGGTGACGTCGTTGGCAAGCTGCTGCACCAGGTCGTTGTGCACGTCCATGGCCAGCACCTCCGCCCCCAGCGTGCACAGCTGCCGCGCCAGAGAGCCGCCGAAACGGCCAAGACCGATAACAATGTAAGACTTCATGTTTTTCTCCTTATCCGATCAGCAAATTGGTTTCCGCATAGCGGAACCGTTCCTCTGCCTGTTTTCCCGCCAGGAAGCCCAGACTGATGGTCAGCACGCCGACCCGTCCGAAATACATATAAACAATGATCAGGATCTGCGCCGGAATGCTCAAGGAAGCCGTCCCCCCCGCGCTTAATCCCACGGTCGCCAGCGCGGAAATCGCCTCGTATATGGCGTCCGTAAAGCTCATAGGCGACGTGGCGCTGATGAAAATGCCGCCGAAGACGGCCAGCGCCAGCACGATAAAGGCGATGATCATGGCGTTCTGGGTCTGCTCATCGGGAATCGTCCGCTTGAAGGCACAGACCGCTCTTTTCCCTCTGGCTCTTGCCCAGATGGTCAGCACCAGCACCAGAAACGTCACGGTCTTGATGCCGCCGGCGGTGGAGCCGGAGGAACCGCCGATGAACATCAGCACGCAGGAAAAGGCCTTGCCGCTTTCCGTCAGCTTCGCCTGATCGATCGCCGCAAACCCCGCCGTGCGCAGTGTCGCGGACTGGAAAAAGCCGTTGAGCAGCTTTTCGCCCACAGTCATGCCGCCCAGCGTCTCCGGGTTGTTCCATTCCAGCAGGCAGATCCCCGCCCACCCGGCGGCAAGCAGCGCAGCGGTTACCAGCAGCACCAGCTTGGTATAGACGCTGACCTTACGGAAGGAGCGCTTCTGGGCGATGTTTTCCCACGCCAGAAAGCCAAGACCGCCGATGATGATCAGCGCCGCCAGCGTCAGCAGGACAACGGGATCCGTATGGAATTCTGTCAGGCTCTGCCCCGGCGCGATGGAACCGAAAATATCGAACCCCGCGTTGCAGAACGCAGAAACGGAATGGAACACGCCCCAGCTCAGTGCTTTTCCCAATCCGTACGCCGGCCAGAACCGAAGGGTCAGAATGAGCGCCCCCACGGCCTCCACGCAAAAGCTGCCGACGATCACCAGCTTTTGCAGCCGAACCACACCCATGATATCGCTTACGCTCAGAGACTGGGCGATCATCAGCCTTTGCCGCAGACTCACCTTCCTGCGCAGCAGGAAAATCAGCAGCGTCGCCACGGACATAAATCCCAGTCCGCCGATCTGAATCAGGCACAAAATGACGACCTGGCCAAATCCGCTCCACTGGCTCCAGGTATCATATAGCACCAGCCCCGTGACGCAGGTCGCGGAGGTGGCCGTAAACAGTGCCGGGCGCAGTCCGCAGGACACCCCGTCCCGGGACGCGGCGGGCAGGGTCAGCAGCAGCGCCCCCAGAAGAATGATCGCGGCGAACATCAACGCGACCATCTGCGTGGTGGCAATGTGCCTGGGTCGGTGCTTCATCCAGAAAAGCACCAGCTTTCCCCGCAGAGACATATTTGCGCTCCTTTCCGGCAGGCACACCCCGCCATCGTATGTTTCTCCTATTATAGCAACTTTCCATTCTTTTGCAAGTCTCAATCCAGTAAAGAATTCATTTACATTTTCTCCCGGCTGTGCTATACTGGTCAAAAAATCGGAAAGGGGCAGAGTTTATGAGTTATACGGAAAGCTGGTCGGGAAAGATCAACCGCAAGCTTCTGAAAAAGCTGCACATCATCGATGTCGCCGCCGGGCGGGAGAAAGCCGATCTGGTTCTGAAAAACGCCACCTATGTCAATGTGTTTTCCGGGGAGCTGGACACCGGGGACATTGCGGTGGCGGAGGGTCTGATCGTGGGTCTCGGCAGCTACGAAGGCCGGGAGGAAGTGGACATGACCGGCAAGATCGTCTGCCCGGGCTTTATTGACGCGCACATTCATCTCGAGTCGAGTCTCGTCAGCCCCAAGGAATTTGTCCGGGCGACACTTCCGCACGGCACAACGACCGTCATCACCGACCCGCACGAAATTACAAACGTCATGGGCACCGACGGCATCGACTATATGTTCCAGGCGACGGAGGGGCTTCCCATCGATGTCCGCTTCATGCTGCCGTCCTGCGTTCCGGCCACGCCGATGGATGAAAGCGGCGCGAATCTTGATTACCGGGCCATCGACTCGTTCTATGATTACCCCAGAGTGCAGGGCCTGGCCGAAATGATGAACGCTTACGGCGTCATCCACAATGACAAAGAGGTCGTCTCCAAGATCGTCGCCGCGCAGGCGCACCACAAAAAGATCGACGGCCACGCGCCGGGGCTTCTGGGAAAGGACCTCGACACCTACATTGCCGCGGGCGTTTACTCCGATCACGAGTGCTCGACGATGGAAGACGCGCTGGAAAAGCTCAAGCGCGGCCAGTTCATCATGATCCGCGAAGGCACGGCGGCGCGGAATCTGGAGGCCTTGGCGGGGCTTCTCACGCCGCAGTACGCAGAGCGCTGCATGTTCTGCACGGACGACAAGCACCCGAACGACCTTTTGGAGAAGGGCCACATCGACTATATCTGCCGCGAGGCCATCAACAAATATGGCGCAGACCCGATCCTCACCGTCAAGGTCGCCTGCCACCACGCGGCGCGGTATTTCCTGCTCAATAACCGCG
>DJNI01000005.1:0-207 GCA_002436765.1 Clostridiales bacterium UBA6468
CGTCCTGATGGTGCTGTTCGAGAAGCTGGAAAAGAAAATGAACTATTTCAGGGGTTGAGTGTATGCCGATTCTGGAAGTAAAAAATATCAAAAAAGGCTTCGGCGACACCGATGTGCTCAAGGGCGTCAGCTTTTCCATGGAGCGGGGGCAGGTGCTTGCCATCATCGGCTCCTCGGGAAGCGGAAAGACCACGCTGCTGCGGTGCC
>DJNI01000005.1:355-535 GCA_002436765.1 Clostridiales bacterium UBA6468
GACTGGTTTTCCAGAATTTCAACCTGTTTCCCCAATATACGGCGCTGGAAAATATCATGCTTGCGCCAAGCCTTCTGAAAAAAGGGACCTCTGCGCAGATCCGGGAAACGGCCATGTCCCTGCTGGGGCGGGTGGGACTGTCCCACAAGGCGGATTCTTACCCCTACCAGCTCTCCGGCG
>DJNI01000005.1:597-993 GCA_002436765.1 Clostridiales bacterium UBA6468
AGCGGGTGGCTATTGCCCGTGCGCTGGCCTTGCAGCCGGAGGTGCTGTGCTTTGACGAGCCCACCAGCGCTCTCGACCCGGAGCTGACGGGGGAGGTGCTGAAGGTCATCCGAAGTCTGAAGGGCAGGGACAACACCATGGTGGTGGTGACCCACGAAATGGAGTTCGCCCGTTCCGTTGCGGACGTGGTGATCTACATGGCCGACGGCGTGATCGAAGAATTCGGCACCCCGGAGGAGGTCTTCGGCAATCCCAGAAGCGAAAAAACCCGGAATTTCCTCCAAGGCGCCCAGAACGCCCGGGATGGGCTGGCATAGACCGTACAGATTCATTACGACAACGCCGCACAATTGCGCCTGCAAGTCTCAGCCGCCCTTTTTGCCGAATTGTGCGGTG
>DJNI01000005.1:1073-18566 GCA_002436765.1 Clostridiales bacterium UBA6468
TCAGCTTGATGCGGTTGAGCTGATTGACCTCCGACGCGCCGGGGTCGTAGTCCACGGCCACGATGTTGGACTGGGGATAGGCTTTTTTCAGCGCCTTGATGACGCCCTTGCCCACAACGTGGTTGGGTAGGCACGCGAAGGGCTGAATGCACACGATGTTGGGCGTGCCGGAGAGAATCAGCTCCGCCATTTCTCCCGTGAGGAACCACCCCTCGCCGTACTGGTTTCCGATGGAGAGGAAGGGCTTGGCCAGCTCCGCCACATTCTCAATGGGCATGGGCGGCGCAAAGCGGCGGCTCTTTTTGAGGGCTTCCAGTGCGGGCTTTCGTATCAGGCGAATGGCGTCCACGCCCAGCTTCGCTGTGGCGGCGCTTGTCCAGCCCGCACCTAGAAATTCATGCTTATAGTCGCCGTTGTATACGCAGTAGTTCAGGAAGTCCAGCAGGTCAGGCACCACGGCCTCCGCTCCCTCGGCTTCCAGCAGATCCACCAGATGGTTGTTGGCAAGGGGCATGTACTTGACCAGAATCTCGCCCACCACGCCGACTCTCGGCTTGCGCAGAGCTTCGTCAATGGGGAGGTTGTCAAAAGCTTCCACAATGCCGCTGCAAACCGCCTTATACGACCACTTGCTCTTGCTATTTACCAGCGAATCGATGGCGATCTCCAGCCATTTCCGGTGTAAAGCGTTGGCGGAGCCCTTCTCTTTCTCGTAGGGACGCACCCGGTACAGGCAGCGCATGAACAGGTCGCCGTAGACCACGCCCCGCAGCGCCGTGAGCAGCAGGCCGGGGGAGAGCTTGAAGCCCTCGTTGGTCTCCATGCCGTTGGCGTTCAGGGAGATGACCGGGATATGGCTAAGTCCCGCCTTGTCCAGCGCCCGGCGGATGAAGCCCACGTAGTTGCTCGCCCGGCAGCAGCCGCCGGTCTGGGTCATCATCACGGCCAGTTTATCCGTGTCGTATTTTCCGGAAAGCACCGCGTCCATGATCTGCCCCACCACGGTGATGGAGGGGAAGCAGGCGTCGTTGTTCACGAATTTCAGCCCCATGTCGATGGCGGCGCGGTTGTCGTTGGCAAGCACTTCGATGTGATAGCCGTACTTCTTGAAAATCGGTTCCAGCAGGTCAAAGTGAATGGGGCTCATCTGGGGGGCGAGGATGGTGTAGCCGGAGAGGTACATATCCTTGGTGAATTCCGACCGGTGATAAGCGGCGGGCTTGGGCTGGGGGCGGATGCCCCGCGCCTGACGCTGGTTCATGGCGGCCAGCAAGCTGCGGATGCGGATACGGGCGGCGCCCAGATTGTTCACCTCGTCGATTTTCAGGACGGTGTAGAGCTTGTTGCTGCCCTCCAGAATCTCGCACACCTGGTCGGTGGTAACGGCGTCCAGACCGCAGCCGAAGGAATTGAGCTGGATCAGCTCCAGATCCTCCCGATTCCGCACGAATTCCGCCGCGCTGTACAGCCGGGAATGGTAGACCCACTGGTCGTTGACCCGGAGGGGGCGCTCGGGGGTGAAATCGATGGGCAGGCTGTCTTCCGTGAGGACGGCGAGGTCGTAAGAGGCGATCATTTCCGGAATGCCGTGGTTGATCTCGGGGTCGATGTGGTAAGGCCTGCCCGCCAGAACAATGCCCCGGGCGTGATTTTCCGCCATCCATTGCAATGCTTTTTGCCCCTCTGCCCGAACGTCGGCCTTGGCGCGCTGCTGCTCCTCCCATGCCTTGTGAACGGCGGCGCGGACTTCCTTCCCATCGATGCCCCATTCTTCCTTACACAGGGCGGCCAGACGGTCGGCGGCAATTTTCTCGCTGGTAAAGGCGAGGAAGGGGCGGATGTAGCGGACCTCGCCGTCGGCGACGGCCTCCACGTTGTTTTTCAGATTCTCCGGGTAGGAGACCACGATGGGGCAGTTGTAGTGATTCTGGGCACCGGGGGTCTCCTGATGCTCGTAGAACACGCAGGGGTGGAAAATGGTCTTGACGCCTTCGTTGATGAGCCATTGCACATGGCCGTGGGAGAGCTTGGCGGGGTAGCACTCGGATTCCGAGGGGATGGACTCCATGCCAAGCTCGTAAATTTTCCGGTTGGACTTGGGGGAGAGAACCACCCGGAAGCCCAGTTCCCGGAAAAATGTTGCCCAGAAGGGGTAGTTTTCGTACATATTCAGCACTCTGGGAATGCCGATGACGCCCCGGGTGGGATTTTCCAGCGGGGGATAGTCGAACATCCGCTTCAGCTTATAGGCCATCACGTTGGGGCCTTTTCGCCCGGTTCCGGTGCCGCCTAAGCCCTTTTCACAGCGGTTGCCGGTGACGTGGCGGCGTCCGCCGGGAAATTTGTTGATGGTCAGCATACACCGGTTGGAGCAGCCGCCGCAGCGGGTGGTGGAGGTGGTGTAGGTCAGGTTCAGAATGTCGTTCAGGGGAAGGGTGGTGCTTTCCTGACCGTGATAGCGCTCCCGCGCCACCAGCGCCGCACCGAAGGCACCCATGATGCCGGAAATATCGGGGCAGGTGGCCTCCACGCCGGCGATCTTTTCAAAGGCGCGGAGCACCGCCTGGTTGTAGAACGTGCCGCCCTGCACCACGATGTGTCTGCCAAGGTCGGCGGGGTCTGCCAGCTTGATGACCTTGTACAGGGCATTTTTGATGACGGAGTAGGCAAGTCCCGCGGAAATATCCTGCACCGTCGCGCCCTCTTTCTGGGCTTGCTTGACGTTGGAATTCATGAACACGGTGCAGCGGGTGCCGAGATCGATGGGATTTTTGGCGAACAGCGCCTCTTTGGCAAAGCCCTCGGCGCTGTAGCCAAGGGAATTGGCAAAGTTTTCGATGAAGGAGCCGCAGCCGGAGGAGCAGGCTTCGTTCAGCAGTATGGTGTCCACGCTGCCGTTTTTCAGCTTGACGCACTTCATGTCCTGCCCGCCGATGTCCAGCACGCAGTCCACCTCCGGGTCAAAAAATGCGGCGGCGGTGCAGTGGGCAATGGTCTCCACCTCGCCCTCGTCTAAGCAGAAAGCGGACTTTAAGAGGGATTCTCCATAGCCCGTGGAGCAGGAGCGGGCGATGCGCGCACCCTCGGGCAGCTCATCCCGGAGCCGCGCCATGGCCTCCATGGCGGTGCGGATGGGATTGCCCTGATTGTTGGCGTAGTAGGAAAAAAGAAGCTGGCCGTCGCTGCCGATGAGCGCCACCTTCGTGGTGGTGGAACCGGCGTCGATGCCCAGGAAGCACTCACCCCGATACTGAGGCAGGCTTTCCCGACGGACGACGGCTTTGCCGTGGCGGGCGCAGAAGGCCTGATGGTCTTCCCGGGTGGCAAACAAGGGATCAAGGCGCTTTAATTCAAAAGCCATTTCCACGCCCCTGTCCAGCCGGTCGATCAGGCCGTCCATGCTGACGGCTTCGGCGTCACCGGATTCCAGCGCCGCGCCCATGGCGGCAAACAGGTGAGAGTTTTCCGGGTCAACGGTGGTTTCGTCGGTGAGCTTCAGGGTGCGGATAAAGGCCTTTTTCAGCTCCGGCAGGAAGTGCAGAGGACCGCCCAGAAATGCCACACACCCCCGGATGGGCTTGCCGCAGGCAAGGCCGGAGATGGTCTGGTTGACCACGGCCTGAAAAATGGAAGCGGCCAGGTCGGCGGTGGTCGCGCCTTCGTTGATCAGGGGCTGGATGTCGGTTTTCGCAAACACGCCGCACCGGGCGGCGATGGGGTAAATTTCCTGATAATGCTCTGCCTGCGCGTTCAGTCCGGCGGCGTCGGTCTGGAGCAGGGACGCCATCTGGTCAATGAAAGAGCCGGTGCCCCCGGCACAGACGCCGTTCATCCGTTCTTCCAGCCCGCCCCGGAAATAAATGATCTTGGCGTCCTCGCCGCCCAGCTCAATGGCCACGTCGGTCTGGGGCGCGACGGCCTGCAATGCGGAAGCGACGGCCACCACCTCCTGCACGAAGCCGATGCCCATGGCCTTGCCCAGATTGATGGATCCGGAGCCTGTGATCTTCACCTGCAAAAGGCAGGAGCCGACCTGTTCCCGGGCTTCGGCAAGGAGCTGGCGCAGCGTCTGCTGGGTATGGGCGCAGTGGCGGCGGTACTGCCCGAACAGGATCTTTCCGTTTTCGTCCAGCAGAACGAGCTTGACGGTGGTTGAGCCGATGTCGATACCGGCGCGATATGTATTCATGATCTGTTTCTCCATCCTCTGATTTTTATCATACATATACAAAAAATATATCGTATTATAGCAAATGCGTTGTAAACAAAGTGTGAATGGATGGAGAAATTTCACCGATTCTTTACAAAAAAGAATGGGTCGGCCACCAGAAAATGGTGACCGACCCAAAAGTCAGGTGTCTTCGCTTGTGGCAGAAGCGTCCGCTTTTGCGGCCTTCTTCTTTTTGCGGTGACGGCGAATCAGAAGGATGACCGCCAGCAGCACGATCAAGGCCGCGCCGCCGGCGCCGGTGATGGGCAGCCATGGGATCGATTTTTTCATTGACCCGATCAGGCAGAAGCTCTGATCGCCGTCTTCGATGGCAAAGACCAGATAGCTGCCGTCCTGGGTGTGGGAAACCTCCCGCCAGCCTCCGTCTGCGCCCTGTACCATGACGCGGACATTTTTCTGCTGCGTCTCCGGCAGATAGCGAAGAGTATCGGCTGTTCCGGCGGGGAGGGTAAAGGCGTAGCCCTCCAGGAATTTGTCGTGCACACCCGGAGCGGGACCCTTTCCCATCCTGGTCAGCTGGATGGTGGCATTGCCGGAGAACTGACCCTGTGCCAGCAGCGTTGGCAGATCGCTTTCCCCCAGAGCCTCGCTCTGTACCGTCTCCAGCTCCGGGGTGTATACTGCCCGGAAGGAAACGTCAAAGCGGATGTCGGTCAGGTCGGCGTCCGCAAGGCCGTCCCACCGGCCGACGTAGCCGGTCTTTTCGGGCAGCTTGGGAATGCCGTCCGGAGACAGCGACTCGCCGGGGGTGAGGGTGACGGTGTGCACCATGCCGTCGTCGTAGACAAAGCGAACGGAGACGACCTTGAAGACGGGGTCAAGCCCTTCCAGTGCGACAAAATCGTCGTAGGCAAGGGACTGGGCGGTGTCAGCGTAGCTCACGCCGTCAATGGCACCGATGTCGGAACCGACGGTGTAGTAATAGTTCCCGGCGACGGTTTCCTCCTCCGATTCCTCGCTGTCGTCGTCATCCTTCTTGAGAAATCCGGTACGTTCGCCCCGCATACCCAGAACCGCGCCGGTCTTCTCGGAGCCTGTGAGCTGCACCATGCTGCGGCAGTCGGTGACGGTAAGACCCTCGCCCGCAATGCCGCCCACGTAGGCCTTGCCGGTGATGTCGGATTTTGCGCTGCACTGGCGGACATATCCGCTGCTCTTGCCAACGACGCCGCCTACGTAATCGGCGTCCGATGCGTCAATGCGGCCGGTGCTGAGGCAGTCCTTTGCAAGCCCCAGTGCCATCCAGCCTGCAATGCCGCCTACGTTTTCCCGCTTCGCCGTGACGCTGCCGCTGTTCTCGCAGCCGAGGACCACGGCGCGCAGCTGGGCATCAAAGTTCAGGGAATCGTCCCCGCTGATCTGGAGATCGCTTTCCGGGTCGAGGTCGTTCTCGAAGGCGATGGCGCCCACTACGCCGCCCGCATTCAGGTCGGCCAGAACCGAGCCGGAATTGGTGCATTTTTCCACCTTGCCGGAGAGAATTTCCGCGGCATCCCGGTCGGAAATGTCCTCAATGGTGCCCCCCAGGTTCTCGGAGGCGTTGCCGATGGTGGCGCTCATGGCGCTGAGCTGGCCGGCAAGGGAGCCAATGGTGCGGTTAAGGGAACTCGTCGTATCGATGACGGAATCCATAATGCCGTTCAGGGAGGAACGGGCAGAGGCAAGGCTGCTGCTGACGTTGTTGATGGCTGCGTCGATGGTGTCCTGATCGGGGGGATAGGGGTCGTCCCCGTCGGGCAGCAGTGTGTCGACTGCATCCTTGGCGTCCGTGAGGGAGTCATACAGGTTACCCACCTGCGTGCCCACATCCGAATTGCCGTCGTGAATGGTGGAGAGCGCCTGACCCGTCAGATCGCTTACGGCGCCCAGCTGGGACTGGAGGAGCTGCATTGTATCTTCGGCGTACTCGATAAGGGTGGTCGGCTCCATCTGACCGACGATGCCGCCCACTTCCTTGCGGCCGTAGACCTGGGCAAAGTTCTCGCATCTGTACAGATATCCGCTCTGGGTCCCGGCAATGCCGCCGACGTTGTAGCCCATGTGCTGATAGCCAACATTGCCCCGGTTTTTGCTCTGGCGGATGATACCGCTGCTGGTGCCGGCGATGCCGCCGATGTCCGTCACGGTGCCGGCGGATTCGCTTCCGACGATGGTGCTGAGGGAAATGTCGGAAAGCGCCACCTGATTTTCCTCCGCGGTGGTGTTGACCTGGGAGCGATTGTTGCAGCTGCGGATGACGCCCTGATTATTTCCTGCGATGCCCCCCGTCCGGTGCTTGCCGGTGACGACACCGCTTGCATGGCAGCTGTCGAGAATGCCGGTGACGGCGTTGATGCCGACGACGCCGCCCACATCCTCCGCGCCGGAAACCGTGCCGTCAAAGAAGCAGTTCAGGATGTTACCGGCATTGTGTCCGGCAATGCCGCCCACGGCGCTGCGGCTCCCGTCAGGGATGACTTTTCCCGAAACCGTGAGATCCCGGATCAGCGCGGAATCGTCAACATAGCGGAATAGCCCCATGTTGGAGCCGTCCTGAGTGATGCTGAGGCCGGAGACGGTGTGACCGTTTCCGTCAAAACTGCCGCAGAAAATGGGAATTCCGGCAAAATCGGCGCCGGCAAGGTCGATATCCGCCATGAGAATTACGTGTAAGTTCCGGCTGTAGCTGTCCAGACGGCAGCTTTCCGCGAATTCCAGAAACTGCTGCCGGCGGAAGATGCGCAGGGTCGTTCCTTCGTCGCCGGATGGCGTCTCATCGGCGTTTTGCGTTTCTGCGGCCAGTACCGTCACCGGCAGGCTGAGAACGAGAAGCAGACACAGCAGGAGCGCGGAAATTCGTTTCATCAGGTTACGCATTGTCTTCTCCTCCTTCCTCGTCGGGATCGTCCGTCTTTTTGACCTTGGTATTGGTGGAGACGACGGCGTTCATGTCGCCACGGATGGTGCCGGTAAATTCGCCGTCCACCATGCCGCTGACCTGACCCCGCAGGTGGCCGCTGACATACATGGTGCCGCTGGCGGTTCTGGTGGGCAGCTCGATGCCCTTCATCTTGAAGGAGGTGCGGTTGATGATGGAGTCGCTGAGCACGAGAGTGGCGGGCAGAATGCCGAGGACGATGACAATGGAGATGATCGTGCCGCGGCCAAGACAGGTGCCGAGAATGGAGATAACGGGGTTGGTTGAAATGTTGCCGATCAGCAGCGCCGCGGCGGACAGGATGGTGCCGGAGGTGAAGATGGTGGGGAAGGAAGCGTTCAGCGCTTCCACAATGGCTTCCTTATGGGACATCGTGGCCTTCAGCTCCTGGTAGTGGCTGGAAATGACGATGGCGTAGTCGATGTTCGCGCCCATCTGAATGGACTGGACGATGAGGTATCCCAGGAAATACAGCGGCTGGCTTGTCAGGGTGGGGATGGAGAAGTTGATCCAGACGCTTCCCAGGATACAGGCGATCAGCAATATGGGAAGCCCCGCCGACTGGAAGGTGAACAGCAGCACCAGAATGACGAACAGGGAGGACAGAATGGAGATCACCAGATTGTCCTTGACAAAGGAGGACGACAGGTCGCGGGAGCTGGTGGAATTGCCGACTACGTAGTAATCACCGTCGTAGTATTTTCCGACAATGCTCCGCATTTCGGTCAGAAATGCAAAGGTCTCGTCGCTTTCCTCCGGCAGGTTCAGGTAGACCACCATCCGGCTGTAGCGGTTGCTTTTCAGCTGCTTCCGGGCGGTGTCCAGCTGGGAGAAAATATCGTTCAAAGACGCTTCGTCCGTGTCGTCCAGGGAAATGTTACGGTTTTCCAGCTGGTTCTTCAGGAACATCAGCATATCGAACAGGGGAACATCGTATTTATCCAGCCCCTGCAAAAATTCTCCGTACTGGTCATTTTCGATGGCGTAGGCGGAGTAGAGAAGCTGCGCCACCTCATAATCAATGCCAACCAGCTCGGAAAACGCTCTGGGGTTCAGGCTGTCCGTCAGGGTGTAGCCGTCCATGGCTTCGATGTTGGCAAGACCCATGGTGCTCTTGACCTCCCGGCGGGCGTCCAGCTCCTTGAGAATTTTGGCTTCCGCGTCATAGTTGCCGCTGGGAACCACCAGCGCGACCATGTTGTTGGTACCGAAGGTGTCCTGAATTTTGAAGTGAGCCGTCTGGCGTTCGTCCATATTCGCGGTTTCAATGTCGTCATAGCTGTAGACGAAGGGACAGCGGCTGGACAGGATGAACGCGCCGACCAGGAGGATCACAAACAGCGGCGGCACAATGCGCCGGGTCTTTACCGCGAACTTGCCGATGGGCGTGATATTGGGCAGGAGCTTTTTGTGGCGGGTGCGATCCATCAGCGGGCTGAACAGCATCAGAAGTCCCGGCATCAGGGTGAACACGGAGAGCAGGCTGAACAAAATGGCCTTTACCAGAACCAGTGCCATGTCCAGGCCGATTTTGAACTCCATGAAGCCCAGCGCGGCCAGGCCGGACACCGTGGTCAGGGACGATGCGCTGATCTCCGGGATGGCCTTGCTCAAAGCGGTGATGCAGGCGTCCCGGGCGGTGCGGGTCTCCCGCTCGTCGGTGAAGCGGTGGCACAGGATGATGGCATAGTCGATGGCCAGCGCCAGCTGCAATACCACGGCCACGGAGTTGGAGATAAAACTGATGGTGCCAAGCAGGAAGTTGGTGCCCATGTTCAGGATGGCCGCCACGCCGAAGGTGATCATCAGCACGGGAACCTCGGCATAGGAGCGGGAGGTCAGGGTCAGCACGATGATGATGATGACAACGGCTATGACCAGAATAACGGACATTTCGTCCTGCAGGCTGGCGTTTTCGTCGTAGCCCACGTCGGAATACACGCAGTAGTCGTAGCCGTCCAGCAGCGCTTTGACGTCCTCCAGAGCCTGCTCGCTGATCTCGTCGGAGACAACGCCGTCAAAGCTGATGTCGAACAGCGCCGAAGCGTTCGTGTAGTGATCGGGGGTGTCATCGAAGGTGACCATGCTGACGCCGCTTACGTCGGCGATCTTCTGGGACAGCTCCTTCGCCGTCTCATAAGTGACGTTGGATACCATGACCTGAGCCGTGGCGAAGGTGGTGAAGTTATCGTTCATCACCACGATTCCCTGCCGGGTCTCCGTGTCCTCGGGGAGGTAGGTGGTGATATCGTTTTCCACCCCCACCCAGCCGGAGGAAAACGCGCAGAAAATAACGGCAAATATGTACAAAAGAAAGAATAAGGTCTTTTTGTCCACAATGAATGTGGACATCTTTGTCATGAAATTACTGTCCGGCGGGTTCTTTTCAGACATAATATCCTCCTAACATACACCTTTTGGCAAAATCCGCTCCCAAAAGCGAAACGGAAGTTGACTTTCTGGATAGGAACCATTATAATCAAAACACGGAAAAAGTGCAAGCGATAAAATGGATAAAATGTGTCAAATCGCGCATTGCGCATCCTCGTTTTTTCAGCGTGTTTACAGTCTCTTAAAGAATTATTTCGTTAGTGTTTAGAAAAAGTGAATAAACTGGAAACAAGATAGAAAAAAGGAGAATCCTCATGAGGCTTAGTCTGGTACTTGCGTTTTTGTTCTTTATCGGCTCGTGCTTCGGATGGGTGCTGGAGCTGCTGTTCCGCAACCTGACCCACCGCAATAAAAAGTGGATCAACCCCGGCTTCTGCACCGGCCCGTATCTGCCGATTTACGGCTTCGGCCTGTGTACGCTGTTTCTGCTGGCGTCGCTGGAGAATCTGCACCTGATCGCAAATCCCGTCTGGAACCGGGTGGTGCTGTTCATCGCCATGGCCGTGGCCATGACGCTCATTGAGTACATCGCGGGTCTGGTCTGCCTGAAATATCTGAAGGTGCGGCTGTGGGATTACTCGAACCTCTGGGGCAACATTCAGGGGATCATCTGCCCGCTGTTCTCCTTCTTCTGGGCTGTGCTGGGCGCGGCTTACTATTTCCTGGTGCATCCCTACATCCTCAACGCCCTGGCGTGGCTGTCCAACAACCTGGCGTTCTCTTTCTTTATCGGTATGTTTTTCGGCGTGTTCATCATTGACGTGGTGCATTCCAGCCAGATCATTGTCAAGCTGAAAAAGTTTGCCGAGGAAAACAAGGTCATCGTGAAGTACGAGAGCATCAAAGACCATATCCGGGATTTTAACCAGAACGCCGCTGCCAAATATCACTTCTTCTCCCCCTTCCGCTCGGACAGTCCCCTTGCCGAGCATCTGAAGGTGATGTATCTCAAGCTGGAAAAGCAGAGAGACAGCAGAAAGTAATTTTCCAAAAGCCGCCGCGATTTTTGCGGCGGCTTTTCGCCGAATTTTGGGCAAATGGAACAAAGATACCGGAAGAAAACGGAATTTCTTCTGTCTTGTAAAGTTCCCACCTTTGTGCTATCATAACCCAAGAGAACAATGGCGTTCCCCATGGGGCTATTCTGCCCTGTGCGCGGGAACGTCGTTTATTTTTTGTAGCCTGAAGGAGAAAAAGCTATGGAAAATTTCACCGAACGCACAGCTCCCGCCGGGTTGTACGATTCCCGGTTTGAACACGACAACTGCGGCATCGGCGCGGTGGTGGATATCAAGGGCCGCAAAAGCCACCGGACGCTGGACGACGCGCTGCAGATCGTGGAGCACCTGGAACACCGGGCAGGCAAGGATGCCGAGGGAAAAACCGGCGACGGCGTGGGCATCCTGCTGCAGGTCAGCCACAAATTCTTCGTAAAGGCAGCCGCGGCCGCAGGCATCACGCTGGGCGGGGAGCGGGAATACGGCGTGGGCGTGTTCTTCTTCCCCCAGGAGGAATTGCAGCGCAATCAGGCGAAAAAGCTGTTTGAGATCATCTGCAGGAAGGAGGGGCTTCCCTTCCTGGGATGGCGGCAGGTGCCGGTATGCCCGGAGTATCTGGGGCAGAAGGCGCGGGACTGTATGCCCAGCATCTGGCAGGCCTTTGTGGGAAAGCCGCCGAGGATGGAGGGCGGCATCGCCTTTGACCGGCGGCTGTACGTAGCGCGCCGGGTGTTCGAGCAGTCCAGCCAGGAGACCTACGTGTGCAGCCTGTCCAGCCGTACCATCGTGTATAAGGGCATGTTTCTGGTCAAGGAGCTGCGGCAGTTCTACCCGGATTTGCAGGATGAAGACTATGAGACCGCCATCGGCATGGTTCACAGCCGCTTCTCCACCAACACCGCCCCCAGCTGGAACCGGGCGCACCCCAACCGCTTTATCCTCCACAACGGCGAGATCAACACCATCCGGGGCAATGTGGACACCATGCTCGCCCGGGAGGAGACCATTGCCAGCCGCTTTTTGAAGGACGACATGACCAAGGTGCTGCCCATTGTCAATCAGGGCGGTTCCGATTCCGCCATGCTGGATAACACCCTGGAATTTATGGTCATGAACGGCATGGACTTGCCTCTGGCGGTGATGGTCACCATTCCGGAGCCCTGGAGCAACAACCGGAACATGGATCAAAGGAAGAAGGATTTCTACCAGTATTATGCCACCATGCTGGAGCCATGGGACGGCCCCGCGTCCATTCTGTTCAGCGACGGCGACGTGATGGGTGCTGTCCTGGACCGCAACGGCCTGCGCCCCAGCCGCTATTACATCACCGACGACGGGCGGCTGATCCTGTCCAGCGAGGTGGGCGTTCTGGACATCCCCCAGGAGCACGTCATCCGCAAGGATCGTCTGCGCCCCGGCAAAATGCTGCTGGTGGACACGGTGAAGGGCGAGCTGGTGGACGACGAGCACCTGAAAGCGGAGTACGCCAGCCGTCAGCCCTACGGCGAATGGCTGGATCGGAATCTGGTGAACCTCTCCGACCTGACGGTGCCCAACCGGAAGATCCCTTCTTACACAAGGGAAGAAATGGTGCGGCTCCAGAAGGCCTTCGGCTACCGCTACGAGGATTTGAAGACCATCATGCTTCCCATGGCAAAGAACGGCGGGGAACCCTCCGGCGCGATGGGCAACGACACCCCGCTGGCCGTCCTCAGCCACACCCGTCCGCCGCTGTTCGAGTACTTCAAGCAGATGTTCGCCCAGGTCACGAACCCGCCCATCGACGCACTGCGGGAGAAAATCGTCACCTCCACCACCGTATACGTAGGCGCCCAGGGCAATCTGCTGGAAGAGGACGCGGAAAACTGCAAGGTCTTAAAAATCAACAACCCCATCCTCACGGAGACGGATCTGCTGAAAATCAAGACCATGGACGTCCCCGGCTTCCAGGTGGAGACGGTGTCCATCTGCTACTACAAAAACACCCCCCTGGAAAAGGCCATTGACCGGCTGTTCGTGGACGTTGACCGGGCGTATCGGGACGGCACGAACATCCTGATCCTGTCCGACCGGGACATTGACGAATACCACGTCGCCATTCCCAGTTTGCTTGCCGTCAGCGCGGTGTCCAAATATCTGGTTCGCACCCGCAAGCGCACCGCCATGGCCTTGATTCTGGAAAGCGGCGAACCCCGGCTTGTCCATGATTTTGCCACGCTTCTCGGCTTCGGCGCCTGCGCCATCAACCCGTATCTTGCCCAGGAGAGCATCGGCAATCTCATCAGCGACGGGCTGCTGGAAAAGGATTTTTATGCCGCCGTCAACGATTACAACAAGGCGGTGCTGGCGGGTATCGTGAAGATCGCCTCCAAGATGGGTATTTCCACCATTCAGTCCTATCAGGGCAGTCAGATTTTTGAGGCCGTGGGCATTAGCCGTGAGGTCATTGACAAATACTTTACCAATACCGTCAGCCGGGTGGGCGGCATTACAATCGATGACATCCAGAAGGATGTGGAAGACCGCCACAGGCAGGCCTTCGACCCTCTGGGACTGGATATTTACATGGATTTGCCCAGCGTGGGCGCACACAAATTCCGCAGCGGCAGCGCGGCGGAGCAGCACCTGTACAATCCCCAGACCATTCACCTTTTGCAGCAGGCGGTGTGGACGGGGGATTACGGCAAATTCAGGCAGTACACCGCCGCCGCGGCCAACGAGGGCGGCGACGATATGCACCTGCGCAGCCTGTTGGAATTCAACTACCCCGAGACCGGCGTCCCCATCGAGGAAGTGGAGGGGGTAGACGCCATCGTCAAGCGCTTCAAGACCGCCGCCATGAGCTACGGCGCGCTGTCCAAGGAAGCCCATGAATGCCTCGCCGTTGCCATGAACCGCTTAGGCGGCAAGTCCAACACCGGCGAAGGCGGCGAGGACGAGGAACGCTACGGCACCGAGCGGAATTCCGCCATCAAGCAGGTCGCCTCCGCCCGGTTCGGCGTGACCGGCAAATATCTGGTCTCCGCCAAGGAGATCCAGATCAAGATGGCCCAGGGCGCGAAGCCCGGCGAGGGCGGCCAGCTTCCCGGCGGCAAGGTTTACCCC
Source organism: Clostridiales bacterium UBA6468 (assembly GCA_002436765.1). Taxonomy (GTDB): domain Bacteria; phylum Bacillota; class Clostridia; order Oscillospirales; family Oscillospiraceae; genus Faecousia. The sequence continues at coordinate 14,716 of DJNI01000005.1, forward strand.
TGGGTGGCGAAGTGCCGCAATTCCACCACCGGCGTGGGGCTGATCTCACCGCCCCCCCATCACGATATTTATTCCATCGAGGATCTGGCACAGCTGATCTACGATCTGAAATGCGCCAACCGGAATGCCGCCATCAACGTCAAGCTGGTGAGCGAAGCGGGCGTCGGCACCATTGCCGCCGGTGTCGCCAAGGCCGGCGCGGAGGTCATTCTGATCTCCGGCTTTGACGGCGGCACGGGGGCGGCGTCCATCAATTCCTCCATCCACAACGCCGGCCTTCCCTGGGAGCTGGGCATTGCGGAGGCGCACCAGTGCCTCATTATGAACGGCCTGCGTTCCCGCGTGCGCATCGAGTCCGACAGCAAGCTCATGAGCGGCCGGGACGTGGCGATTGCCGCCATGCTGGGCGCGGAGGAATTCGGCTTCGGCACCGGCCCGCTGGTTGCCATGGGCTGCGTGATGATGCGGGTGTGCAATCTGGACACCTGCCCCATGGGCATCTGCACCCAGAATCCCGAGCTGAGAAAGAAGTTCATGGGCAAGCCCGAGTACGTGATGAACTTCATGAAGTTCATGGCGCAGGAGCTGCGGGAATACATGGCGAAGCTGGGTGTGCGCAGGGTGGACGAGCTGGTAGGCCGCACGGACTTGCTGAAGGTTCGTCCCGCCCCCGCCGGTTCCCGCGCCAGCGAAATGGACCTGTCGGGACTACTGAGAAATCCGCTGGTGGAGAACACCAACGTTCACTTTGACCCGAAAGCGGTGTATGATTTCAAGCTGGAACAGACTCCCGACATGAAGGTGCTGATGAAGAAGTTCAAAAAGAACTTTGACATGCTTGAGCCCAAGCCCATGACCGTTCAGATGGAGGTGGGAAACACCAACCGTGCCTTTGGCAGTATTTTCGGCAGCGAGATCACGGCAAAATTCGGCAATACCCTCCCGGACGACACCTTCCGCGTGGTCTGCACCGGCTACGGCGGCCAGAGCTTCGGCGCGTTCATCCCCAAGGGGCTGACCCTGGAGCTGATCGGCGACAGCAACGACTATCTGGGCAAGGGGCTTTCCGGCGGCAAGATCATCGTCTACCCGCCGAAAAACGTGACCTACGACCGCAGTGAAAACATTCTTATCGGCAACGTGGCCTTCTACGGCGCCACCGGCGGCAAGGCGTTCATCAACGGCGTGGCGGGGGAACGGTTCTGCGTCCGCAACTCCGGCGCCGTCGCCGTGGTGGAGGGCGTGGGCGACCACGGCTGCGAGTACATGACCGGCGGCACGGTGGTGGTGCTGGGCAAGACCGGCAAGAACTTCGCCGCAGGCATGAGCGGCGGCATTGCCTACGTGCTGGACGAGGACTGGGACTTCTACCAGCGGGTGAACAAGGACATGGTCACGCTGGAAAGCGTGGAGCATAAGTACGACGTGTCCCTGCTGAAAGACCTGATCCGGGAGCATGTGGAGGCCACAGGCTCGCCCCGGGGTAAGGAAATTCTCGAGAACTTCGGCGAATATCTGCCGAAATTCAAGAAGGTTCTGCCCCACGACTATGATAAGATGCTCCGTCTCATCGCCAAGATGGAGGAAAAGGGCGAGGACAGCGAGCAGGCGCAGATCGAGGCGTTTTACGCCATGAAAAACGGGAAATAAGGAGGCGGGAATATGGGAAAACCCACCGGATTTATGGAGATCGACCGGCAGACCAGCCGGGAGATCGCTCCTGAAGAACGTATCCAGAATTTCAATGAATTTCATATTCCGCTGCACTGCGACGAACAGCAGGCGCAGGGCGCACGGTGCATGGACTGCGGCGTGCCCTTCTGCCAGAGCGGCATGATGATCGGCGGCATGGCAAGCGGCTGCCCCCTGAATAATCTCATTCCCGAGTGGAACGACCTGGTATATCAGGGGCGGTGGGACCTGGCAGCGAAGCGGCTCATTGCCACCAACCGCTATCCGGAATTTACCAGCCGGGTCTGCCCGGCGCTGTGCGAAGCCGCCTGCACCTGCGGCATGGCCACGGGAGCGTCCGTGACGGTGAAGGAAAACGAGCGGGCGATCGTGGAGTACGGCTACGAAAGCGGCACGATCCACGCCGTTCCGCCCCCGGCGCGCACCGGGAAGCGGGTGGCGGTGGTGGGCACCGGCCCCTCCGGGCTGTCCGTCGCCGACCTGTTAAACAAGCGCGGCCACAAGGTGACCATGTACGAGCGTGCCGACCGGGTGGGCGGCCTGCTGATGTACGGCATTCCCAACATGAAGCTGGAAAAGTGGGTCATCGACCGCCGGGTGAAGATTTTGCAGGACGAGGGCATCGAGTTCGTCACCAACGCCGACGTGGGGCGTGACGTCTCCGCCGAGGAGCTGAAAGAGAATTACGACGCGGTGGTTCTGTGCTGCGGCGCGAAAAAACCCCGGGACATCGGCGTACCCGGACGGGACGCCGAGGGAATCTACTTCGCCGTGGACTACCTGACCAGCGTGACAAAAAGTCTGCTGGACTCGGATTTTGCCGACGGCAAGGCCGTTACGGCCAAGGGCAAGAAGGTGCTGGTCATCGGCGGCGGCGACACCGGCAACGACTGCGTAGGCACCGCCATCCGTCAGGGCTGCACGGGCATTATGCAGTTGGAAATGATGCCCTGTCCGCCACAGTCCCGCGCTCCCGGCAACGCATGGCCGGAGTGGCCCCGGGTGCTGAAGACCGACTACGGCCAGCAGGAGGCCATTGCCGTGTTCGGCCGCGACCCACGGGAATATCAGACCACCGTCAAGGAGTTCTATAAGAATGAAGCCGGGCAGGTCTGCGGGGCGCTCATTGCCCGGCTGGAAAGCAAGGTGGTGGACGGACGGCGGATGATGGTTCCCACCGGGGAGGAGTTTGCCGCAGAGTGCGACCTGGTGCTTATCGCGGCGGGATTTCATGGCTGCGAGAGCTACGTTGCCGAAGCCTTCGGCGTGGATATGACCTCCCGGGGCAATGTGGCGGACGTGAAGTACGCGACAAATCAGCCCAAGGTGTTTGTCTGCGGCGATATGCGTCGGGGACAGAGCCTTGTGGTATGGGCGCTGCGGGAAGGCCGGGACACCGCCGCCGTGGTGGACGAAAGCCTGATGGGCTATACAAACCTGTAAGCAGCAAAAAGTTCCCGTTTCCAACCGGAAACGGGAACTTTTTCTATAAAACTCAGTCAAATACGTACATGCCGAAAAACGCGATCAGACCGTCGCCGCAGGTGTACTCCATGCCGCACAGGTCTGCCAGCTTCTTGACGAAAATGCAGTAGGCGGACATGCAGGAATATTGGAGTTCCGGGAACCGGCAGGGCTCGTTATTTTTCCTCGTGCAGGGAGAACACAGGGCGCAGCCGCTGGCGCCCACCAGAAAGCCGTCGCAGCCCTTGTCACGAAAACGCTTCATCAGACGGATGGCGGCGGTGTTGTGACCGGATTTTCCCTTCTTGATGGCGGGGGTGTCGGCGTAGCTTTCCAGCTGCCAGATGCTTTGCAGCACCAGCGCCTTTTTGTGGGCAAGCACCTTCTGCTTCATTTCCTCCGGCGTGCCGCAGTCCGGGGGACAGGAATGGTTCGCGCCGTACTGCCCGCAGAGGTTTTCCTCGCAGTAGGGTCGGAACGAGGGGTCAAAGACGATGTCGGCGGTATCCACCACCGCGGCGGCGGAAAAGCCTTCCTCATAGGCATATTGCACCATTTGCTCTGCTGTCATATTGCATCACTCCGTTTTCAGGCTCGATACCGCCCAGTATACCATATTCAGATCAAATCCGCAATATCCTGAACCAGCCGAACGGTTTCCTCCCAGCCGAGACAGGGGTCGGTGATGGACTTGC
>DJNI01000008.1:0-176 GCA_002436765.1 Clostridiales bacterium UBA6468
CACCGACGGCATCGACTATATGCTCTGCGCCACGGAGGGGCTGCCCGTGGACACCCAGTTCATGATCCCCTCCTGCGTCCCGGCGTCGGCGCTGGACGAAAGCGGCGCGAATCTGGACTACCGGGATATTGACAGCTTTTTCGACCACCCCCGGGTGCTGGGTCTTGCGGAAATGA
>DJNI01000008.1:284-16520 GCA_002436765.1 Clostridiales bacterium UBA6468
TCGACGGCCACGCCCCCGGCCTTTCCGGCACCGACCTGAACGCCTACATTGCCGCCGGCGTCTACTCCGACCACGAGTGCGCGGACATTGACGACGCCATGCAGAAGCTCCGGCTGGGGCAGTTCATCATGATCCGGGAGGGCACCGCCGCCCGGAACTTAGAAGCCCTGATGCCCCTGATCCAGTCCCAGAAATATTTCAGCCGCTGCATGTTCTGCACCGACGACAAGCATCCCAGCGACCTACTGGAAAAGGGGCACATCGATTACATCTGCCGGGAAGCCGTGGCCATGGGTGCCGACCCCATCATGACCGTGCAGGTGGCCTGTCTTCACGCCGCCCGGTACTTCCTGCTGAACAACCGGGGCGCCATCGCCCCCGGGTATCTGGCGGACTTCGCCATTGTGGAGGATTTGAAGGACTTCCATGTGGTGACGGTGTACAAGCGGGGCAAGCGGGTCTATCACGACGGCATTGTGGAGGATTTCCCCCTGCCCGAGATCCCGGAGCATCTGAACAAGCGCGCCCACGACACCTTCCATCTGCCGGTGCTTTCCCCTGCGGACTTTGCCAACACCCGCCTGCGGGGCGTTATCGGCATGGTGCCGGGGCAGATCATCACCGAGGACGCGGGCTACGCCGCCGGGGTGGACGTGTCCAAGGACATTCTGAAAATGGCGGTGGTAGAGCGGCATAAAAACACCCGCCACATCGGCATCGGCTACCTCAAGGGCTACGGCCTGAAATCCGGCGCGGTTGCCACCTCCGTCGCCCACGACAGCCACAACATCATCTGCGTCGGTACAAATGACGAGGACATGGCCTTCGCCGTCAACCGCATCGCCCGGAACCACGGCGGTATCGTGGTGGTGGAGAACGGGCAGGTGCTGGCCGAGCTTCCTCTGGAAATTGCCGGTATCATCAGCGGCAAGCCCCTGCGGGAGGTCAACACTCTTCTGGAAGACGCCAAGAAAGCCGCCCACGCTCTGGGCGTCGGCACGGACATTGACCCGTTCATGACGCTGTCCTTCATGAGCCTGCCCGTCATCCCCACCCTGCGTCTGACGACCCGGGGCGTGGTGGACGTGAACACCCAGCAGTACGTATGAGCGGCATAGACCTTTCTTTTGTTGACGGCAAGGAGAAGTTTAACTACCGGGTCTGCGCCGTCATCCTTTCAGAGGGCAGGCTGCTTGCCATGCACGACGAGCGCTCTCCCTACTATTACCTCCCCGGCGGGAGAGTGCAGATGGGGGAAACGGCAGAAGCCGCCGTGGCGCGGGAGGTTCAGGAGGAATTGGAGATCACCCCAGAGATCGTCCGTCCCCTGTGGCTGAATCAGGCGTTTTTCACGGAGGACGTGGACGGCCTGCACTACCACGAGCTGTGTCTGTACTTCCTGATGGACATTTCTCATGCGGATTTGCTGTCCAGGGGCGAGAAGTTCACCCTGCTGGAGCGGCACCACACCCATGAATTTGAGTGGCTGGCATTTGAACAGCTGGAACAGGAGTATTTCTATCCCCTGTTCCTGAAAAAAGAAATTTTCCACCTGCCGGAAACCTTCACCCTCCGCACAGAATTGGAATAGACGCAAATGCCCTGTCCGCTGAAAAGCGGACAGGGCATTTGTTCTTGGGGAATTATTTCATCACCAGTTCGCCGTTTTCGGCGTCCACGATGACAGTCTGACCCGGGGTGATGTCGCCACGGAGCAGACGCTTGCTGAGCATGGTCTCCACCGTATGCTGGACATACCGGCGCAGGGGACGGGCACCGTATTGCGGGTCATAGGCCGCATCCACAATGGCGGCCTTGGCCGCAGGCGTCAGCTCACAGCGGATCTGCTGGTCAGCCAGTCGGTCGTTGAGCTTGGCGATCTGCAGGTCGATGATCTTTGTCACATTCTCCTTGGTCAGGGGTTTGTAGAACACGATCTCGTCCAGACGGTTGAGGAATTCCGGCCGGAAAGTGCGGCGCAGCAGCGCGCGAACCTGTTCCTTTGCGCTTTCCTCGATGGTGCCGTCGGCGTTGATGCCGTTCAGGATATACTCAGAGCCGAGGTTGGAGGTCAGGATCAGAATGGTATTCTTGAAGTCCACCGTTCTGCCCTGAGAATCGGTGATCCGGCCATCGTCCAGCACTTGCAGAAGCACGTTGAACACGTCAGGATGCGCCTTCTCCACCTCGTCGAACAGAACGACGGAGTAGGGCTTCCGGCGCACCGCCTCGGTCAGCTGGCCGCCTTCTTCATAGCCCACGTATCCGGGAGGCGCGCCAATCAGACGGGACACGGAGTATTTCTCCATGTATTCGGACATGTCGATACGCACCATATTGTTCTCGTCGTCAAACAGCGCCTGTGCCAGCGCCTTGGCAAGCTCGGTCTTGCCCACGCCCGTGGGGCCGAGGAACAGGAACGAACCGATGGGACGGTTGGGGTCCTGAATGCCCGCGCGGCTGCGCTGAATGGCTTCCGTGACGGCCTGAACCGCTTCGTCCTGACCGACCACCCGCTTGTGGAGGGTCTCGTCCAGGGTCAGCAGCTTCTCCCGCTCGCCCTGCACCAGCCGGGAAACGGGGATTCCCGTCCAGCGCTCCACGATCTTGGCAATCTCCTCGTCCGTGACCTTCTCGTGAACCAGAGCGCCGTCTCCCTCCTGCTGGTTCCGGCGCTCCTGCTCCTCCAGCTGCTTCTGCAGCTGCGGCAGGCGGCCGTATTTCAGCTCGGCAGCCTTGCCCAGGTCGTAGCTCTGCTCGGCAGCCTCGATCTGGCGATGCAGATCCTCGATGTCCTTACGCAGCTGCTGCACCTTTTTCAGGGAGTTCTTTTCGTTCTCCCACTGAGCCTTCTTGGCGTTGAAGCTCTCCTGCTCCTCGGCCAGCTCCTTGCGGATCTGAACCAACCGACCCTTGGAAAGCGCGTCCTCCTCGTTCTTCAGAGACTCCTCCTCGATTTGCAGCTGGATGATACGGCGGTTCATACTGTCCAGCTCCGTCGGCATGGAGTCCTGCTCGGTCCGCAGCTGGGCGCAGGCCTCATCGATCAGGTCGATGGCCTTATCCGGCAGGAACCGATCGGTGATATACCGGTGGGAAAGAGTTGCGGCGGCAATGATGGCGGGATCCGTGATCTTCACGCCGTGGAAGTTCTCATAGCGGTCCTTCAGGCCACGCAGAATGGCAATGGTGTCCTCCACCGTAGGCTCGTTGACCATAACGGGCTGGAAACGGCGCTCCAGCGCCGGATCCTTCTCAATATACTGCCGGTACTCGTCCAGGGTCGTGGCGCCGATGCAGTGCAGCTCGCCTCGTGCCAGCATAGGCTTCAAAAGGTTTCCTGCGTCCATGCTGCCCTCGGTTTTTCCTGCGCCCACAATGGTGTGCAGCTCATCGATGAACAGCAGGATCCTGCCCTCAGACTGCTTGACCTCGTTCAGAACGGCCTTTAACCGCTCCTCAAATTCGCCCCGGTACTTGGCGCCTGCCACCAGCGCGCCCATATCCAGGGAAAACACGGTCTTATCCTGCAAAGAGGTAGGAACCTCCTTCTTGACGATCCGCTGAGCCAGCCCCTCCACAATGGCGGTCTTGCCAACGCCGGGTTCGCCGATGAGCACAGGGTTGTTCTTCGTCTTCCGGGACAGAATGCGGATCACGTTCCGAATCTCCTCGTCACGGCCGATGACCGGATCCATCTTCTGATCCCGTGCCTTCTTCACAAGATCCGTGCCGTACTTCTGCAGCGCCTCATAGGTGCCCTCCGGGTTGTCGGTGGTGACGCGCTGATTGCCGCGAACCTCCTGCAAGGCCTTGAGAACACGCTCCTTTGTGATCTGATAGGTCTTGAACAGCTCCTTCACACCGCCCCGGGCGGCTTCCAGCAGCCCCAGGAACAGATGCTCCACGGACACGTACTCATCCTTCATGGTCTGCGCCTGCTGCTCCGCCGCATTGAACGCGGCCTGCACGTCGGCGCTGACATAAAAGCTGTCCATGGTCTGACTTGTCCTTACGCCGGGGATCTTCTGCAGCTCGGCCTCCGCCGCCGCTTCCAGGCTCTCCACCGTAACGCCCATCTTTTTCAGCAGCTGAGGGATCAGACCGCCCTCCTGCCGCAGCAATGCCAGAAGCAGATGCACCTGCTCCATCTGCTGATGGGAATTCTGAACCGCCAGCTGCTGCGCGCTCTGGACGGCTTCAATCGATTTTTGGGTATAGTTATTGAAGTTCATCTACTTTACCTTCCCTTCGCTTTGGCACTCTCGCAGTAAGAGTGCCAATTCATCTGCCCTTACTATACCCCAATTTCAAAAAATGTCAAGAGTCGCGATGACAATGCCACAAAAAATTCACATTTGGCATTTTGCACAAAATTCCCCCTCTTGATTTTACATGCTTAACACTTATTTAATATTTGCTCACTTAATTTCTTAATAGCCCCCGGATATAATGAAAGCGTACTCAATGATAATTTTCTTTTTCATTTTCTTACCTCTCTTTTTCTCTGAAAACCCCCGACTTGGTCTGGTCAACCGAAGTCGGGGGTTTTTCATGGCAACACCGCACAATTCGGCAAAAAGACGTCTGAGACTCGCGGACGCAATTGTGCGGTGTTGCCTTTTTACTATTTTGCCAGCGCCCGGGTCTTGCAGAGCTTGTACAGCTCCTCCGCCGCCAGACGGGTCTTCGCCACCGGGTAGCCTTCCTTGGGAAAGCAGTAGTAGAGGCACCGGTTGTCGCCGATGCAGATGGTGTCCCCGATCTCGTACCAGTAATAGTCGGCATAGAGGCCGTAGGAGGCCGTGGGCTTCTGGGTGTAGCGGAGTTTTCCGTCACATCCGGTGAGGGTGAAGCCCTCCCGGCCGTGGGTCAGGTGTCCCTGCCCCACCTTATAAATGGCCTTGAAATCCACCATCATGGCAATGTCCACGTCGATGTCCAGCCTGTATGTCCCGTCCTCAAGCTCCCGGCGCACCTGCTCCCGTTCCCAGCGATACCAGTCGGGGATGTGGGCGAACTCCGTCTCCCCTTCCGACGCTGCCAGGTCGCCGATGGGGGTCAGCTCCCAGTGCTTACCGCAATGGCGGCAGGTCAGGCCGGTGCCCTTGCCTTTCGTCTCTCCCTCCGTGCCGCAGTGGGGGCATTTGTATAGAATACGCTCCAGACCGTCCGCCCGGAAGTCGTCGGTGATCTTTATGCCGTTTTCCTTCTGCCAGCGGAACTGGTCGAAGGAAAAGGCCGCGTCCAGCCCGTCGGACAGCTCCTTGACGGATTTCTCCTTCAAGTCCTCCCGGCTGTAGAGCAATCGCACCTTCGCCGAAACGGGTACGCTTCTGCGCACCTGCAATTCATTGTACAGCGGATTGCGGCTGAACGCGCCGAAGGTCTCGATCATCACCACCGGCACGTCCAGCTTTTTCAGCAGCACACCCATCTTCCGGGGCAGCGCCGTGCAGGTGCCGTCAAAGGAATAGCTTGCCTCCGGGTACATGAGCACGCTGCTTTTCAGATCCTTCAGGCAATAGAGCATATCCTGCACCAGGGTCAGATCGGTGACGAATTTCCGGGTGGGCACGCAGCCGATGGCGCGCATCAGCCGCGCCTTCAGCCCGCCCATGCCCACGAAGCCGTCGGATGTACAGATAATATTGTAGGGGCGGGGGTAGAGAATGGTGCTTGCGATCAGCAGATCCAGAAAGCAGGAATGATTCATGAGGATCAGGCACGGCTCGTTCCTGCCGACCTTCTCCATGCCCTCGCCGGTGTAACGGAAGCGGGTTCCGACCAGTCCCAACATGGACAGCACCCGGACGAGGGTACGCCAGAAAATGCCGGGTCTGACGGGATGCAGATGGGGATACTGGGGCAGCGCCATGACTTTTTCGTAATCCAGTTCTCTGACGGTGGTTTTCATAAGGCATCCTCCCGGTCGCGGTATTTGCGTAAATTATACCAGATACCGGCAGCCCCGTCAACCGGCGGTCTGTTCTGTTGCATATTCATCCGCAATGAATAATATTCGCCCTTACGTTGGTATGATTTGGGATAAAGCCCATGAATATTCACATATTCATATTGAATTTGCGTGTTTTTGTGGTATTTTCATTATGCGCAGCCTGATTTTTCTTTTATTGTTGTATATTCATCCTATTGACGGTGAATAACATACGCGCTATAATGCACTCATCAATCACCTCCCGGCTACGGGAGGTCAAAAATGAAAAGGAGAGTAAAATTTATGAAAAAGGTATTCGCACTTGCGCTGACCGTTCTGATGGTCATGTCCATGTTCGCCGGCTGCGGCAGCAGCAACACCGCCAAGGCCACCACCGCCGCCACCGAGGCGCCCACCGCCACCGCCGCTGCCGAGACCACGGCCGCTGAGACCACAGCTGCCGAGACCGCCGCTGCCGAGCTGAAGACCGTTAAGCCCGGTAAGCTGATCATGTCCACCAACGCCGCCTTCCCTCCCTATGAGATGGTCGCCGACGACGGCAGCTACGAGGGCATCGATGTTGAGGTCGCCGGCGCCATCGCCGAGAAGCTGGGTCTGGAGCTGGTCGTGGACGATATGGACTTCGACGCCGCTCTGCTGGCTGTGCAGCAGAATAAATCCGACATCGTTATGGCCGGCGTCACCGTCACCGAGGATCGGAAGCTGGTCATGAACTTCTCCGACAGCTACGCCACCGGCGTGCAGGTGGTCATCGTCAAGGAAGGCTCCGACGTGACCCTGGACAACCTGGGCGAGAAGATGATCGGCACCCAGCGCGGCACCACCGGCTACATCTACACCTCCGACGATTACGGCGACGATCATGTCACCGCCTATGACAACGGTGCTTCCGCCGTGCAGGCTCTGATCAACGGTCAGGTTGACTGCGTGGTCATCGACTCCGCTCCTGCCGAGGCCTTTGTGGCCGCTAACCCCGGTCTGACCATTCTCGATACCGAGTACGTCACCGAGAACTACGCCATCGGCGTGAACAAGGACAACACTGCCCTTCTGGACGCCATCAACCAGGCGCTGGCCGAGCTGACTGCCGACGGTACCATTCAGGCCATCGTTGACAAGTACATCACCGCTGAATGATCCGATCGCTTAGCCAGGGGCGGCTTGAGCCGCCCCTGGCACGGTTGTACCCGGAAAACCGACCTTCGCACCGGGAAGGCCGATTTTCTGCGTATAACACTATAATGAAATTAGAAGGTGAAGCTGTGGAACTTTACGAACTTTGGAAGCCCCTGATGCGGGACGGCACCGCATCCTTCTGGCAGGAATTCTACGTCAAATTCTATCAGGCATTTATCGAAGGAAGCCGCTGGAAGCAATACTTAAACGGCGTGGGCACCACCCTGCTGGTCACGGCCATGGCGCTGACCCTGGGCATCATCCTCGGCATTGTGGTAGCCGTGATCCGGACCGCCCACGACCAGCAGCGGACGGGACACAAAAATCCCGTTCTCGGCCTGCTCAACGGCATCTGCAAGGTATACGTCACCGTCATCCGCGGCACGCCCATGATGGTGCAGCTGCTGATCATGGGCTTCGTGATCTTCTCCTTCTCCCGGAACTACACCATGGTGGGCGCCCTGACCCTGGGCATCAACTCCGGCGCTTACGTCTCCGAGATCATCCGGGGCGGCCTCATGTCCCTTGACCCCGGTCAGGCGGAAGCGGGGCGGAGCCTTGGCCTCGGCTACATCGACACCATGCGTCTGATCGTCATTCCCCAGGCCTTCAAGGCCATTTTACCGGCTCTTGGCAACGAGTTCATCATGCTGCTGAAGGACACCTCCCTGATCACCGTCATCGGCGGCAAGGAGATGGTCTACGCCGCCCAGGCCATTTACGGCCGCACCTACGAGCAGATGTTCCCCCTCATCGGCATCGCCTGCATCTATCTGCTGCTGGTCATGATCTTCAGCTGGCTGCAAAGTTTACTGGAAAGGAGGCTGCGTCAAAGTGATAGACGTTAAGCATCTGAGCAAATCCTTCGGCGACCACTTGGTTCTCAAGGACATTTCCGAACACATCTACCCCGGGGACAAAATGGTCATCATCGGCCCCTCCGGCTCCGGCAAATCCACGTTCCTGCGCAGTCTGAACCTGCTGGAGGAGCCCACCTCCGGCACCATCACCTTCGACGGCGAGGTCATCACCGACCCCAAGACGGACATTGATCTTGTCCGCCGGAAGATGGGCATGGTGTTCCAGCACTTCAATCTCTTCCCCAACATGACCATCCGCAAGAATATCACCCTTGCCCCCGTGCGCACCGGCCTGATGACCCAGGCGGAGGCGGACGACAAGGCCACCCAGCTGCTGCGCCGGGTCAGTCTGGAGGAAAAGGCGGACGCCTACCCCAACCAGCTTTCCGGCGGCCAGAAGCAGCGGATCGCCATCGTCCGGGCGCTGGCCATGAATCCCAAGGTCATGCTTTTCGACGAACCCACCTCCGCCCTCGACCCGGAAATGGTGGGCGAGGTTCTCGCCGTCATGAAGGAGCTGGCGGAAAGCGGCATGACCATGGTGGTCGTCACCCACGAAATGGGCTTTGCCCGGGAGGTGGGCAACCGGGTGCTGTTCATGGACGACGGAAAGGTCCTGGAGCAAGGCGCCCCCGCCCAGATTTTCGGCAATCCTCAAAATCCCCGCTTAAAGGACTTCCTGTCCAAGGTTCTGTAATTTTACGGCTGCACCGCACAATTTGTCAGGAAGCCTCAGCCCCCTTTTTGTCCCAATTCAAGGAAGCCTCTGATTCGGGTCTGCGGCAGTGGGCAGAAAAGATCCGCCCACTGCCGCAGATGATTTGTGCGGAGGTTCCTTTGCTCTGTCTGAGCCGTTGAACAAACCGTCAGGCCATGCTATAATACTGCCCAGGAAGCACGAAAAACGCCATGCTCTGTCAAGCAAAAAGGAGAAGTCAACCATGACCGTACAAAAAGCGCGGAGAAGCGACATCGACAGCATTGAAGCAATCTACGACCGCATTCACGGCAGCGAGGAACAGGGCCTTGCTACCATCGGCTGGATCCGGGGCGTCTACCCTACCCGAAAAACGGCGGAGGCCGCTCTGGAACGGGGCGATCTGTTCGTCATGGCAGACGGCGGGAAGGTGGTCGCCGCCGCCGTCATCAACCAGGTTCAGGTCCGCGAATACAAAGGCGCGGCATGGAAGCACGCCGCGGAGGATAACGAGGTCATGGTGCTGCACTGCCTTGTGGTCGATCCTCTGGAGGGCGGCAAGGGCTACGGCCGGGCTTTTGTCGCCTTTTATGAGGACTATGCGAAGCGGAACGGCTGCCCCGCCCTGCGGATGGACACCAACGTGAAAAATAAGCGGGCGCGAACGCTGTACCACGCTCTGGGATATGAGGAAGTGGGCATCGTGGAGTGCGTTTTCAACGGCATCCCCAATGTGCAGCTGGTGTGTCTGGAAAAGTATCTGGGATAACAAAAGGCTCCCTTCCGACGGTCTTTCGCCTGTCGGAGGGGAGCCTGTTTTTAGTTTGCCGCTGTGTTGTCCTTATAGTAGTCCGTCTCCAGGATCAGATTGTTGATCCGCACGAACTGCTCAACCTTTTCGGCCATCGCGTCGATCATTTCCTCGCTGGCCTCCGCTTCGCCGCCGGTGATGCTGAGGATCCGCTCCGTCACCGCGTCGTAGGCAATATCTCCGGATATCCAGCTGCCGTCGGAAAACAGGGCGTAGCCCTCATAGGTGGGGTCAAAGGCGTCCCGGCCTATGTAGTCGTAGGGGCTGTCCACGCCCAGAAGGTTCAGCATCGTAGGCAAAAGGTCAGAGGTGTTCAGCGTCTTGTCCACCTCCATGGGCTGCAAATCCGTGCTCCAGATGAAGCAGGGCGTCTTTTCCAGCAGCAGCGCGTCATCCACCCCGGAGAGGGCGAACAGGGACTCCTCGTCCTTGTAGCCGTAGGTGTAATGGTCGGTAACGCCGATGATGACGGTGTTTTCCAGCTGCCCCTTGTCCTCCAGCTCCCCAAGCAGCCGGGCAAACAGGTCGTCCACCAGCTTGGCCTTGAGATAGGCGCAGTCCGTTTCCTCGTTCCCCGTAAGCCCCCGGAATTCCGGGTACTTTTTCAGCGCCCAGTAGCTCAGAACCTCGTTGTACTTGTAGCTTAAGTGGGCGGAGCGGGTGATGATGAAGTTCAGGGTCGGCTGCCCCTCCCGGAAAAATTCGGCATTCAGGCCGGGATTGTCAAACAGCAGCTGATCGTCATACAGTAGGTCTTCCTCGTCTTCGCCGATGTAGTCCCCATAGCAGACATATTCCGAATACCCCATGGCGGGAGAGAAGACGCCGCGGCTGTAGAAGCTGGGGTCGTTATAGTGGAAGGTCTTGGCGGAATACCCCTCCTGCGTCAGCAGGCTGGCAAGGGACTGTCGGTAGGTGTTGGTGATGTAGTCGAAGGCATAGCCGCCCTGACTGCTCAGAAACGAGCCGGTATTCACGCAGAACTCCGAATTGAAGGTGCGGATGCCGCCGTAGCCCGGCGTGTAAAAGTGGGTGAAGGAAATGCCCTCGGACATGAGCCGGTTCAGCGTGGGGGTGTACTCCCCGATCATCCAGTCGTCCATGGACTCCATGAGCACCAGAACCACGTTTTTTCCTTTCAGCAGGCCGGTCATTTCGTTGTCCCCGCCCACGGTACGGTCGGCAAAGTAGGCGTTGATCTCCGCTTTCCCCGCCTTCTGCGCCGCGGCGTAGCTCGGCGTCAGGGGATAAATGCCGTTTTTGTAGATGTCCTTTTCCAGCGTCTGGTACAATCCGCAGACCTGATACAGCCGGTGGGCGTTGAACATATTGTCATAGGCCGCCTCGGCAGACTGGACTCTGCCGTAATCGGAGGAGGCATACCGAATGTCGCCGTCCTGCAAAAACACCGCCTGGGGCAGACATGCCGCGCCTACCGACGCGGCGATGGCAACCGCCGCAGCCGCAATGCCGGTCGACCACTTCTGCTTCCACCTTGGGAATTTCACCAGGATCACGATACCCTGCACCACCAGCGCCGCCAATCCCAGCCACCAGCCGATGGGGTAACTCAGCAGGACGGAAAAGTAGTCCGACCCCTCGGAGGCATAGCGGAAATCCGACAGCCACATCATCTCGGAAAACAGGTAAAAATACCCCGTCTCCACGGCGGCATAGATCGCGGCGACGAAATACAAAATGCCGTATGCCACTCTCCCCGCTTTCGCCGGGAGCAGCCGGACGAAGCCGCTTAAGATCGCCGCCCACAATGCGCCGAAGGCCAGCGGCCAGAGCTGCGCCGGCCGAAATTCCTCCGCATTCAGGGATAAAAAGAAAAAGGCAAATACTTCCACCAGGAAAAAGGACAGCGGTACAAAAAAGAAATTCCCGCGACGCCCTGTTCTCTGTCTGCCTGTGGTTCTGCCCACTGTTCATCCGCTCCTTTATCGAAACTCAGGGCATTGTATCACAAAACGGCGGAAATGTACACTTAAGAATTCCTTATCTTGATATTTTTCACAAAAAATTCATTTTCCTATTGTAAAATCTTCCTAATTGACGTATACTTAAGGAAACTATGAAGAAATCGGCGATCGCTTTCGGTGATTTCTTCCTTATACTTTCTGCGAGAAAAGAGGACACCCATATGGATTTGATTACCGTCCGTGACCTGTTCAAAAACACCGAAAAATATGCCGGCGCCGAAGTGAACGTCGGCGGCTGGGTGCGAAACCGCCGGGGCAGCAAGCAGTTTGGCTTCATTATCCTGAACGACGGTACTTATTTCACCCCCGTACAGGTGGTGTATAACGATGCCCTGGAGAATTTCCAGGAGATTTCCAAAATCAACATCGGCGCCGCCCTGATCGTTCGCGGCACACTGGTTCTCACCCCGGACTCCAAGCAGCCCTTTGAGATCCAGGCCGAGGAGATCACCGTGGAAGGCCCTTCCACCAGCGACTATCCCCTCCAGCCCAAGCGCCACTCCTTGGAATTTCTGCGCACCATCAGCCATCTGCGTCCCCGTACCAATACCTTCCAGGCGGTGTTCCGCGTCCGCAGCCTTGCCGCCATGGCCATCCATCAGTTTTTCCAGGATCGGGACTTTGTGTATGTCCACACGCCCCTGATCACCGGCTCCGACTGCGAGGGCGCGGGGGAAATGTTCCAGGTCACCACCCTTGACCTGAACAACGTCCCCAAGACCGAGGACGGCAAGGTCGATTACAGTCAGGATTTCTTCGGCAAGCCCACCAACCTGACCGTTTCCGGCCAGCTCAACGCCGAGACCTTCGCCATGGCCTTCCGCAACGTCTACACCTTCGGCCCCACCTTCCGTGCCGAAAACTCCAACACCACCCGCCATGCCGCCGAATTCTGGATGATCGAGCCGGAGATCGCCTTTGCCGACTTGGAAGACGACATGGAGCTGGCCGAGGCCATGATCAAGTATATCATCTCCTATGTTCTGGAGCATGCCCCCGAAGAGATGAACTTCTTCAATGCGTTCATCGACAAGGGTCTGCTTGACCGGCTGCACAACGTCCTGCGCAACGAGTTTGGCCGCATCACCTACACCGACGCCGTGGCGCTGCTGGAAAAGCACAACGACGAATTTGAGTACCCCGTCCACTGGGGCAGCGACCTGCAGACCGAGCACGAGCGCTTCCTGACGGAGAAGGTATTCAGGAAGCCCGTCTTCGTCACGGATTACCCCAAGGAGATCAAGGCGTTCTACATGAAGCTGAACCCCGACGGCAAGACCGTGGCCGCTATGGACTGTCTGGTTCCCGGCATCGGCGAGATCATCGGCGGCAGCCAGCGTGAGGACAACTTCGATATTCTGGAAAGCCGCATCAAAGAGCTGGGCATGAAGCCGGAGGACTACGCCTTCTATCTCGATCTGCGCAAGTACGGCTCCGCCCGTCACGCAGGCTTCGGTCTGGGCTTTGAGCGCTGCGTCATGTACCTCACCGGCATGGGCAACATCCGGGACGTCCTCCCCTTCCCCAGAACCGTTGGCAACTGCGACCTGTAATGGCAGCACTGTCCGATTTCAAAAAGGCGAACCGCCACACGCGGTTCGCCTTTTTTGATGGCGATTATCCCAGACGGAAAACCGCCCGAAAGAAGCAATCTTCTTTCGGGCGGAAATTCATTTTTGCGTCAGGATCACACGGCGAGGAAGAACTTCACCAGGAACAGGGCGGAGATCGCGTAGGTCAGGACGGAGACCTCCTTGGCCTTGCCGCTGAAGAGCTTCATGATGGTATAAGAGATCAGACCCAGGCCGATGGCGTGGCCGATGGAGCCGGAGATGGGCATACCGATGAGCATCAGCGCCACGGGAACCATCTGATCCATGTTGTCGAAGTCGATCCGCTTCAGACCCTGGAGCATCAGGATGCCCACGTAGATCAGAGCGGCGGAGGTCGCGGCGGCGGGGATGATGGCGGCGATGGGGGCGATGAAGATGCAGGCCAGGAACAGCAGCCCGGTGACGACGGCGGTCAGACCGGTGCGGCCGCCGGCCTCGACACCGGAAGCGGACTCGATGAAGGTGGTGATGGTGGAAGTGCCGGTGCAGGCGCCGGCGATGGTGCCGATGGCGTCGGACAGCAGAGCCTCCTTCATGTTGGGCATGTCGCCCTTCTCGTCCACCATACCGGCGCGGGAGGCGGTGCCCACCAGAGTGCCGATGGTGTCGAACATGTCAATGATGCAGAAGGTGATGATCAGGGTGACGGCAGTGAACCAGCCGATCTGCGCGAAACCGGCAAAGTCAAACTTGAACAGGGTGACCTTGGCCATATCGGCGAAGGGAGGCAGGAAGGAAGCGGTGGCCAGGGAAGCGAAGGGGTTGGTGTCCAGGAACGCGAAGGAGCCGATCCAGTAGACCACGGAAGCGATGAGCATACCGAACAGCACGGAGCCCTTGATGCCCTGCTTGGCCATGGCCAGGATGGCAAACAGGCCGATGAACATGGTCACGACGGTCAGGATCATGGTGGCGAAGCCGACGTCTCCCATATTCCCCTGGAGATAGCTGGGGGTCAGCGCGCCGAAGAAGTCCCGCATGACGTAGAAAGGAGTGGCAAAGCCGTTGCCCTCTGCGTAGATGCCCACGTTGGAGCCAAGGCCGATATTCATCAGCATCAGGCCGATGGCGGGGGAGATGCCCAGACGGATGCCGAGGGGAATGGCCTCGACGATCTTCTCACGGACGTTGAAGATGGACAGGAAAACGAAGAGAATGCCCTCAAGCAGGATGATGACCAGAGCGGCCTGGAAGGAAGCCACATAAGTCATGCCGGTCATGGCGACAATATTGCCGACGACTACGGCAAAGAAGCTGTTCAGACCCATACCGGGAGCCATTGCGAAGGGCTTGTTGGCCAGGAACGCCATGCAGAACGTACCAATGGCAGAGGCGATGCAGGTTGCCAGGAACACACCGTTCCAAAGATCCTGACCCTCGGCACCGAAGCCGGTGAGCAGGTTCGGGTTCAGCGCGATGATGTAGGCCATCGTCATGAACGTGGTGAGGCCAGCCACGACCTCGGTCTTGACGGTGGTCTTGTTCTCGGAGAGCTTGAAAACTTTCTCTAACATAGTATCGACCTTTCTTTTTAGTTTTCCGGCAGCGCCGGTGGAAAAGTACAGCTTCATTGTAACATTTTACAAAAATAATACAATACAGAAGACAACACAAACTTGTGAATAAATTATGTCCTGTTTTCGTCGTTTTGACAAATTGCCGCTTTTTTCGTGGTTTTCTGCATGGATTCCTTCGGAATTTCACTCGTTTTGGAAACGTATCTATGAACACCGTTCTGAATCGTGCCGGAATAAGTATCGATATTTTAAGAGGCTTCCCCGATTTTGGGAGGAAGCCCCTTTGTGTGAAAGGTCTGTTTTTTCAGCTTTACTGCTTCGGCGCGCGCTTGCGGCAGAGGTAGATGTCCAGCTTTTCCTTCATGTTCTCCGGAATCTCCCGGGTCACGGGGCACCGGACGGCGTTCGCCATGCGCTCCGCAAATGCAATGAGGAAATCCGTATCCAGCACCATCTGCTCGCCCTTCATCAGCGCCATGGTGTCATAGCGGTTGTGGATGGCGGCGGTGTTGGAGGGCGCAACGCGGGCGAAGGACATGGCTGGGACGCCCTTATCGGCAAAGGGTGTGGAGTCGCTGGAATACACGTCCTGCTTCACATCCACCGGGAAGCCCAGCTCGTCACCCAGATAGGAAATATAATGGCACAGCCTTTCCTCGCCGGTGACGCAGGAAATAAATTTGCCCATGATGCAGCCGATCATGTCCAGGTTGATGTTCAGCACGCAGTTCTTGAGCTTCTCCTCGTCGGCACAGTATGCCTTGGAACCCAGCAGTCCCCGTTCCTCGCTGCCGCACCAGAGGAAGCGAAGACCGTAGCGGTGGGGATGCGCCGCGAAATGCTCCGCGATGCCCAGGATCCCCAGAGAACCGGACATGTTGTCATACGCGCCCTGGGACAAGGACGTGGAATCGTAGTGGGCGGTGAAGGCGATATACTCGTCCACCTGTCCCGGCATATCCAGAACAACGTTATGGGACCGGCCGGTATACTCCTCCTGCTTCAGCGTGATCTTCGCCGTGGAAGCCCCCTTGCGGATCAGCTCCACCGCGTCCTTGGCGTTGATGTTCACGCCGGGAATCCGGTTACCGTTGTGGACGTAGGCGCGCAGCTCCCGCTGGTCGATATCCCGGTCGGTGTAATTGGTGTTCCCGTCATAGGTAATGAAGCCCACCGCGCCGTTTTCCAGCAGGTCGTGATACATCCAGTAGCCCAGATAGCCGTCGATCATCACGATTTTTCCCCGGCACCGGCTCAGGGCGCAGGGGCCGGAATCCCGCAGATAGTAGAAGGGCGCTTCCACCTCCCCGTTTCCGGCGCACAGGTAGCCCTTGCAGGTCACGTCCGCGCCGTCCACCCGGAGCGTCGCCTCCTGCATTTGGGACATGGGCACGTCAAAGGGCACGATCTCGGCCTTCAGCCCCAATTCGGCCACCTTGTCCTGCAAATACTGCGCCGCACGCAGCTCCTCCGGGCTGCCGCCGGTGCGGATATAGGCCGTATCCGCAAAAATCTTCATAATCTGTTCTGCATTCATAGGGTTTCCTCCTTTTTCTCCGCTGCCGCCATCCCTGCGGCGTAGGCCGTCGCCCAGGCAATTTGCAGGTTGAACCCGCCG
>DJNI01000008.1:16572-16907 GCA_002436765.1 Clostridiales bacterium UBA6468
CCCGCCGGTGTAGGCGTCGCAGTCAATGACCTCTCCGGCAAAATACAGCCCGGGCACGCGCTTGGATTCCATGGTTTTGGGGTCGATTTCCGATACCTTCACGCCGCCGCTGGTGATGATCGCCTCGGACACCGGGCGCTTGCCGGTGATGTCAATGGCGAAAGCCTTCAGCAGCTCCACCAGTGCGCGGCGCTTCTGCTTCGTCAGAGAATTGGCCTGCATTTCCGGCGCAATGTCCAGCCTGCGCAGCACCACGGGGATCATGCTCCGGGGCAGCAAATCCGCCAGGGCATTTTCCATGCTCCGGTTCTGATACTGCTCTAAGTCCCGCAGAA
>DJNI01000008.1:16937-17266 GCA_002436765.1 Clostridiales bacterium UBA6468
GCGGGCTTCCAGCTTTTCATTCTCCAAAGCGGGCTTCAAGTCCAGCACCAGGCGGCAGCCGTCCCCTTTTAAGTGGCAGCTCGCCGACAGCACCGTGGGGCCGGATACGCCGAAGTGGGTGAACAGCAGCTCACCAAAGTCCTTGTAGAGCACCTTTCCCTTGGCGTTCAGCAGCCTGACCCCCACGTTCCGCAGGCTCAGCCCCTGCATTTCCTGGCAGTCGTTTCCCGCCGTCTCCAGGGGTACCAGGCTTCCCTCCGGGGGGATGATGGTATGTCCCAGGGCGGCGGCAATGCCGTAGCCGTCGCCGGTGGAGCCGGTGGCGGGAT
>DJNI01000008.1:17298-17655 GCA_002436765.1 Clostridiales bacterium UBA6468
CGCCGCCGGTGGCGAGAATCACCCAGCCTGCGGCGATTTCTTCATCTTGCGTTCTCACCCCGGTAACATGTCCGTCCCGGGTGAGAACATCCCTGACCCGGGCAGTCTTCACGGCGATTTTCTGCCGGTGCAGCTCCGATTGCAGGCAGTCCAGAACGGACTGGGACTTGTCCGTCACCGGGAAGACCCGGTTTCCCCGCTCGGTTTTCAGACGGCAGCCATGTTCTTCAAAAAAGGCCATCGTCTTTTCCGGCGGGAACGCCGTCATGGCGCTGTAGAGAAACCGCCCGTTCCGGGGGACGTTCTGCAAAGCCTCCTGGGCGGTGCAGTTGTTGGTCACGTTGCAGCGGCCCTTGC
>DJNI01000079.1:0-28307 GCA_002436765.1 Clostridiales bacterium UBA6468
AAAAATCTCTCGCTCACAGTTCTTGCCGATTTATTCAGAGCTTCCTAAATTCCCATTCTAAGGAGAGGTAACATCATGCTGGACATCAAAAAAATCAAGGAAAATCCCGACGCCGTCAAGGCCGGTCTGCGGGCGAAGGAAGTGGACTGCGACGCCACCGTCGACCGCATTCTGGAGCTGGACGGAAAAATCCGCGCCCTGAAGACCAACACCGAGACCCAGACCGCCCAGAAGAACAAGCTGGCCAAGGAAAACGGCAAGCTCTTCGGCATGAAGAAGAAGGCCGAGAAGGAAGGCAAGGACGTATCCGAGCTGGACGCAACCATCGCCGCCAACAACGCCCAGTCCGTGCAGATCGCCGAGGCCATCGAGCAGGAGCTGGCCGAGCTGAAGACCCTCAGCGACGAGTACCGCGTCGCCATGCTGAGCCTGCCCAACCTGCCCGACCCCGACCTGAAGCCCGGCGGAAAGGAAAACAACGAGCCCCTGCGCTACTTTGGCCAGCCTCACAAGTTTGACTTCACCCCCAAGCACCATGTCGACCTGTGCGAAAATCTGGGCCTGATCGACTACGACCGGGGCGTCAAGCTGGCGGGTTCCGGCTTCTGGATGTATAAGGGCATGGGCGCGCGCCTGGAATGGGCGCTGCTGAACTACTTCATCGACTGCCACATCGCCGACGGCTACGAGTTCATCCTGCCGCCTCACATGCTGGAGTACCAGTGCGGCGAGACCGCCGGTCAGTTCCCCAAGTTTGCCGACGAGGTCTATAAAATCGCCAACCCCACCGACGACCGCGTCCACTATATGCTGCCCACCGCGGAGGCCGCTCTGTGCTCCATCTACCGGGACGAGATCCTCACCGAAGCCGAGCTGCCCCGGAAGTTCTTTGCCTACACCCCCTGCTTCCGCCGGGAAGCAGGTTCCGGCCACGCCGACGAGCGGGGCATGGTGCGCGGCCACCAGTTCAACAAGGTGGAAATGTTCCAGTTCACCCGCCCCGAGGATTCCGACGCGGCCTTTGACGAGCTGGTGCGCAAGGCCGAAAATCTGGTGAAGGGTCTGGGCTTCCACTTCCGCACCGTGAAGCTGGCCGCGGGGGACTGCTCCGCTTCCATGGCACGGACTTACGACATTGAGATTCAGATTCCCTCCATGAACGGCTACAAGGAGGTTTCCTCCGTGTCCAACGCCCGGGATTACCAGGCGCGCCGGGGCAACATCCGTTTCCGCCGGGAGGCCACCGGCAAGCCCGAGTTCGTCCACACCCTGAACGGGTCCGGCCTCGCCACCTCCCGCATTTTCCCCGCCATGGTGGAGCAGAACCAGAGAGCCGACGGTTCCGTCGTGGTGCCCGAGGTCCTGCGGAAATATCTGGGCGGCATTGAGGTCATTGAGAAGAAATAAGGAAGACGCGCCATGAAAAATCCCGTGAAGAAGCCCTCCTGGTGGAATGAATTCGCCGCCTTCGCCATTAAGGGCAACGCCATGGCGCTGGCCGTGGGCACCATCATCGGCGCGGCGTTCTCCACCATCACCAAGAGCCTGACCGACGATATCATCATGCCCATCGTGTCCATTTTCCTGGGCGGCATCGATTTTTCGGAAATGAAGATCGTCCTGCCCCGGCTGTTCGGCGAGCCTGTGGTGGACGACGCCGGAAACGTGGTCTTAAACACCCTGAACTACGGCAGCTTCATCTCCGCCGTGATCAACTTTCTGATCCTGGCGCTGGTGGTGTTCTTCCTTGTGAAGAGCCTGAACAAGCTGACGGAGCTGGGCAAGAAAAAGGAAGAGGCCGCCCCCGCCGAGCCGCCCAAGCCCGGCAATGAGGAAGTGCTTCTGACGGAAATCCGCGACCTGCTGAAGGAGCAGAAATAAGCTATGGAATACGCCATTGAAAATGAATATCTGATCGTCACCGTCACCACCTGGGGCGCCCAGGTGAAAAGCGTCCTGCGGAAATGCGACGACGTGGAGCATATGTGGCAGGCGGACGAAAGCGTCTGGGGCTATCACGCGCCCATTCTGTTCCCCCACACCGGAAGGGTCGTGGACGGCCTGATCGAAACCAAGGGCGAGGTGTATCAGGCGAAGCTGCACGGCTTTGCCCGGCTGATGGAGCATACCCTGGTGCGCCGGACGGAGGACACCCTTGTGCTGGAGCTGGCCAGCAATGAGGAGACCCTGCGGATGTTCCCCTACGCGTTCCGGCTGGTTTCCACCTTCACCCTGGAGGGTGACACCCTGCACCACAAGCTGACGGTGGAGAACCTGGACGACGACAGGCTGTATTTCGGCATCGGCTATCATCCCGCCTTTTCCGTTCCCTTTGACGAGGAGCATACGCTGTCGGACTACGAGCTTCGGTTCAGCAAACCGGAGTCCCCCCTCTGCATTAACTGCCAGCCGCTGGGGCTGATTCACGGGGATTTCTACACCCTGGGGAGCAATATCCGCGCCATCCCCATCACCCGGGAGCTGTTTGCCAACGACAGCCACTGCATGGTAAATCTCCGATCCCGCAAGCTGGGGATTTACGAGAAGGGCACCGGCCGGGCTGTGGTATGCGACATTTCGGAGTTCCCCTACACGCTGCTCTGGTCGATGCCCGGCGGAGAACCTAAGTTCGTGTGCATCGAGCCGTGGCACAGCCTTCCCAGCCCGGAGGGCGGTTCCATCCGCTGGGAGGAAAAGCCCGCCGCCGCCATTCTGGACCCGGGGGAAAGCTGGAGCTGCAATCTGAGTACATCCTTCATAAGATAAGCGACACCCCCGCTGCTTTATGCAGCGGGGGTCATTTTATCGGGGTCTGGCTTTATAAGCGCGTCTGAGGTCGTCGTCGATCAGGGACTCGACCGGAACGTCAAACAGCTTCCCAATATTCAGCATACAAGCAGAATCCACGTCAAAGCTCCTGCCGGTCTCCCAATCCCGGATGACCTTGGGGTAAGAGCAGATGAGATTTGCCAGCTCCCAGCGGCTGTAACGGTGCCGCCTGCGGAGGAATCGCAGGTTTTTTCCGAATTGACGGTTGTTGAGTACCACGATCATAGTATCATCCTATATCAATATTACTAAGTATTATTATATATTATTGAGTATGTATTGTCAATAACATATCCGATAAAATGCTATACTATCCTCCGGGTGATTATGTATGAAGCCATTAAAGGAAAGAATCAGCATCACAATCGACAGCGACCTGCT
Source organism: Clostridiales bacterium UBA6468 (assembly GCA_002436765.1). Classification (GTDB taxonomy): domain Bacteria; phylum Bacillota; class Clostridia; order Oscillospirales; family Oscillospiraceae; genus Faecousia. The sequence goes on from DJNI01000079.1 coordinate 3,211, forward strand.
GGAAAAGCTGCGTGAAAAGGCGGACGAGGACTGCCGTCCCTTGTCCCAGTACATCAACCTGATTCTGAGAAAGTACATGGAACAAAAAGAGAAAAAGGGAAAGTAAAATCCCGCTGCTACAACGCAGCGGGATTTTAACATAAAATGTCAATGAAAAGGAACGCTGTCCACATAGCAGCTGTCCGGGCACAAGTCTACCTTGTTGTTCCATACCTCATTGCTGTCAACATTGGGGTCAATATCCCAGCAGACGCTGTGGTCTTCGTCCAGATATACTCTGCGGAAATTGTCCCATTCCCGGAAGGGTGCAAACACGGTTCCGGCCTGAAGCAAGGGACGGGCATCGTACAGCCGAGTTTCCCCATTATCAAAGCTCAGCAGCAATGTGAAATCATTTCTGGGAACGACTTTGGTGATACGCTTGCGCCCGGAAGCAAAATACTCTGCCATTTTCCGGTCGTATCCTTTGGACAGATAATATTCTACACTTTTCCCCATAATCTCACATCCTTTCCGCGTTATGAGGATTATCTCAGCGGTTCAATTGAAAATAGTTCCTGTTTATTTACCGCCAGTTCCCAGTTTTCCATAAGCTGATCCTGCCGGAGTGCTGCCCAGCCGAGGAGCATCTTCAACTGTTTGCTGGGGAAATTTCCTTCCAGCACATCCAGGTCGTGAATGGAAACGATTACTTCTTCTCCGCCATAGGTTGCGTGGAAATGAGGCGGCATGTGATCTGCCCAATACATTGTTATCTTGATGCCCCGGAACATGGAAATTGTCGGCATAGAACCATCTCCTTTTTTTGTATTATAGCAAGAATCAATCAAAGAATCAATCAAATTGTGTGAACTATCATGTTGAAAAGTCAAAATTGCTGCCCGGCCATGGCCGGGCAGCAATTTTTATATGATTGTCGTTTACTTCACCGGAGAAGAGCTTCTCAGCGTCACGTCGTGATATCCGCCCTCGACGATGGACACGGAGGACACCAGCGTCAGCTTGGCGTTCTGCTGGAGGTCGGGGATGTTCGTCACGCCTACGTTGCACATGGTGGACTTGACCTTGTACAAGGATGCTTCCACGTTGTCCCGCAGGGGGCCGGCATAGGTGACGTAGGAGTCAACGCCTTCCTCAAAGCTGAGCTTGGCGGAGCCGCCCAGGTCGTAGCGCTGCCAGTTCCGGGCGCGGTTGGAGCCTTCGCCCCAGTATTCCTTCATGTACGCGCCGTTGACCATGACCTTGCTCGTGGGGCTTTCGTCGAAGCGGGCGAAGTAACGTCCCAGCATCAGGAAGTCCGCGCCCATGGCCAGTGCCAAAGTCATGTGGTAGTCGTGGACAATGCCGCCGTCGGAGCAGATGGGCACGTAGATGCCCGTCTCCTTGAAATACGCGTCACGGGCCGCGGCGACCTCGATCAGCGCGGTAGCCTGACCACGGCCGATGCCCTTGGTCTCCCGGGTGATACAGATGGAGCCGCCGCCGATGCCGACCTTCACAAAGTCAGCTCCGGCTTCCGCCAGGAAGCGGAATCCGTCCTTATCCACCACGTTGCCCGCGCCGATCTTCACGGTGTCGCCGTAGGTGTCCCGCACCCACTTGATGGTCTTTTCCTGCCAGCAGGTGTATCCCTCGGAGGAGTCGATCACCAGCACGTCCGCACCGGCTTCCAGCAGGGCGGGAATACGGGCGGCATAGTCCCGGGTATTGATGCCTGCGCCTACCAGATAGCGCTTCTTGCTGTCCAGCAGCTCCAGGGGATTGTCCTTGTGGGAGGAATAGTCCTTCCGGAACACGAAATGCAGCAGGTGGTCATTTTCGTCCACGATGGGCAGGCTGTTGAGCTTGTGCTCCCAGATGATGTCGTTGGCTTCCTTCAGCGTGGTGTCCGCAGGGGCGGTGACCAGCTTTTCGCGGGGGGTCATAAAGTCTCTGACCTTGTCGGTAGGATCCATACGGCTGACGCGGTAGTCGCGGCTGGTGACGATGCCCAGAAGCTTACCGTTGGCGGTGCCGTCCTGGGTGATGGCCACGGTGGAGAAGCCGTTGCGCTGCTTCAGGGCCAGCACGTCGGCGAGGGTGGCTTCCGGGGTCAGATTGGAAGCGGAGGTAACGAAACCAGCCTTATAGCCCTTTACCCGCGCCACCATGGCGGCCTGATTCTCAATGGACTGAGAACCGAAAATGAAGCTGATGCCGCCCTCCTTTGCCAGAGCGATGGCAAGGGTGTCGTTGGAGACGGACTGCATGACGGCGGACGTCAGCGGCACGTTCAGAGAAATCGCCGGTTCTTCCGCGCCCTTGCGGTACCTGACGAGGGGCGTTTTCAGGCTGACATTATTGGGAACGCAGTCTTCCGAGGTGTAGCCGGGGATCAGAAGATACTCGCTGAAGGTGTGGCTGGGTTCCGGGTAGTAATACGCCATTGGGTATGACCTCCTATAGTAAAATAGATTGCTTAGGGTCTAACTGAAAACCGGAAATATGACCAACAGCAAGGGATTTTTCGCCTGATGAAGCCATTTTTCTGCGTGAATACCTTGTGTATTGCAAGGAAAAATGGTGCACAGCAGGCGAAAAAGACCCGCTGTTTGGGCGTGTTGACGGTTTTCAGATAGGCCCTAAATGTATGGCTGCACCGCGCAATTCCTTATGGTAATTGCGCGGTGTTGTCTTATAAGGTTTTTCTGTCCCCCGCGTCCAGAACCTCCACGACCTCCTTGCCGGAGGAGCTGAGATTCTTGAAATTGCCCAGGATCTCGCTCACGGGGTGGACGATGGCGAAGGTATGGGGGTATTTGTGGACGATCTGACTGACCAGCGCCACCTGGGTCTTATTGACCACGCACAGAAGCACGCTGGTATCCCGGCCGGAGTACATACCCTTGGCGGGGATGAAGGTCGCGGTGTGGTGAAGCCGGTCGATCAGTTCCCTGGAAACCTCCTGGGGAAAATTGGTAATGATCTCAAAGCAGATGGCCTCCCGGCCGGACTTCATCAGCCGGTCGCCCACCGTTGTGGTCATGAAGCAATAGAGAATGCACAATATCACCGGCTCCATCTGGCAGCCGTAGACGAAATAGCTGGCGACGGCAATGGCAGAATTGATAGAGAAGTTCATGCCGAAAAACGGCCGGTCCGGGTGGCGCTTATGGATGATGGCGGAAATAAAATCCGTACCGCCGGTATAGGCGCTGGCCTTGATGAGAACGGAATACACAAAACCGTAGATCACGCCCGCGACCATGGGGCCGAGAATTTTGCTGGTGCCGTTCTCCGTGACGTAGGCAAAGGCGGACAGATCCACCTTGTCCAGGATCAGCAGACCCAGAGAAAACGTGACCACATAGACCATACTGCGGACGGCCATAGGCTTACTGACCTCAAAATAGCACCAGATCGCCAGAGGAATATTGACCAGCAGGCTCAGATATCCCACGCTGATGCCGGTAACGTACTGGATCATGGTACAGATACCGTTGATGCCGGAGGGGGCGAACTGGTTGGGAAACACGAACAGCTCGTAATTGACGGACGCCAGCAGCGCGATGAAGGCAATGACAAGATATGTCCAGACCTTTTTCATACAGAACTCCTATGAATCCTACGGCCATTGCCGGGTTCTTAATTGTCGATTTTAGCATAGATTTGTCCACGGGTCAAGGTATATTTAAGCAAAATTTCCCTTCCTTTGAAAACCGGATATGGGTGGATTTTCCCCTTTGGACGGCGGAGTGGAGGTATCTTCTGCATTTTCTGATTTTTTCGGTGTCCCTTTCGGAAAATGATTGTTTTTCAACAAAAAATCCTTGTTTTTTCTGTGGAAATGTGATAAAATTTAGGTTGAGAGAATATGCGATAAAATCAAGCGATTTCTACTGTTTTTACCTCAAAAGAGTTAGGGTATTATCTGAAAACCGGCGAAATGACCGGCAGCGAGGGATTTTGTTCCGAGTAAGCCATTTTTTTCTTGAAATACTTGCTGTATTTCAAGAAAAAATGGTGCGGCACAGGGAAAAAATGCTTCTGTCTGGGCATTTTGACAGTTTTCAGATACATCCCGGGAAAGGAGCTGCCCTATGTATTCATCTGCCTATGTCTGGGCAAAGGTTTTAAGCCATATGGAAGAGCGGCTGGGGGCTGTCACCGTTTCGGCCTGGTTTGACGACGCCGAGGTGGTGGAGCTGAACGAGAACAATCTGATCCTGTACTCCCCCTCGGATTTCCGCCGGGAGATCATCCGCCGCCGCTGCACCGATTACATTCAGGATGCGCTGAAGGAAGTGTTCAACTCCGACGCGAAGCTGATGGTCTTCGGTGACGAGGAGCTGGAAGCCTTCAAACAGAAGGGGAAAAGCGTCTCCTCCATGGACTTCAATCCCCAGTTTACCTTTGACAACTTCGTTGTCGGCCCCTCCAACCGCTTCGCCCACAGCGCGGCCATCGCCGTTTCCAAGACGCCGGGGCAGGTGTACAATCCTTTGTTCCTTTATGGCCCTCCCGGCGTGGGCAAGACCCACCTGCTGTACGCCATCGCCAACGGCATCCGCAAGGAAAATCCTGACGCCAACATCGTCTATATTAAAGGCGACCAATTCACCAACGAGCTGATCGCCGCCATTCAGAACGGCAAAAACATCGAATTCCGCAGCAAATACCGGGAAGCCGACCTGTTTCTGATCGACGACGTGCAGTTTATCGCCGGTAAGGAATCCACCCAGGAGGAATTTTTCCATACCTTCAATAAGCTCTATGAGGAACATAAGCAGATCGTCATGACCTCCGACCGCAAGCCCAGCGACATGCTGACCCTGGAAGACCGGCTGAAGACCCGGTTCGAGTGGGGCTTGCTGGCGGACATTCAGCCGCCGGATTATGAGACCCGTATGGCCATTCTGAAAAACAAGGCCAAAAATCTGGGACTGAACCTTTCCGACGACGTGTGCAACTATATTGCCATCAACGTCACCAACAACGTCCGGCAGATTGAGGGTACGGTCAAGAAGATCCTGGCTTACCGGGACTTAAACAACATGCCCCTGGATCTTCCCAATATCTCCCGAGCCATCGACGACATGTTCAAGAGCGAGGGCAACGCCCTGCCTACCCCCAGCCTTATTATCAGTCAGGTGTGCAAGTTCTATTCCATCGACGAGGTGGTTCTGAGGGGTACCCAGAAAAACAAGGGCACCGCCGAGGCCCGGCAGATCGCCATGTATCTGATCCGCAAGCTCACCAATCTGAGCCTGCCGGACATCGGCAAGGAATTTGCCCGGGATCACTCCACGGTATTGTACGCCATTCGGAAGGTCGAAGTCGCGCTGAAAAACGGAGACACCACCATGCAGAACAACATCCGGGACATCACCGCGAACATCAATTCCTGTCTGTAACATCTATCCACAGCCCCTGTGGAATGTGGAAATTTCAGCTGTGGATAAGCTGCACCCGTTTTGGCTCCTCACGGCACCTGTGGAAAAGGGGTGAATCATCCACATTGTCCTGTGAATAAAAATCCATTGCGGCGCTAAGAAAAAAGGGACTTTTCCACATAAGTTTGCACTACCACTGTTATTACTACCAAACCCTATTGATAGAGAGATATATCATATAAAATCAGAAAGAAAGGATCTTGACTATGCGTTTTACCTGTGAAAAAACCATGCTGGTCACGGGACTGAACATTGCGGGCCGTACCGTCGCCCAGAAGAGCAGTCTTTCCGTCATCGAAGGAATCCTGTGCAAGGCCGGACAGGGACTGAGCCTCACCGGTTATAATATGGAAACCGCCATCACCTACGAGATCGACGCGGACGTGTCCGACATGGGTCAGTGCATCCTCCCGGCGAAGCTGTTCGGCGATATCATCCGCCGCCTGCCGGAGGGGCCGGTGACCGTGGTGGTGGACGAAAACTATAAGGTCTCCATCCGGGCGGGGTACGCCTCCTTTACCATTTCCGCCGAGTCCGCCGAGGATTATCCGGAGCTGCCGGACGTGGGCGACGGACGGGAGATCTATATCCCCCAGAACAAGCTGAAGGAGATGATCTCCGGCACCATTTTCGCCGTCAGCGAAAATCAGGGTCGGCCGATCCATACCGGCGTGAAATTTGAGGTGACGAACGACGCCATCACCGCCGTGGCCGTGGACGGGTTCCGCCTTGCCCGGCGCACCTTCCACCCGGAGGAGGGTACCGGTCGGGAGCTGAGCTTCGTGGTTCCCGCCGCGGGGCTGAAGGAAGTGGAAAAGATTCTTACGGACGTGGAGGACAACGCGGCCTTTACCCTGGGTACGAAGCACATTCTGTTCCAGGTGGGGAACGCCACGCTGGTATGCCGTCTGCTGGAAGGGGAATTTCTGGACTGGCGGCGGGTGGTGCCCTCCAACTGTCCCATTAAAATGGTGGCAAATGTTTGTGATCTGGCGTCTTCCGTGGAGCGCGTCGGCCTGATCGTGTCCGAAAAGTACAAAAGTCCCCTCCGCTGCGTATTCGGCGATCAGGAACTGCTGATGCGCACCAGCACCACCATCGGCGCGGCGGAGGATCGCTGCTCCCTGGCCGGGGACGGGAAGGAGCTGGAGATCGGCTTCAACGTCCGGTATCTGGCGGAAGCCCTGCGGGTGATCCCCTCGGAGGAGGTCACGCTGGAGCTGACCAACGGGTTAAGCCCCATCGTTCTGACCCCCGTGGACGAGAAGGAGGACTTTGCCTACATGGTGCTGCCCGTCCGGATCAAGAACGGCTAAAAAGGAGTCTTCTATGAAGGTAGTCGTCAAAAAGAAGGATAACGCCATTCCCGTGGTGATCACCACGGAATATATCAAATTGCAGGACGCCATGAAGCTGGCGAGCGCCGCCGAAACCGGCGGCGAGGCAAAGCGGATGATCCAGGAGGGGCAGATCCTGGTCAACGGCGAGATCTGCCGGATGCGGGGCAAAAAGCTGCGCCCCGGCGACCGGTTCATCTGCGACGGACAAGCATATCAGATCATCACCCATGAATCTGAATGAGCTGAAGCTCCGGTCGTTCCGAAATTATGGGAAAATCGCGGCGCGGTTCGACCCCGGCGTCAATCTGATCGTGGGGGACAATGCCCAGGGAAAAACCAACCTGCTGGAGGCTATATCCTATCTTGGCAGCGGGAAAAGCTTCCGGGCGCAGAAAACCTCGGAAATGGTGCGGTTTGGGGGAGATTTCGGGGAAATCGAAGGGTCGGTTTTCTCTCAGGAGCGGCAGCAGAGCATCCGCTGGATTCTGTTTCCCGGCTCCCGCCCCCGCCAGCTGTGGCTGAACGGGGCGAAGAAGAAAACCGCCGGAGAAATTGCCGGGGTGCTGCCCACGGTGCTGTTCTGTCCGGAGGATCTGATGATCCTGAAAATGGGCGCAAGTCAGCGGCGGCGGTTCGGCGATCTGGCGCTGTGCGCCCTCCGGCCGAACTACGACGCGGCACTGACGGAGTACAACCGGATTCTGGAGCAGAAAAGCCGCATTCTGAAAGACCATTTTGAAAATCCCGGTATTCTGGAGATTTTGCCGGAATACAATACCAGATTGTGTCAGGTGGGCGCGCTGCTGATCTCCTACCGGGCGCGGTTTTATGACAGTCTGGGTAAGGCCGCGGCCAATTATCACAACCAGTTTTCCGGGGGAGCGGAGGACTTTGTCTTAAGCTACAAGACCGTCTCCACGGTGGTTGACCCCTTTGCGCCCATCCCGGAACTGACCCAAAATTTACTCGACCATCTGCAAAGCCACAGCCGGGCGGAGTTGGAAACGGCCCAGTGCCTGACAGGCCCCCACAGGGATGATTTTACCGTAAGCCTGTCCGGCATCGATCTGAAAGCCTACGGCTCTCAGGGGCAGACCCGGACGGCGGCCATCAGCTTAAAGCTTGCCCAGCGGGAGCTGATGGCCCGGGAATGGGGCGAGGAGCCGGTTCTGCTGCTGGACGATGTGCTGTCCGAGCTTGACCCCGGGCGGCAGGACTTTGTACTCAATAAAATCGTCTCCGGCCAGGTGTTCATCACCTGCTGCGAGCCGGGACGGTTCACCAGACTGGGAAAAACGATTCAGGTAGAAAACGGAAGCATTGTAGAATAAGAGCATATCACGCAGGAGGGCATATATGTCTGACGAAACGAAAGTAACACAGGAATACGGCGCGGAGCAGATTCAGGTTCTGGAGGGTCTGGAAGCGGTGCGCAAACGGCCCGGTATGTATATCGGTTCCACCTCCTCCTCCGGTCTGCACCACCTGGTCTATGAGATCGTGGACAACGCCATCGACGAGGCGCTGGCCGGATATTGTAAGCATATTACCGTGACCATCAATCCCGGCAACTCCATCACCGTCACCGACGACGGCCGGGGTATCCCCGTGGACATCCAGCCCCAGACCGGGCGTCCGGCCCTGGAGGTCGTGTACACCGTTCTCCACGCCGGCGGCAAATTCGGCGGCGGGGGCTATAAGGTTTCCGGCGGCCTGCACGGCGTGGGCGCGTCCGTCGTCAACGCTCTGAGCGAGTGGCTGCGGGTGCGAGTCCACAAAAACGGCAGCATCTACGAAATGAAATTTGCCCGGGGCAGCATCACCCAGGAAATGCGCATTGTGGGCAAAACCGACAAGACCGGCACGGAGGTCACCTTCCAGCCCGACCCGGAGATGTTCGACAGCCTGGTCTATGATTACGAAGTCCTCCACGAGCGGATGCGGGAGGAGGCCTTCCTGAACGCGGGGCTGACCATCACCATCACCGACGACCGGGACGACGAAAAGCAGGTCAGCGAGACCATGTGCTACGAGGGCGGTATCCGGGAGTTTGCCGCCTGGTGCAACCGGAACAAGACGCCCCTGTGCGAGGACGTTATCTATATGAGCGGCAGCAAGGGCGACGCCTCCGCCGAGATCGCCGTGCAGTACAACGACGGCTACAACGAATTTCTCCTGTCCTTCGCCAACGACGTGCGCACGCCGGAGGGCGGTATGCACGAGACCGGCTTCAAGACCGCGCTGACCCGTGTGCTCAACGCCTACGGCGTGAAAAACGGCATCATCAAGGGGGACGACAAGGTTTCCGGCGAGGACTGCCGGGAGGGTATCACCGCCATCATTTCCGTCAAGCTCACCGACGCCCAGTTCGAGGGGCAGACCAAAGCCAAACTGGGCAACGCCTATATCCGTACCCTCGTCGATCAGGTGGTGAACGACCAGCTGACCACCTATTTTGAGGAGCACCCCGCCGTGGCCAGAGCCATTCTGGACAAGGCCATGATGGCCAACCGCGCCCGGGAGGCCGCCCGGAAAGCCCGGGAATCCATCCGCCGCAAGACAGGGCTGGAATCCGGTCAGATGCCGGATAAGCTCCAGGACTGCAACGAACGGGACGCCAGCCTCTGCGAGATCTACATCGTGGAGGGCGACAGCGCGGCCGGTTCCGCCATTCAGGGGCGGGACTCCCGGTTCCAGGCCATCCTCGCCATGTGGGGCAAGATGCTCAACGTGGAAAAGGCTCGGGCGGACAAGATTTACGGCAACGACAAGCTCTATCCCCTGATCGTGGCGCTGGGCGCGGGCATCGGGGACGAATTCGACATTGAAAAGCTCCGGTATCACAAGGTCATCATCATGGCCGATGCCGATGTGGACGGCGCCCATATCCGCACGCTGCTGCTGACCTTCTTCTTTCGGTATATGCGGCCGCTGATTGAGCACGGCTACGTTTACTCCGCCGTGCCGCCCCTGTACAAGCTGACCCGGGGCAAGAGCGTGAAGGTCGCCTATTCCGACGATGAACGGGACGCGATCTCCTCCCGGATGCGCAGCGACAACCCCAACGCCAAGATCGACATTTCCCGGTTCAAGGGTCTCGGCGAGATGGACCCCCACGAGCTGTGGGAGACCACCATGGATCCGGAAAAGCGTTCTCTGCGCCGCATCACCCTGGAGGACGCCTGCCGCGCCGACGAGATCTTCACCATTCTCATGGGCGAGCAGGTGGAGCCGAGAAAGGACTGGATCGAGCGGAACGCGAGATACGCAGTCAACATCGACATTTAGTATAGCAATCCCGAACTGGAGGTGCGTTTATGGGACATAACCGCAGTTATAAACCCGAGGATATCCGCTTCCCCGACCAGGTGATCACCCAGTCCAACCTGGTGGACGAAATGGAGAAATCCTATATTGAATATGCCATGTCCGTCATTGTCGGGCGGGCATTGCCGGACGTCCGGGACGGACTGAAGCCCGTTCACCGCCGGATTTTGTACACCATGTACGAAAGCGGCCTGACTTCCGACAAGCCCTTCAAGAAGTCGGCCACCTGCGTGGGCGACGTGCTGGGTAAATACCATCCCCACGGCGACGCGTCGGTTTACGACGCCATGGTGCGTCTTGCCCAGGACTTCTCCATGCGGTATCTGCTGGTGGACGGCCACGGCAACTTCGGCTCCGTGGACGGCGACCCCCCCGCGGCCTACCGTTACACCGAAGCCCGCTTAAGCAAAATTTCCAACGAAATGCTTCGGGACATCGACAAGGACACCGTGGACTGGGATCCCAACTTCGACGAGACCCGGAAGGAACCCCGGGTGCTCCCCTCCCGGTTCCCCAACCTGCTGGTCAACGGTTCCTCCGGTATCGCCGTCGGCATGGCCACCAACATTCCGCCCCACAACTTAGCGGAGGTCATCGACGCCTGCGTGTGCGTGCTGGACGACCCGGAAGCGACTTTGGCAGACCTGATGGATCATATTTCCGGCCCGGACTTCCCTACCGGCGGCATCATCATGGGACGCAGCGGCATCCGCGCGGCTTATGCCACCGGCCGTGGCAAGGTGGTCGTCCGCGCCCGGACGGAGTTTGAGGAGCACGGCAAGGATCGGATGCGGATCATCGTCACCGAGCTTCCCTATCAGGTCAACAAGCGTCAGCTGATCAAGAACATTGCCGAGCAGGTGAAGGACAAGCGCCTGGACGGCATTTCCGACCTCCGGGACGAGACCGACCGCAACGGTATGCGGGTGGTTATTGAGCTGAAAAAGGACGCCAACCCCCAGGTCGTGCTGAACAATCTGTTCAAGCAGACGGCCTTGCAGTCCAGCTTCGGCATCATCATGCTGGCGCTGGTGGACAATCAGAAGCAGCCGAAGATCCTTTCCCTGCGGCAGATCATCGACGAGTACCTGAAGCACCAGGAGGAAGTCCTCACCCGGCGCACCCGGTATGACCTGAAAAAAGCCCAGGAGCGGGCGCATTTGCTGGAGGGTCTGCTCATTGCCCAGGACAACATCGACGAGGTCATCCACATCATCCGTTCGGCCTACGACGACGCCAAGCAGCGCCTGATGGAGCGCTTTGCCCTGGACGACGTCCAGGCGCAGGCCATTCTGGACATGCGGCTGAAAGCCCTGCAGGGTCTTGACCGGGAAAAGCTCCAGGGCGAATACGACGAGCTGGAGGAAAAGATCAAGTATTATCTGGAGCTGCTGGCGGACGAAAATAAGCTCAAGGCGGTTCTGCGCAGTGAGATGATCGAGATCCGGGACAGGTTCGGCGACAAGCGGAAGACCGAGATCCAGGAGATCGAGGACGAGATCGACATCGAAGACCTGATCGAGGAGGAGACCTGCGTCTTCACGCTGTCCAATCAGGGCTACATCAAGAGAATGCCCGTGGACACCTACCGCACCCAGAGCCGGGGCGGCCGGGGCGTCAACGCCCAGAACCTGAAGGAAGAGGACTATGTCAAGAGCCTGACCATTGCGTCTACCCATGACCACATGCTCTTCTTCACCGATCAGGGACGGGTGCATCACCGCAAGGGCTATCAGATTCCCGAGGCAGGCCGCACCGCCCGGGGCACCGCCATTGTCAACGTGCTGCCCCTGAATCCCGGCGAGTCCGTCACCGCCATGGTGATCACCCGGGAGTTTAACGAAAATGAATTTTTGATGATGGTCACCCGGAAGGGTACCGTCAAGCGGATTCCCTTCGTTTCCCTGAAAACCAACCGCAAGGCGGGCATCCGCGCCATCACCCTGGACGAGGACGACCACCTGATCAGCGTTATCCGCACGGGCGGCGACGACAATATCATTCTCGCCACGGCCTTCGGCTACGCCATTTGCTTCAACGAAAACGACGTGCGGATCATGGGTCGTGACGCGGCGGGCGTTCGCGGTATTCTGTTAACCGACGGGGACTATGTGGTCGGCGCGGAGAAGGCCGAGGAGGGCAAGACCCTGCTCACCGTCACCCAGAACGGCTACGGCAAGCGCACCGCCCTGACGGAGTACCTGCGCACCGGCCCCAACGGGGAAAAGCAGGCCCAGAGCCGGGGCGGCAAGGGCCTCAAGAACTACAACATCACCCCCAAGACCGGCAACGTGGCCGGCTGCCGTGTGGTGGGCGAGAACGACGACGTGATGCTCATCGAAAACGGCGGCGTGATCATCCGCATTCCCGCGTCCTCCATCAACGTCTACAAGCGGGACGTCCAGGGCGTCATCGTCATGCGCATTGACGACGGCAACCAGGTGGTCTCTTTGGAGCGTGTCGAGAAGATGGACGAGGAAGAGACCGGAGAACAATCATGAAAACCGTGACCCTGTACACCGACGGCGCCTGTTCCGGCAATCCCGGCCCCGGCGGCTGGGGCGCCATTCTGGAATACAACGGCGTGGAAAAGGAGCTTTCCGGCGGGGAGGACAGCACCACCAACAACCGCATGGAGCTGACGGCGGTAATCCGGGGCTTGCAGGCGCTGAAAGAAAGCTGCACCGTGGAGCTGTACAGCGACAGCAGGTACGTCATCGACGCCCTGGAAAAGGGCTGGGCGTGGGGCTGGAAAAAGCGGGGTTGGGTCAAGTCCGACAAAAAGCCCGCCCTGAATCCCGACCTCTGGGAAACCCTGCTGACCCTGACGCAAAGACACGACGTGCATTATCACTGGGTCAAGGGACACGGGGAGAACCCGAAGAACAACCGCTGCGACCAGCTGGCGGTCAGCGAGTGGAAGAAGCGGAAGTGAGCAGAGCATGTTTTTATCCATCGGCAACGACATGGCCGTCCGGGACAGGAGCATTATCGGCATTTTCGACCTGGACAACACCTCCACCTCCAAGCGCACCCGGGAGTTCTTAAGCCGGGCAGAGCGGGAGGGCGAGGTCATCCCCTGCGACGATCTGCCCAAATCCTTTATTCTGACGGCGGAATACGGCTTTTCCCGGGTGCATCTGACGGCGCTCAACGCCGCAACGCTGGAAAAACGGCTAAAATAGGAACCTTAATGAAAAAAATGTGCATCTCTTTTCGGAGATGCACATTTTTTCAAAACTTTTTACTTGGTACCGAAGATACGGTCGCCCGCGTCGCCCAGGCCGGGGACAATGTAGGCGTTCTCGTTGAGCTTCTCGTCAACGGCGGCCAGGAACATTTCCACGTCGGGATGGGCTTCCTGAACGGCCTTGACGCCCTCGGGGCAGCCGATGATGTTCATCATGATGATGTTCCGGCAGCCGTGTCTTTTCAGAAAATCAATGGCGGCAACGGCGCTTCCGCCGGTGGCCAGCATGGGATCCACCACGTAAACCACCCGGTTGGAGATGTCCTCCGGCAGCTTGCAGTAGTATTCCACGGGCTTGTGGGTCTCGGGGTCGCGGTACAGGCCGATGTGGCCGATCTTGGCAGAGGGGATCAGCTCCACCATATTGTCCACCATGCCGAGGCCGGCGCGGAGAACGGGGACGATGGCCAGCTTCTTGCCGGACAGCATCCGGCACTTGGCGGTGGCGACGGGGGTCTGCACCTCCACCTCCCGGGTGGGCAGGCTGCGGGTGGCCTCATAGCACATCAGACCGGCAATTTCACCGACCAGCTCGCGAAATTCCTTGACGGAGGTCTTCTTGTTGCGCAGAATGGCCAGCTTATGCTGGATCAGGGGATGATCGAGGACGTGTACGTTTGCCATGATATTTCTCCTTCTATTTACAGGGTTGAATGAATCGGCCCCGGATTTATGAATTTGATGATTCCCGCTCAAGACGCTCCCGCTCTGCCTGGCTTAAGCGCAGGTAGTTGGGGGTCAGAGCGGCGCCGTCGCCGGGCTCTCCGGCGGAGATTTTCTGCGCGGCCAGAAGGGCGACCCCTGCGGCGCGCTGGTGCATCCGGTGCTCCGGAGGCATGATAAGGTTGGGAATATCCCCGGAAAGGGTCTTGTAGGTCAGGACGCTGCCGTCCCCCACCAGAAACACGGGTTCCGTCAGGGGCGCAAGCTCCTGCTTCAGCTGCTCCAAGGCAATGGCGCGGTCGTCGGTGATCCGTTCAAGGCTTCCGTGGTTTACATAAAACAGCGCGTTATACACCTGACTCCGCCGGGCGTCCATTACGGGGCACACATACCCCTGATATTCGCCCAGAGAAAGCGCCATGGCTTCCAGGGTGCTGACGCCGCAGCAGGGCACTTCCCTGCCCCAGGCAAAGCCCTTGGCGGCGGCGACGCCGATGCGCACGCCGGTAAAGGAGCCGGGGCCTGCGGCCACGGCCACCGCGGTGACGTCTGCTACGGTTTTGCCGCACTGGTGCAGCAGATTTTCCGCCATGACCATCAGGGTCTGGCTGTGGGTCAGGCCGGTGTTCTGGTAGCTTTCCCCCAGGAGCTTTCCGTCCTCCAGCAGCGCCGCGGAGGCGGCTTTCGCGCTGGTTTCAAAGGCTAAGATCAGCAAGAAAATCCCCTCCCGAAATGGTGATCCGCCGGGTGTTCTCCCCCAGAACGTCGATGGTGACGCCGACCGCGCCCTCCATGGCCTCGGTCACATTCTCGCTCCACTCCACGGCGCACACGCCGCCCCGGTCGAGATAGTCCTCCCAGCCGATGTCGAACAGATCGTCGGCGGAGGAAAGGCGGTACATATCAAAATGAAACAGAGGGAGCCGCCCGCCCAAGTATTCGTTGACGATGGTGTAGGTCGGGCTGGTGACGGCCTCCGTGAAGCCCAGCCCCCGGGCAAGTCCCCGGGTGAAGGCGGTCTTCCCCGCCCCAAGGTCGCCCCGGTAGGCAAGAACCGTCCCGGCGGGGATGATCTTCCCTACCGCCGCGCCGATTTTCTCCGTTTCCTCCGGGGAGTTTGTGATAAATTCCATGATATTGCTTCCTTACTGGTGGGCGCTCTTCAACTTCTCCGCCTGATCGGCGGTGGCGAGGGCGTTGATGATCTCGTCCAGGTCGCCGTCCATGACCGCGTCAATGCGGTACAGGGTCAGCCCCACCCGATGGTCGGTGACGCGGCCCTGGGGGAAATTGTAGGTGCGGATGCGCTCGTTGCGCATACCCGTTCCCACCTGACTGCGGCGCAGACCGGTGACTTCGCTGTCCAAGCGCTCCTGTTCCATTTCGTAGAGCTTGCTGGCCAGCATCCGCATACATTTTTCCCGGTTCTGGATCTGGCTGCGTTCCTCCTGACAGGCAACCACGATGCCCGTGGGCTTGTGGATCAGCCGCACGGCGGAGGAGGTTTTGTTGATGTGCTGACCGCCCGCGCCGCTGGAACGGTAGACCTGCATTTCAATGTCGGCGGGGTTGATCTGCACGTCCACCTCCTCCATCTCCGGCAGGACTGCGACGGTGGCGGTGGAGGTGTGGACGCGGCCGCCGGATTCCGTTTCGGGAACCCGCTGCACCCGGTGGACGCCGGATTCATATTTGAGCCTGGAGTACGCGCCCCGGCCGCTGATGATGAAATCCGCTTCCCTGACGCCCCCCAGCTCCGTTTCGTTCAGGTTCATCAGCTCGATGCTCCAGCCCATTTTCGCGGCGTACATGGAGTACATCCGGAAAAGACTGTGGGCAAACAGGGCGCTTTCCTCGCCGCCCACGCCGCCGCGAATCTCCATGATGACGTTTTTTTCGTCATTGGGGTCTTTGGGAAGGAGCAGGATCTGGATTTTTTCGGCCAGGGCTTCCTTCTGCGCCTTGGCGGCGGCGTAGGTTTCCTGGCAAAGCTCCTTCATTTCCGGGTCGGCCATCAGCTCCTGGGCGTCCGCCATGTCCTGCTGCGCCTGATTGTAGGCGCGGAAGGCCTCCACGATGGGTTCCAGGTCATTTTTTTCCCGGAGCAGCTTCGCCGCCTTCTGGGGGTCGGCGTAAAAATCCGGCTGCTCGGACTTTGCGGAAAGCTCCTCGTATTTGTTGCAGATGGCCTGTAGTTTATCCAGCATATAGCTACTCCATTACATATAATATCGGCAAATCTGGCAGAAGAACACCTATTTTCGACTTTTTTCCAGACATACATCCACTTGCCGGGGGAATGTTATTGGGGACGGAACACATTAAGCACGCAGCTGGCGGTGTCCGTCAGGGACTTGGTTTCCCGCAGACGCCGGGCGCCGTCCTTGCCGATGCGGAAAACGTGGGGCGTCATGGAAAGCAGATTTTCCACCTGCTCCCCTTCCACGGTGAAGGTAAACCGGATGGGGACGGATTTCACAAGGGTGAAGCCCGGCACGTCCGGGACGGTGTCCTTGGGCTTTTCGATAAGACGGTCGTAAATGATGGATTTTAACCCCAGAAGATGGTCTTCCACCGCCAGAACCTGAAGAAAGTACCCCTCCGGCCGCAGAACGCGCTTAAATTCCTCCGGCACGGTCAGGGCAAACAGACTGGTGAGCAGGCGGCATGAATGGTCGGCCACGGGAATGTGGGACGCGGTGGCGCACAGCCACAGGCCGTTCTTGTACTTTCCGGCGGCGCAGCGGACGGCCTCCCGGGAGATGTCCATTCCCGTGAGGTGCATTCCAAGCGCGGCGGCCAGCCGGGCGGAGTAGTACCCTTCCCCACAGCCTACGTCCAGAAGCTCGCCGGCCGGTTTTATTTCTTTTGAGTTAACCGTTAACTCTTTTGAGATATCGATCAGGGCTTCGGCGATGGGGGCGTAGTACCCCGCTTCCAGGAAGGCGCGGCGGGACAGCACCTGCTCCCGGGTGTCCCCCGGATGCAGGGAGTGCTTCTGCTGAACCGTCAGCAGATTCACATAGCCCTGCCGGGCAATGTCGAAGCAGTGATGCCCGGCGCAGACGAGGGATTTGTCCAATTTATTCAGTTTGCTTCCGCAAATCGGGCAAATCAAATCCATTCCGCAACCCTCCACCCTATAGTATACCGCATTTTTGCCATTACGTCAAATCAAAATTGCGGACACGGGGGCGTTCGGACGGAACATAAAAAACGACGGAGGTGGTTTTATGCGGCGATTTTTAGCGGTGCTGGCGGTGCTGAGCCTGCTGGTTATCCCCGGAAATGCGGCGGAGACGACAAAATATGTGGCGCTGACCTTTGACGACGGACCCTCCGGGCGGTATACCAGCCGGCTTCTGGACGGACTGTGGGAGCGGGAGGTGAAGGCCACGTTCCTGCTGTGCGGCTACCGGATCCAGGATTACCCGGACATCACCCAGCGGATCTTCGACGAGGGTCACGAGATCGGCTACCACGGCTACTCCCACAAAAACATGAAGGAAATGAGCCGCCGCGCGGTGGCCTCCGAGATCATGGACACCCAGGCGCTGCTGCCGGAGGGGTGCGAGCCGGTGTTTCTCCGGCCGCCGGGAGGGTGCTGCAGCGACGCCGTGCGCCAGGTGGCCGAGGCGCGGCGGCTGGCGATCCTCAGCTGGTCGGTAGACCCCCGGGACTGGGCGACCTCCGACACGGCGGCGGTGGAGCGGGCGGTGCTGAAAAACGTGAAGGACGGGGACATCGTCCTGCTCCACGACATGACGGTCAGCTCGGTGCAGGCGGCGCTGGACATTGTGGACGTGCTGAAGGATCAGGGCTACGAGATCGTCACGGTGTCGGAGCTGGTAAAGCTCCGGGGCGTGAAGCTGAAGCCGGGGAGGACCTACACCAGCTTCCCGGCGGAGCTGAAATAAGGAGCCTCCGGCAACACCGCACAAAAAGCGTCTGCGGGTCTCAGCCGTCTTTTCGTCCCGCTTCTTCCGTTTGAAAAACGGGAAATATTGCGCATCCGTAAGCCGGCGCAAGCCGGCCTACGGATGCGGCATACCCCTTGCGGGTACATACGGTATTCCTCCGTTTTGGGGACTTTGAATTGGAACAAAAATCCCGGCTGAGACTTCTGCCGAATCGTGGGGTGCTGCCATGAAATTTCTATTGTCCAAGCAGATAATCCGCGTACTTTTCCGCCATGGCGCGCCAGTTTTCCGGGGACTGCCCCATGTCCGCGCCGCAGGATTCCCGGTACAGCGCCCAGACGAACCAGTAGTAGGCGATGATGGCCGTGTAGGCCATGTAGTGGAACCGGCCGGATGCGTCGTACCTGCTTCCCAGATATTCTTTGATGAATCGCTCCGCCTCCGGGAAATCATACATGGCGTCTACGATGTAGTAGCCCACGTCGATCCCGGGGTCGGAAAGACCCGCGTACTCCCAGTCGATGAGAATTACGTCCCCGTCCGGCAGGAGCATCCAGTTGGGGCGGTAGGTGTCGCCGTGGCAGAAGCATTTTTCCACCCCGTCGCCCAGGGTCATCCGGTAGAGTCTGCCGATTTTTCCTTTCAGTGCTTCGTGGGGGACAAAGCAGTTTGGATCTTTTTCGGTCAGCAGCTTCTGCATGCTCAGGGCGTCCTCCCAGGGGCGCATTCCGTAGTCCACCTTTACGCCGGAGGTGTGGAGCTTGCGCAGTACGGACAGCACCTTTTGAGAATCGGCGAGGCTTCCGTAGTCCGGTTCCCGGAATTGGGGGACGAACCGGGAAATTTTCCAGCCCTCGTTGACGTCGGCGTAGATGTATGTCGGGTCGATGCCCAGCTGCTTTGCCTTTATGAGAGAGGTTTTTTCGTTGCGGCGGTTGATGATGCTGTCGGTGCCGTCTCCCGGGTGGCGGTAGATGTAGTCCACGCCGTCGATCTTGAAAATGAAGGACGTGTTGGTCATGCCCTCGCTGACGTTCCGAAAATCCGCAATGTCCTCCTCGTCGCAGCGGAACACCAGCTTGATGTTGCGGATGATGCCGCTGTGTGTGTGGCTTAAGTACTGGGTGTCGAACTGGCGAAGCTCCTCGAAATAGTCGAACTCGAAGATCGTGCCGGGGGTGTATTCCTTATAATACATGGGCGGCAGCCGGGAAAGAGAGTCCTTCACCAGCCATTCCCAGAAGCAGGCGTGATAGCGGCCGACCTCCCGGTCGGCTTCCGCCAGGGCGAGGAAGGCGTCGGAAAATTCTTTCCGCCAGAAGGAATGCCCCAGCAGCACGCGCCCCGCGTCCCGGTTTTCCGCCATCCGGAGGATCCTGCCGTCGCCGTCCGTGTCCACGTACAGTTCGTTCACCGCTTCGCTGACGGACAGCCCCGCGTAAAAGGTTTGGTACTCAAAGCGGTTAAAGGGATTTTCCACAAAATAGCTGTCGCTGACGCAGACGTAGGTGTTTTTCAGCTCGCTGCGGGCGAGGTACAGGCTTTCGATGTTATTCTTGATGTTGAACGCGTCGTTGATGATGAATTTGACGCCGTACTTCTCCTTCAGGTAGAAGAACATTTCCTTCTTGTAGCCCAGAACCACCGTGATGTCGTCGATCCCGGCGGCTTTCAGCTGCTGGATCTGGCGCTCGATCAGCCGTTCGCCCTTTACCTCGAACAGCCCCTTGGGCTGCTCCAAAGAGAGGGGGATAAACCTGGTGGAAGCGCCTGCCGCCAGAATGACCGCGTTGTCCACCCGGTAGGGTTCCAGCGCAGCAAGACCCGCCCCGGTCAGTGCGCCGGTGTCCCGGGCGATCAATCCCGCGTCCGTCAGGGCGTTGATGGCGGCCTGGTCGTTCAGGGCGCGGGTGCGGCTGATGTCCGAGGTGCAGCCGCCCCGGCCCTGTCTGCCGTTATACAGGTCGTTGAGAATGTAAAATTCGTGTTTTGTCATAGGAATCCGCCTTTACGCCTTGTTCCGGGAGGTCAGCCCCCGGAGCATCATGGGAAGAATGCCCTCCCGGCAGCTTTCGTAGGGCTTTCCACCCAGGTACAGCCGCTCCACCCGAAGGCCACTGAGCTTATCCTTGGGGACGGTGTACGGGTTTTCCGACAGCACCGCCATGTCCGCGATTTTCCCGGCTTCCAGGCTGCCACGCTCCTGTTCGTCAAAGGCCGCCCAGGCGCCGTTGTAGGTACACATCCGCAGGGCGTCCTGCACGGAGACCGTCTGACCGGCGTTGCCGTTGTTCACCGCCCTGTCCATCCAGGCGATGGGGTCGGGGGTGGTGCAGGGGGCGTCGGATCCGAAGGAAACCACGATGCCGTTGTCCCGGAACGTGCGGATGGGGTTCAGCTTTTCCAGACGGTCGTGACCCAGAATACGCTCCAGATACTCGTCCGGCTCCTGCTTCCAGCCGATAAACGCGCTCTGCATGGGCATCTGGATGTGATAGTCCCGGCAAACCGCAATGCCCTCCGGGGTGGGCAGGCAGTCGTGGATGATGCCGTGGCGGTGATCGTCTCTGGGGGAATCGTCCAGCGCCGCCTTCAGCGCCCGGCAGGCCTGGTCAAATGCCTTATCGCCGATGGCGTGCAGCTCGATTTGCAGCCCCGCCCGGTTGGCTTCCTTGCAGAAATCCATGACCTTCCGGTCGTCGTAGTACAGCACGCCCTCGCCGCCGGTTTCGTCGGCATAGGGGGCGTTCAGCGCCGCGTCGTGGGAGCCGAAGCAGCCGTCCAGGGCGCAGGCGAAGCAGCCGCCGATGCGGGGAAGATGCCGGCCGGTGGCCGTTTTTACCTTCATGCTCTGGGGAAAGACCCGGATCTGGAATCCGTTTTTCAGCCCCTTGGCAAAGAGCTTTTCCAGGGTGATGTCCAGATCCCCCGCGAAGCCCACGCCGCTGACGGTGTGGACGCAGCCGATGCCCCGGCTTGCCTGAAAATCCACCGCCGACTGCATATTGTGGATCAGCTCGGGGATGGACAGGGAATTGGTCAGCGAGTTGGAAAAGGCGAAAAACGCCTCCTGATTCATTTCCCCCGTGTCCGGGTGGTAGCCACGCAGGTGCTTGACCCTGCTTTCCATGGCGTGCAGAAGCCTGGAATTGACGATGCAGGCGTGGCCGTCGTATTTTACCACCATGATCTCCTTGCCGGGACACACGGCGTCCAGCTCCCGGCGGCTGATGAGCCGCCCCTCCTTGACGCAGTAGGGGGACGCGCCGAAGGCGATCAGCGTTTTCTTGGGAGACTGCGCCGCGAACCGCTTCACCATCTCCATGATCTCGGCGTTGGACGCCGCGTTCATGACGTTCAGCCCAGCGTGGAAGGTGGAGAAGGAGGCAAAGTGCTGGTGGGTATCCACGAAGGCGGGAATAAGGGCTTTTTCCCCCAGGGAAACGATCTCGGCGGCGCGGTACCGTTCGGGCAGGTCGCCGCCCACGTACAGGATCTTCCCGCCGTCCTCCACGAGATAGCGGGCGACGTCGTTATTTTGGTTGACCGTCAGAATGTGGCCTTCATAGCATTTCATAGCGTTCCCTCCGTTCGGTAGGTGGGATCCAGCTGGGCAAGTTCGCAGTAATTGTCGATCTCCATGATGTCCGACTTCCGACACTGGCGGATCTCCACGGCGTAGCGTTCCTTCCGGAGCACCAGGGGGATGAATTCCCAGAAATAGTCCTTCCCGCCGTCTTCCTCATAGACCTGCCGGAAATCTTCCCGCAGGCGGGCGCTGTCCGCTTTCGTCCAGTAAGAAATGCCGTAGTAGTTGTAGCAGAAGGTGTTTCCCTTTTGGTAGTTGATGATGTGACCGTTTTCGTCCATCTGGAAGCTCCAGTCGTCGGTTTCCAGGGAGTAGGCGCCGAGGATGTTGCTGACGTACTGGTATTTGGTGATAATGCTGGGATTGGTGATGTACAAGTCCGCTTCGCACAGGTAGCAGCCGTCCAGCTTATTAAGCCCCGCCATGACAGAGGAAATGTTGTTGGTCTGATCGTAAATGTCGTTGTCCACCAGGGTCAGGAAGGGGTATTTTTCCAGCAGCGCGTCAAAGCATTCCTTTCGGTAGCCCCGCACCACGGTGATGTCTCGAATTCCCACCGCCGTCAGGGCGTCCAGCAGCGTTTCCAGGATGCGCACGCCGTTCACCGTCACCAGAGGCTTGGGGCGGTCGGCGGTGGCGGGCATCATCCGGGAGCCGAACCCGGCGGCCAGAATAATTGCGCTATTTACCCGGTAAGGCTCCAGCGCGGCAAGCCCGGCTTCCGTGACGGCGAGGGCGTCCCCGTTCCGGGTGATCCATTTTTCCGCCGCCAGCTGCTCCAGGCACCGGGAGATTTCCCCGCCGGAGACCGTCAGGGTGTCCGACAGCGCCCGCAGGGAATATTGTCCCGCCCCGTTCCGCTCCAGGTGGGAAAGCACCTCAAATTCATATCGCGTCATGGTTTTTCGTTCCTTTCTGCCGAAGCGGGCGTTGTTATCTCCTCCTAACTATACTACACGCCCGGAAGAAAATCAACGTTGGTTTCCCGAGACGCTCTGGCAGCGGCGCATCATAAGCGCCACGAAAACCGCGATCACCAGCTCCGTAATGGGCATGGCGAACCAGATGCTGTCCGCACCGGCGGCGAAGGGCAGCAGGTAGATCAGGATACCACTGATGACTGCGCCCCTGCCCACGGAAACCGCGAAGGCGGCGGAGGGCTTCATCATGGCCTGAAAATAGTAGGTGGAGAAAATGTTGAAGGGAAGCAGCAGGAAGGAAATGCCGTAGCGCCGGATAATGCCGGGGGCGATGTCCAGAATGTTCCGGGTCGGGGTCATGAAGATCCGCACGAAGGCGTTGGGGATCAGCTCTGCGGCCGCCGTCCACACCAGCCCGAACACTGCCGCCGTCCCCAGGGCGTATTTCAGAATTTCGTCGATGCGGCTTTTCTGCCCCGCACCGAAGTTCACGGACAGGATGGGCTGCGCCGCCTGACCGATGCTGTAGGCGCAGCACTGCACGAAGGTGCTGATGTTGATGATGATGCCGTAAACGGACAGGGCGTCAGTTCCGAGATAAAATAAGATCTGACGGTTAAAGAACATGGTGAGAATGCCCATGGCCACGTCCACAAAGAAGGTGGAAAAGCCTGTCGTGCTGATTTCCCGTATCTTTGCAAGAAGCCGGGTCGGCCTGACCAGCCGCAGGGTGTTCTTCTTCCGGGCGAAGTGCGTCAGCATGACGGCAAGGGAAAGCACCGAGCCGATGGCCGTGGCGATACCCGCGCCCATAATGCCCATATCCACCACGAACACGAAGAAATAGTCCCCGAACACGTTGAAAATCCCGCCGAACAGGACGGCTTTTGTGGCAAGGGCAGGGTCGCCGTCGTTGCGGAGAAAGGCTGACAGCAGCTGGGTCATAAGAAAGCTGGGGACGACGAATTTGATGGGAAGCATGTATTCCCGCGCCAGAGGCAGAAGCGTCTCCTCCGCGCCGAAGATCGTCAGCAGCTGACGGTCGAAAAAGGCGACGGCAGCCCACGTGAGCACGGCCAGAATGCCTGTCTCGATGAGCGCGGCGGTAAAATACTCGTTGGACTCTTTTTCGCTGACGCCGGGCTTGCCCCGCATGGTGCCGAACAGCACGGAGCCGCCGATGCCGGTGAGCAGACCCAGACTGTAAATGATATTCCAGACCGGGCTGACCACTGCCAGCGCCGCCGTACCGGCGGGACCCTGATACCAGCCTACCATCGCGGCGTCCACGATGCCGTAAATGGAGGAGATCAGCGCACTGCCAAAGGCGGCGGCGAGATACTTAAAATACAAAGGCCGGATCTTGTCTGTCAGAAAATTCATTGGTAGTTACCTCCTTTTCGCCCGGATCTCGGCGCAAGAAAAAGAGCTGGATAAGCACAGGCGTTTCAGCCTCTGCCTTATCCAGCTCCTCATTTCCAGTGAATGATTTGCCCTCCGAGCAAGCGGTTGGTATTATACCTTATAAAAAACCAAAGGTCAAGCCCTTTTTTGCATTCTTTTCCGGATTTTTATAGTCCGAACTGAATTGCGCAGAAGGCCGCGTAGATGCACAGCAGCACAATGCCCTGCCAGCGGTGGAGCTTCTTGGTGGTCAGCGCGGGAACGGTCAGCAGCGCCATGACGATGATCATCAGCGGCATATCCAGAATCAGAGAGGAATTGATGCCGAAGATGGTCTTGCCCACGGGAACCTCAAAGGGCGCGAGGGTGACGGACACGCCGGAAACCAGCACCAGATTGAACAGGTTCGCGCCGATGATGTTGCCGATGGACAGGGAGCCGTGACCCTTCACAAGAGAGGTGATGGCGGTGACCAGCTCGGGAAGGCTGGTGCCGAGAGCCACGAAGGTCAGCGCGATGACCGTTTCCGGGACGCCCAGCGCCTGAGCGATGAGGGTGCCGTTGTCCACCAGCAGGTTCGCGCCCACGGCAATGACCGCCGCACCCACCACCAGGAGCAGCAGCTCCTTCCACAGGGGAAGGGACGTGCCATCGTCATGGTGCTCCTCGTTCTGGGGGGCGGGGGTCTTAATGCCATGACGGATGGTGACGACCATGTAGAGGACAAACATCGCCAGCAGCACGATGCCCAGCGGCCGGGTGAATTCGCCCATCCCGTAGGCCGCGAAGCAGTAGACGGCGGCTGCCACGAAGAAGAAAATCACCGGCTTTTTCATGGACTGCACATCCACGGGGGCGGGTCGAACGGCCAGTGTGATGGCGGCGATGAGGGAGGTATTGCAGATGATGGAGCCGATGGCGTTGCCATAGGACATGGCGCCCTGGCCGTTCAGTGCGCCGGTGGCGGACACCATCACCTCCGGCAATGTGGTTCCGATGGACACCACCGTGGCGCCTACGATGATCTCCGGGATGTGGAACCGCCGGGCAAGGCCGGTGGCGCCGTCCACGAACCAGTCGCCGCCCTTGATGAGCAGCACAAGGCCAACTGCAAACAATAATACGGGTACAAGCATGATGATTCTCCTTTTCCTTATTTGGGAACCTCTGATTAAATCGGCAAGGACTGTGAGCAAGAGATTTTTCGTCCAATCGAGGTATCGGAAACGGAGGAATACTGTATGTATTTCCC
>DJNI01000079.1:28379-55364 GCA_002436765.1 Clostridiales bacterium UBA6468
ATTTATTCAGAGGTTCCTTTGGTTTTCCCTGAATCATAATGGTATATCCGAAGGCTGGACAGGGAAGCTCCGAAGACGATTGATCCAGAGTTTCCCAATAAAAAAACCTGCCCACATCCCAGCGGATATGTCAGGTCCGAAACAGGACAGATCATGCATAACCGAAAGGACGGATATACATGAGTCTGGCAAATTAAAGCAAGCCAGGCCTTCGCCGTACTGTTGACTTGCTGCGCGGCTGACGCCGTGCTTGCTACTCCCCCACATGTGTATTACATTCATTACGCAGGAAATTATACCACGTTTGTCCGGGAAGTCAAGACGCTCCGGCAAAATCTTTGAAAAAAAGTTTCCCTGCCGCCGGGAGGTTCCCCGGATAATGGAAAAAGTGTATATTTCATATATTTATATCGATATAGTTATAGCTTTTTACAAAAATTTTGTTAAAATTGACAAATTCCCTGTGGACAAATGACCTTGGATGAAGTAAAATAAGGGACGTACAGTGCGGTATGTGTGTGCCGCGAAATTTGAAAGAGGTGAAGTAATATGGCGTTTCCTTTTTTCGGCGGGGTCCATCCCAAAGAAAATAAGTGGTATACCTGCGACAAGGAGACTCAGGTTTTCCCCGAACCGGATACCGTTGTGATCCCCATGTCCCAGCATATCGGCGCCCCCTGCAGCCCCCTCGTGAAGAAGGGCGACCCGGTGACCGTGGGTCAGAAGATCGGCGATAACCAGGGACTGTGCGTGCCCGTCCACGCGTCCGTCTCCGGTACGGTCAAGGCCGTGGAAATGCGCGCCCACACCAGCGGCACTACCGTGATGAGTGTGGTGATCGAAAACGACCATCTGGATACCCTGTGTGAGGACATTAAGCCCCGCACCCAGGAAGCGGTGGACGCCCTCAGCCCGGAGGAGCTGATCGGCATCATCCGGGAGGGCGGCATCGTGGGCATGGGCGGCGCGACCTTCCCCACCCACGTCAAGCTCTCCGGCGGCATCGGCAAGGTGGACACCGTCATCATCAACGCCGGCGAGTGCGAGCCTTACATAACGGCCGACGACCGGCTGTGCCGGGAGCATCCCGCGGAGCTGATGAAGGGTCTGAAGATCATCATGAAGATCTTCGGCCTGACGGAGGGACACATCGCCGTCGAGGACAATAAGCCCGAGGCCATTCAGGCACTGAAGGAGCACCAGCTGGACGGCGTCGTGCTGGACGTGCTGCCCGCCAAGTACCCCCAGGGCGCCGAAAAGCAGCTGATCTACGCCGTCACCGGCCGGGAGGTCCCCTCCGGCGGTCTGCCCGCGGCAGTGGGCTGCGCGGTATTCAACGCCGCGACCACCCGTGCCATCCACGATGTGGTGTACGACGGAATGCCCCTCATCAAGCGGATCGTCACCGTGTCCGGCGACATTCTCATGGAGCCGAAGAACCTGCTGGTTCCCATCGGCACCAGCTTCAACGATCTGATCGAGGCCTGCGGCCATTCCGAGAACCCCTACAAGGTCCTCTCCGGCGGTCCTATGATGGGCGTTGCGCAGTACGACCTGAGCGTCCCCACCATCAAGGGTGTCAACGCCGTCACCGTGCTGGGCAGGAAGAATAACTTCTACGTGGAGGAGCCCCACTGCCTGCGCTGCGGCAAGTGCATCGAGGTCTGCCCCATGCATCTGATGCCCGTTCTCATGTATCAGGCCACCCAGGACGGCGATGTGGACGGCATGAAGTCCGTGAACCTGCTGGACTGCATCGAGTGCGGCTGCTGCGCCTACACCTGCCCCGCCAGCGTGCCGCTGGTGCTGGGCTTCCGCGCAGGCAAGCAGATGATCCGCAACGCTGCCGCCCGGGAAAAGGCCAAGGCTTAAGGAGGTGGAGATCAAATGGCACAGATGAAATACTTTTATGAGCTGACGATTTCCAGCTCGCCCCACGCCCATTCCCCCGTCACCACCCAGACCATCATGCGGGACGTGCTGATCGCGCTGGTTCCCGCGCTGCTGGGTTCCATCTACTTCTTCGGTTTCCGGTCGCTGCTGGTGACCCTGGTCAGCGCCGCCGCCTGTGTGTTCTTTGAGTGGGGCTACTGCAAGATAAGGAAGCTGCACTGCAAGACCTATGACCTGTCCGCCGTCGTTACCGGCGTGCTGCTGGCCTTCGTCTGCCCCGTGACCATTCCTTACTGGACGATCATTCTGGGCGACTTCTTTGCAATCGTCTTGGTGAAGATGCTCTTCGGCGGCCTGGGCAAGAACATTGTCAACCCCGCCCTCGCCGGACGCGCCTTCCTGTTCAGCTGGCCGGTCATCATGAGCAACTGGGTCAAGGTCGGCTTCGGCAACGCCGCGGGTCTCCTGTCCACCGCCGACGCCGTCACGGCCGCGACTCCCATGTCCGCCATGCACCAGGGCGCGCTGCCGGAGGAATCCATCCTGGACATGTTCCTGGGCAACATCGGCGGATGCATCGGCGAGACCTCCGCGCTGCTGCTGATCATCGGCTTTATTTACCTGTTGTACCGCAAGGTCATCACCGCCCGGATTCCTTTGGCTTACATCGGCACCGTGGCGATTCTGGCGTTCCTGTTCCCCCGGGGCAATGACCGCATTGCCTGGATGGCCGCTCAGGTATTCGGCGGCGGATTGATGCTGGGCGCCATCTTCATGGCCACCGACTACGTGACCTCCCCGCTGACCAAGCTGGGGCAGATCGTCTACGGCATCGGCTGCGGCGTCATCACCATTCTGATCCGCTACTTCGGCGGCTACAGCGAGGGCGTGACCTATGCCATTCTGTGCATGAACGCCTGCTCGGTGCTGCTGGATAAGATCGGCCGTCCCGTGAAGTTCGGCGCACCCAGGAAGGAGGCGGCAAAGAAATGAAAACCGAATCCACCGTGAAATATGTGCTTCGCATCGCGCTGACCCTGCTGGCCATCACCGCCGTCGTGGCCGTGATCCTGGCCGCGGCCAACTCCGTTACCGCCCCCCGCATCGCGGCGCAGAACGAACAGAAGACCCAGGCCGCCATTGAGGCCGTGCTTCCCGGCGGCGGTCAGGAAGTGACCTTCACCGACGACACCGGCCTGGTCACCGCCGCCTACAAGGGCGTGGGCGGCTGCGCTATTCAGGTGTCGCCCAACGGCTTTAACGGCACCGTCACCATGATGGTCGGCGTGGACAATGACGGCAAGGTCACCGGCATTTCCATCATCTCCCACTCGGAGACAGCCGGCCTGGGCGCCACCGCCGCCGCCGATACGGACGCGGGCAGAGCCTTCCGCGACCAGTTTGTCGGCATGAGCGGCACCGTGTCCGTCACCAAGGACGGCGGCGAAGTAGACGCCCTCACCGGCGCCACCATCACGTCCCGGGCAGTCTGCACCGGCGTCAACGCCGCGCTGGCCTGCGCCGCCGATCTGGGTTAAGGAGGCTGTGTCATGGATTTCAAAAAGCAATTTAAGGAAGGCCTGCTGACCAAGAACCCGGTTCTGGTGCAGCTGCTGGGCATGTGCTCCACCCTGGCCATCACCACCAGCCTGTTCAACGGCATCGGCATGGGTCTGGCGGTCACCGTCATTCTCACCTGCTCCAACATTCTCATCTCCGCTCTGCGGAAGGTCATCCCCGACCAGATCCGCATTGCGGCCTACATCACCATCATCGCGGGCTTCGTCACCGTGGTCGATCTGTCCATTCAGGCGTTTCTGCCTGCCCTGTCCCAGAGCCTGGGCGTGTTCATCCCGCTGATCGTCGTCAACTGCATCGTCCTCGGCCGGGCGGAGGCCTTTGCCTCCAAGAACGGCGTCCTGGCCTCCGCCGTGGACGGCCTGTGCCAGGGCATCGGCTACACCCTGGCGCTGATCACCGTCTGCGTCATCCGGGAGCTGCTGGGCAGCGGCACCTTCGGCGGCGGCATCCTCAACGGCGGCGAGGGCATCCGCATCATCCCGGCCCCCTATCCCGCCATGCAGATGGTCATGCCCGTGGGCGGCTTTTTGGTGCTTGGCTGCGTCATTGCCGCGTCCCAGTGGCTTGTAAAGCATCTGGAAATGAAGAATAAGAAGAAGGAGGCGGCGAAATAATGCAAGCGATTCTCGGTATTATTCTCAGCGCCATTCTCAGTGAGAACTTCATTCTGGTCAAGTTCTACGGCATCTGCCCCTTCATGGGCGTCTCCAAGAAGATCGATACCGCTCTTGGCATGGGCATGGCCGTTACCTTCGTTATGGCGATCGCCTCCGCCGCCTGCTACGCGGTCAACGTGCTGCTGGTGAAGCTGGGACTGGACTATATGCAGACCGTCGCCTTCATTCTGGTCATTGCCGCCATCGTGCAGGTGGTGGAGATGTTCCTGAAGAAGAGCGTTCCCGCGCTGTACAAGGCGCTGGGCGTGTACCTGCCCCTGATCACCACCAACTGCGCCGTTCTGGGCGTGGTGCTGGTCAACGTGCAGAAGGGCTACAACTTCCTGCTGAGCGTGGTCAACGGCGCTGCCGGCGGCCTGGGCTTCACCGTGGCCATCGTGCTGTTCGCTTCCGTCCGGGAGCGGGTGAACCGCGCCGATTGCCCCGCGTGCTTCAAGGGCTTCCCCATCGCGCTGATTTCCGCCGGACTGCTGGCGCTTGCCTTCATGGGCTTCTCCGGCCTGAAGGTTTTCTAAGGAGGGCGAAGATATGCAAATTGTGATTGCGATTGCGGTTCTCGGCGGCCTGGGTCTGGTGTTCGGCCTGGTGCTGGCCGCAGCGTCCAAGATTTTCTACGTGGAAACGGATCCCCGGCTGGATCAGCTGAATGAATGTCTGCCCGGCGCCAACTGCGGCGGCTGCGGCTATGCCGGCTGCGGCGCTTACGCCGAGGCCGTCCTCAGGGGCGAAGCGCCCATCGGAAAGTGCGCCTCCGGCGGCAACGAAGCGGCGCAGGCCATGGCGGCCATCATGGGCGTCAAGGCGGAAGCCGTTACCCGCAAGGTCGCGCTGGTGCGCTGCTCCGGCGAGAGGATCTACGACGCGGAGGGCAACCTGACCAAAGGAGAAAAGATCAAGGGCAACTATGAGGGCCTTAAGGACTGCCTGGCCGCTTCCAAGATCGGCGGCAACGGCCCCGTGTCCTGCAAGTTCGGCTGCCTGGGCTACGGCACCTGCGTCAAGGCCTGCAAATACGGCGCCATGAAGGTGGTCAA
Source organism: Clostridiales bacterium UBA6468 (assembly GCA_002436765.1). Lineage (GTDB taxonomy): Bacteria > Bacillota > Clostridia > Oscillospirales > Oscillospiraceae > Faecousia. The sequence continues at coordinate 33,565 of DJNI01000079.1, forward strand.
CGGCGTTGCCAGGGTGGACGAAGACCTGTGCGTCGGCTGCATGGCCTGCGCCAATGTATGCCCCCGTCACCTGATCGTCCCCGTGGAGCCTGACCGGAACGTGGTCATCGCCTGCGCGTCTCTGGCCAAGGGCGCCGTTACCACCCGGGGATGCACCGTCGGCTGCATCGGCTGCGGACTGTGCAAGAAGATCTGCCCCAAGGACGCCATCACCGTGGAAAAGAATCTGGCCCGTATCGACTATACCAAATGCGACAACTGCGGCCTGTGCGCCACGGTCTGCCCCAAGAAGCTGATCAAGGACTCCAACGTGGAGAACCTCGGCGAGCCGAAGCCTGCGGTACAGGCGTAACCCCCGACAAATTGTGCGGCAGACCTCTGTGGGGGTCTGCCGCAAGCTTTTTTACAAGCAGCCCAAGCCGCTTACCCACGACGCGGCAGGAAAGCCGCTTCCCCCGAATGAGCAGGTACATTTGCGAATATAATAGACAGGCCGGTTTCACGGGATTCTGCCCTCATTTTCCACTCAAAAGTGCTTTTTTGCCCGGTTCTACCGCGGGTAGAGCGGTGGATTCTACTGCGGGTAGGAAGGGTTCGGCTGTTTTCTTCCCGGAGGGCGTGGCGTTTTTCCGCAAATGTGTGTTACAATGATCGCAATAACCGGGAAGGATCGTTTTCCCTATCATTTTCAGGAGTGTGAACCTCATGGCTAATTACAACATTGTGACCGATTCCTGCTGCGACCTGCGGCCGGAAGCGTATGAGCAGCTGGATCTGACCGTCGTTCCCCTGAGCATGGAATTCCGGGGTCGGGTGCGGGAGGACAGAAGCGACGACAGCATCAAGGAAGTTTACGCGGCTTTGCGTGCCGGCGAGAGCGCCAAGACCGCTGCCGTCAACCCGGAGCGCTGGCAGAACGCCATGGAGCCCCACCTGGCAGAGGGCAGGGACGTGCTGGTGATGGCCTTTTCCTCCGGCCTGTCCACCACCTACCAGTCCGCCGTCATCGCGGCGGAGGAGCTGCGGGAGAAGTATCCGGAGCGGACGATTTACGTGGTTGACACCCTCTGCGCCTCCCGCGGCGAGGGGCTGCTGGTGTGGTACGCCTGCAAGAAGCGGGACGAGGGCATGACCCTGGACGAGCTGCACAAATGGGTGGAGGACACGAAGCTCCATCTGTGCCACTGGTTCACCGTGGACGACCTGATGTACCTGAAGCGCGGCGGCCGCATCAGCGCCGCGACCGCCCTGGTGGGAACCATGCTGAAGGTCAAGCCCGTGCTTCATGTGGACAATGAGGGGCATCTGATCAACATGTTCAAGGTGCGCGGCCGCAAGGCGTCCCTGGAGGCCATCGCCGACAAGCTGGGCGAGCTGGGCGGCAATTACGACAACAGCACGGTATTCATCTGCCACGGCGACTGCATCGAGGATGCAAGGTTCGTGGAGAATATTCTGAAGACCAAATACGGCGTCAAAGATGTCCATATCAACTACACCGGCGCAGTCATCGGCTCCCACTCCGGCCCCGGCACCATGGCGGTATTTTTCCTGGGCGATCACAGGTAACGGCAAAAAATCTCATACGGCACCCGCCCCGGCTTCCCATTGGGAAGCCGGGGCGGGTTTCCTTTTCCGGATTCACAAGGTTGCACGGTCAGATGCCCACGGAACATGCAACATTCGCTTCTTTTGCGGATAAGGTCGCAGGATGTGTTTCCGTCTTGCAGAAAGGATGATGAAATGAAAGTAGCAGAAGTACGGGTCGGCGGGTGCCGGTGCGAGACGGTTCGCCTGGAGCCGATCCCAAGAGGGATCGTGGGCGCGGTGGTGGCTGTCGAGTACACCGATCCCGCGTGGGATTCCCTCCGGAAAACCGTAGTTTTTCGGGGCGCAGAGACGAAGGATGTGCTGGACGCCGGCAGTGAGGTGGCGATCCCGGCGGAGGTGGTCAGCAAGGCGGGGGGCAGCCTGTACATGGGGGTGTACGGCGTGGACGCGGAAAACAAAGTGGTGATCCCCACCGTCTGGACGGAGCTTGGCGTGATCCAGGGCGCGGCGACTCCCTCCGGCGACGCTTCCACCGACCCTTCCCTGCCGGTCTGGGCACAGCTTCAGGCCATGGTCGGTGATCTGGACGCGCTGGACACCAAGGTCAAGTCCGATCTTGTGGCGGCGGTCAATGAAGCGCTGACGAAGGACGGCGAAATTGACACGGAAACGGTGCGGGGAATCGTGGAGGACTGCCTGAAGGCAAATCCGCCCCAAGCCGGTGCCGACGGGAAAGACGGCATCACGCCCACCATCGGCCAAAACGGGAACTGGTATCTTGGCAGCATCGACACCGGAAAGCCGTCCCGGGGCGCTGCGGGCGCGAAAGGCGCTGACGGGGCAAACGGCAAGGATGGCGCCAGGGGAGAAAAAGGAGAGCCCGGTGAAAAGGGGGAGCCCGGCGAGAAAGGCGAACCGGGCGCTAAGGGCGAGCCGGGCAGTGATGCCGCCGTAACTGCTGCCAACATCCGGGCAGCGCTGGGCTATACGCCGGTCAAGCCGGGGGATGTGCCCACCGCTCTGAAAAATCCGAATGCCCTCACCATCGAGACCGGAAGCGCCACTGTGACCTATGACGGCAGCGCGGCCAAAACCGTGAAGATCTCGCAGTCGGAAGAGGCCGGAAAAAGCTGCTCGGAGATCCAGTGGCATAAAGTGGCGGAGGTGACGATCGCGGAAGCGCAGAATGCGTTCGTCGCAAGCGCGGATCCGGAAGGACACCCGATCAAAAGCTATAAGCCTCTGGCGCTCTGTCTGCATTGCTCCCTGCCTGCGGACGCGACCCAGGCGACGAGCAACGGCGCCCATTATGTATACCCGTCCGCGAGCAGCACCGACGCAGGCCTGAAGGCATCCGGGTCGTTCGTTCAGTGGAAGTCGGCCGCAAAGTGCATTACGGACGTTTTCTTCGGCAGCGGAGCCGGGATCATCGGGCTGGGGAACAGCACGACGATGCTCAATCCGGCGGGAAAGGAAGATGCGGTCCTGGACGGCGTGCGGATCGTGTTCCCCAACGCCGGGGACCATTTCCCGACCGGGTCGCACATTATCGTGTCGGTTCTGGGGGTCAAGCCGTGACGGTCAGGCAGAAGCAATGTCTGCTGGCGTATCTCGGGTACTATGCCGGGGAAATTGACGGGATCTGGGGGGATGCTTCCCGGAAGGCCACGGAGGCTTTCCAACGGGAGCACCAGCTCACGGCGGACGGTGTTTTCGGAGACGATACGGCGGCGCGCATCCGGAGGGAGATCGCGTCCGGGGAAGGCACCGCCGGGGAGACGAAGGGCGCGGCCTGGTGGAAGGAGATCCGGTATTTCCGGCGCGTCGAATTTCGCTGTCCCTGCGGCCGGTGCGGCGGGTTTCCGGTGGAGCCGCGGGAATCCATGGTGCGTACCGTGGACGAGATCCGGCACCGGCTGGGCGTGCCGGTTTCCGTTGTGGACGGCGGCGGTTCCGGCGTCCGGTGCGCATCCCACAACGCAGAGGTCGGCGGCGTGTCTAATTCTCAGCATCTGTATGGGCTTGCCGCCGATCTGCACAGTGCCGCAAGCCCGGCGGAAATGAAAGCGGCCGCAGAGGACGTCATGGGACACACGGGTGGAATCGGGCTGTACGGCTGGGGGATCCATGTGGACACCCGGCAGGGGTATGCCCGGTGGAACGGATAAGGGAAGAGGGACTTTCAATGGACTTGGAGCATGAGCAGAGATTGACCGCCGTGGAAGAACGGTCGAAATCCAACAGTCATAGACTGGATAAGCTGGAGGAATCCAACGAGGTCATCAGTCGTCTGGCGACCTCCATGGAGGTCATGGCAAGCAAGCAGGAGCAGGTCGCGGACACCGTTGACAAGCTGGACGGCAAGGTCACGGCGCTGGAAGGGAAGCCCGGAAAGCGCTGGGACAATCTGGTGGAAAAGCTGATCCGCACGATCGCCGCCGCGATCGTGGGGTACGTTCTGGCTCGGATCGGGCTGGGCTGATTTTTTAGGAGGGATGATCATGACGAAGGAAAAAGCAATTGCGTGGCTGAAGGCTGCGGGCGTACGGGCGCTGAAGACGGTTGCCCAGACCGCAGCCGCGACCATCGGCACCGCCGCCGTGCTCGGCGACGTGAACTGGGTCATGGTGGGGTCTGCCGCCGCGCTGGCGGGGGTTCTGAGTCTGCTGACCAGCGTGGCGGGTCTGCCGGAACTGAAGGCGTGACCGCAGAAAAGATCCCCACCCCAGACGGCTACGCCCGTCCGGGGTGGGGATTTTTTTCCGGGGTGAAAACCGCATTCCGCAAGGAACCGCTGCGGCAGACGATTTATCCGGAGGCTCCTGAATCAGAGGCTTCTCTATTTCCCCGGCCGCTCACTTTTCCGCCGCGGCGACATAGTCGTTGCCATAGCAGAAGATATGTCCGCCGATCTGCCCCCAGACGTTGCTGTTGGTGGGGGTCGTGGCGAAGTACACCACTTCCTTCGGCAAGATATAGGGACCGTAGATCGCTCTTTCGATGGCCTCGTACTGCGCCTGGAAGGGCTCCGCCTTGTCCAGACGGGGGACGGAACGGAACTGTCCCTCTCCGTAGATCACGTCATGGAGGTTATTGGGGAAGCTGCCCGATGCGATCCGGTTCAGCGCCACCTCCGCCACGGCCTGCTGGCCTTCGGCGCATTCGCCCTGGGCTTCCACCCAGACGACCTTCGCCAGGAGCTTGATATCGTCCTGACTCAGCGTAATATCGGTGTAACGGGGTTCGCCCCGTTCGGGTTCCTCCTCGTAATAAATGAAGGGTTCCTCCGGCATGGCGCTCTTGTCGTAGATCCATGCGCCGTCGTAGCCCGGCAGAATGTCCTCCGGTTCAAAGCCTTCCTCAAAGCCCTTTTTCAGCTGCCAGAAGCTATAGTTGTCCCGGTTGGAATCGTTGACGATGATCTTCCCGTTCTCATTGATGCCGGCCAGAACGATAAAGTGCTGGGAATTGGTGAAGATGGAGTTGTGGTTCATCAGCACGATGGCGACCTGCCCCTCCTGAAGCGCCTTGTAGACCTCGTGCCAGTTCTCCGCCTTCTTGCAGGCGAGCTGAAGCGCCTTGTTGCCGTATTCCAGCCGGGCGATGTTGTTGATCGCACGTCCGCCGAAGTAGTGCGCCAGCTCGTCGGGGGTGTATTCATGGTCGGTCAGGTAGCTTGCCACCATGGCCAGGGAAACAATGCTGCACCCGCTGGTCATAATGGTGCCGCTGCCGTACATGGTATAGGGGTAATCGTTCTGGAAATATTGCGGAACGGTGGAGATGACCTGCTTTTCTTCGCTCTGGGTCTCCTCCGGGACGTCCTCGCCGGTGGTCTGCGCAACAGCTTCCTCAGTCGTTGCGGGAGACGTCTCCTCGACGGCCGCCGTGGGCTCCGCAGGGGTATTCGCATCCGTGGGGATGTACAGGTACTGCAGCACAAGCCTGCGATCCTCGCCCTGCGCTACGTCGGCATAAATCTCACCGAGCCGGTTTTCAAGCTCGCTGTCGGCAACGGCGAAGCTGCCGTCTTCTCCCGTTACGACCCAGCCGTAAAAGGCAAAGCCATCCGGGATGTTCTGCGCGGCGTCCTCCCGCAGACCTGCCATCTGCGCCGCATTCGGCACGGCATGGGTCGTGATCCGGATCTCACCGGAAACCGCGTTTTCCGGGATGCCCCCATGGACCCCATCGTCCACGGACGCAGCGCCGGCGGGGAAAGCAGCGGCGCTGCAAAGGAGCGCCAGCGAAAGCAGAAGCGCAGTCAACCGCCGGCAATTTCTATGTACGCACATTCCTTCGCCCCCCTGTCTGTAAAGCACTCCCCGCCCCCTGCAAAGCGGAGAATACGGATACGTATACCGATATAATAAAGTATTTTATGAGAAAAGTCAAGATGCGCAAAGGGAGAAGAAGCCAAAAACCGGCATTTCCGTTCTCCCAAAAAACGGGTTTCCTCCCCGGTTCCGCCCTTGCTTTTTGGGGAAGACTGTGATATGATACCCTACGCGATAAAGGAAGTGTGACCATGCTTGATTTTCTGCGCCCTCAGCTGTCTCAGAAGGATGACTACGAGCGGATCTTGTTTTCCTGCCCGCCCAGAGGATGCGAATATTCCTTTGCCAATCTCTATCTATGGGGGCGGCAGCAGCTGGCGTTCACCCACGGGTGTGTGGCGTTTTTCTCCCATTTCAACGGCCGGAGCGTCTACCCTTACCCCATCGGCGACGGGGACAGGCGCGCCGTGATCGAGGAAATTCTCCTCGACGCCAGGCAGCGGGGCATCCCCTGCCGCATCGTCAGCATGACCCGGGTCGACCAGGCGGAGCTGCAGGGGTGGTTCCCCGACAAATTTCTCTACCGCACCGACCGGGACGGCTTTGACTACGTCTATTCCGTGGATGACTTAGCCGACCTGAAGGGTCGGAAATTCCAGAAAAAGCGCAACCACGTCAACCGTTTCCGGGCGGAGCATCCCCGGTTCGAGCTGCAAACCCTGACGGTTGAGAATTTACCCGCCGCTCAGCATATGGTGGGCGAGTGGTATCGCGCCCGGATGCAGGCCGACCCCACGGGGGACTATATGCTGGAAAGCATCGCCCTGTCCCGTGCCTTCCGGCATTATGAGGGGCTGAAAATGGAAAGTGCCGTGCTTGTGGAGGACGGGGAGATCCTCGCTTTGACCATGGGCAGCCGTCTGTGGCCGGACACCTTCGACGTCCATTTTGAAAAAGCCCGGGAGGACGTGGACGGCGCTTACGCCGCCGTAAACTGCGAATTTGCCCGGTATCTGCGGCTGAAATACCCTGATCTGCGCTACCTGAACCGGGAGGACGACGTGGGTCTGGCGGGACTTCGCAAGGCCAAGCTGTCCTACAATCCCCACCATATGGTGGAAAAATTCTGGGCATATCTGGCGGAGGATTTCCATGGTGATTGACTATCCCACCGGCGCGCAGGAAGACCGGCTTCGGACGCTCTGGCATCTGGCCTTCGGGGATTCCGAGGAATTTGTGACTGGCTTTTTTTCCAGCGCCTATTCCCCCCGGCGCTGCCGGTGCGCAGCGGAAAACGGAAACGTCGCCGCCGCCCTTTACTGGTTTGATGCGGAGTTCCGGGGGCAGAAATTTGCCTATCTTTACGCCGTGGCGACCCACCCGGATTTCCGGAACCGGGGGCTTTGCCGCGCCCTGATGGCGGATACCGCCGCCTGTCTGACCGAGCGGGGCTACGACGGGGCGCTGCTGATGCCCCAGGACATTGGCCTGCGGGAAATGTATGGCCGCATGGGCTTCCGGGACTGCTGCACCATGTCGGAATTTGCCTGCGACGCCGGGGCGGCGGCGGATGTGCGTCCGGTTTCCGAGGCGGAATTTGCCCGTCTTCGCCGGGAGTACCTGCCCCCGGAGGGCGTGATTCAGGAGGGGGCGAACCTTTCCTATCTCAAAAGCTATGCCGCACTTTATGCCGGGGCAGATTTTCTGCTGGCCGCCGCGCCTGACGGGGACAGCCTCACCGGTATGGAGCTGCTGGGCAATGTTGCCGCCGCGCCGGGGATTCTTGGGGCGCTGGGGTTTTCCCGCGGTCGTTTCCGCACCCCGGGGACGGCGCTTCCCGGCGCCATGTTCCGCCCCCTGCGGGCGGGCGTGGACGCGCCCGGATATTTCGGGCTGATCTTTGATTGAACATCGGGGCATTCACAGGCCGCATGGTCTGTACTTTATAGAGAAACAAAGATTTTGGAGGAATCAAACGTGCACAGAGAACACCTGGCAAGCCGCTTAGGCTTCATTCTCCTCAGCGCGGGCTGCGCCATCGGCATCGGCAACGTATGGAAATTCCCTTGGATGACCGGGCAGTACGGCGGCGGCGCGTTCGTCGTGATCTACCTGATCTTCCTGCTGATTCTGGGCGTCCCCGTGCTGACCATGGAATTTGCCATGGGTCGCGCCGCTCAGAAAAGCCCCCTGAAAATGTATCAGGCGCTGAAGCCCGGCGGGCACTGGGGCTGGCACGGCTACGTCTGTTTGCTTGGCAACGTGGTACTGATGATGTTCTACACCACCGTCGCCGGCTGGATGCTGCAATACTTTGCGGACACCGCCGCCGGACGCTTCGTGGGGCTGGACGTCGGCGGGGTGGAGACCGCCTTCGGCAATATGCTTGCGAATCCCGTCCGGCAGACGGTTTACATGGGCGTGATCGTCGTATCCGGCTTTCTGATCATCTCCATCGGCGTGCAGAAGGGCTTGGAGCGGGTGACCAAGTGGATGATGCTGGCGCTGATCGTGCTGATGCTGGCGCTGGCGGTACACAGCCTGTTCCTCCCCGGCGGCTCCGAGGGACTGAAGTTCTATCTGCTGCCCGATATCCGGCGGCTGAAGGACGCCGGTGTGGGCAACGTCATCGTGGGCGCCATGAACCAGTCCTTCTTTACATTGAGCCTTGGCATCGGCGCCATGGCCATCTTCGGCAGCTACATCGGCAAGGATCGCGCCCTGGCGGGAGAGTCCGTCCGGGTCTGCGCCCTGGATACGCTGGTGGCGCTTTGCTCCGGCCTGATTATCTTCCCCGCCTGCTTCTCCTACGGCGTGGACGTCAAGAGCGGCCCCGCGCTGATCTTCATGACCCTGCCCAACGTGTTCAACAACCTGCCCGCGGGGCGCTTCTGGGGAAGCCTGTTCTTCCTGTTCATGACCTTCGCCGCCTACTCCACGGTGCTTGCGGTGTTTGAAAACATCGTCTCCTGCGTGGGCGAGCTGACCGGACTCAGCCGGAAGAAGACCTGCCTGGTGTGCGGCGTCGCCATTTTCCTGCTGAGCCTGCCCTGCCTGCTGGGCTACAACCTGTGGAGCAGCTTCCGCCCCATCGCCGGGCGGGACGTGCTGGACAGCGAGGATTTTCTGGTCAGCAATCTGCTGCTCCCCTTAGGCAGTCTGCTGTTCATCCTTTTCTGCACCACCCGCTACGGCTGGGGCTGGGAGAACTTCCTGGCGGAAGCCAACGAGGGAAAGGGACTGAAAATCGCCAAATGGCTGCGGCCCTACATGACCTACGTGCTGCCCGTGATCGTGGGCATCATTCTGGTATTCGGGCTTTACAGCTTCTTCGCCGCGTAAACAATGCCCTGAAAGAGGTACGCTCTTTCGGGGCAATTTTATCGATTTGGCAAGATACACATGCTTTCTTCCCAAAAACCGGCAGGAATCGTCTTTCTGCGAGTTGACGGGGAACGCCCCCGATGGTATAATACTTTCGTACAAGAACAAACCCTTATGACTGACGGATCAGTGGAGCACCACATGGAGTAAGGGCATATCGCATTCATCGCCGACCGTCTGGGCACACTTTCCTGTTTCACGGGTAAGTGCGCCCTTTTTTGTTTGCAAACAGGAGGTCAACACATGAAAAAAGTCGGAATCGTCATGGGCAGCGACAGCGATCTGCCCGTCCTGCGCAAAACCATGGATACCCTGGCGTCTCTGGGCATTCCCTACGAATGCCACATTTACTCCGCCCACCGCACCCCGGAGGAAGCCCGGGATTTTGCCGTATCCGCGCGACGCAGCGGCTTCGGCGTGCTCATCGCCGCCGCCGGTATGGCCGCGCACCTGGCCGGCGCCATCGCGGCAAACACCACCCTGCCGGTCATCGGTATTCCCTGCAAAGCTTCCTGTCTCGACGGCATTGACGCTCTTCTTTCCACGGTCATGATGCCCTCCGGTATTCCGGTGGCCACCGTAGCCGTAAACGGGGGCGTGAATGCCGCCTTGTTGTCCGCCCAGATTCTGGCGGTGGAGGACGGGGAGCTTGCCGCGAAGCTGGACGCCAGACGCGCCGCCGACGCGGCGAAGGTGCTTCAGAAGGACGCCGCCCTTCAGGCGGAGCTGAACGGCTGAGGGAGGATAAACAATGGGCGGCTTCTTCGGGGCGATTTCCCACAAGAATTGCATTTACGACGTTTTCTTCGGCACGGATTACCCCCCACATGACCCAGCTCCTTCCCCCCGCCGATCAGGAGATGCGCAATCTGGTGGCGAAAATGAAGCAGATCCCCGTGCCGGAGCGGATCCGGGGCACCCAGCTGCGGGAGGCCATCGGATCGGATAAAGACAAGGTCTGCACCTACTGCTGGAACGGCAAAGAATAAACGCGAAAAGGAGCATCATTATGGAACACAACAATTCCCGGTCCGCCAGCTACGCTGCCGCCGGTGTGGACATCACCGCCGGATACAAGGCCGTGGAGCTGATGAAGACCCACATTGCCCGCACCCGCAACGCCGGCTGTCTGGACGACGTGGGCGGCTTCGGCGGCTGCTTCGGCCTGAGCGTCGCCGGGATGGAGGAGCCGGTGCTGGTCTCCGGTACCGACGGCTGCGGCACCAAGGTCAGGCTGGCCATTCTCATGGACAAGCACGACACCATCGGCATCGACGCCGTGGCCATGTGCGTCAACGACATCATCTGCGTGGGCGCAAAGCCCCTGTTCTTTCTGGATTACATCGCCTGCGGCAAAAACGTGCCGGAAAAGATCGCCCGGATCGTGGGCGGCGTGGCGGAGGGCTGCGTCCGATCCGGCGCGGCGCTCATCGGCGGCGAGACCGCCGAGCACCCCGGCCTGATGCCCGCGGAGGATTACGATCTGGCGGGCTTCGCCGTGGGCATTGTGGATAAGAAAAAAATCTTAGACAAAACGAAAATGGCGGAAGGGGACGCTGTTCTTGCCCTTGCCTCCTCCGGCATTCACTCCAACGGCTTCAGCCTGATCCGCAAGGTTTTCCGCATTGACGAGAACCCCGCCGAGATCTATCAGCCCTGTGAAGCGCTGGGCGGCAAGACCATCGCCGAGACCCTGCTGACCCCTACGAAAATCTACGTCAAATCCGTTCTGGCACTGCTGGAAACCGTGGACGTCAAGGGCATCAGCCACATCACCGGCGGCGGCTTCTACGAAAACATCCCCCGCTCCATCCCCGACGGCCTGTGCGCGAAAATCGACAAGCGCGCCGTTAAGGTGCTGCCCATCTTCGATTTGATCGCCAAGACCGGCAATATTCCCGAGCGGGACATGTTCAACACCTACAACATGGGCGTGGGCATGACCGTCGTCGTTCCCGCCGCCCAGGTGCAGACCGCGCTGGACATCCTCACCGCTCACGGGGAGGACGCCTACGTCATCGGCACCATCATCAAAAACGACGAGGAAAAGGTGATTCTGGAATGACGGCCAAAATCGCAGTTCTGGTCTCCGGCGGCGGCACCAATTTGCAGGCGCTGATCGACGCTCAGCAGCGGGGCGAGCTGGGCGGCGGAGAAATCACTGCCGTGATCTCCTCCAAGGAGGGCGCTTACGCGCTTCAGCGGGCGCGGAAGGCGGGGATCCCCGGCTATGTGCTGCCCCGGAAACGCTTCGGCTCCAACCGCGCCATGACCCTGGCGCTGGTGGAAAAACTGAAGGCGCTGGACATTGATTTAGTTGTTCTGGCGGGCTGCATGGTCATCTTTACCGAAGAACTGGTGCAGGCCTACCCCAACGCCATCATGAACGTCCACCCCGCCCTGATCCCGTCCTTCTGCGGCCGGGGCTTCTATGGGCTGCGCGTCCATGAAGCGGCGCTGGCCTACGGCGTCAAGCTCTCCGGCGCGACCGTGCATTTTGTCAGCGCGGAATGCGACGGCGGCCCCATCATCGCCCAGAAGGCCGTCCCCGTTCTCCCCGGAGATACCCCCGAAACCCTTCAAAAACGCATTATGGAGCAGGCCGAATGGAAGCTGCTGCCGGAAGCCGTGCGCCTGTTCTGCCAGGGCAGGCTCCGGGTGGAGGGCCGCACCGTCATCACTACACAGGAGTGAAAACGCTATGAATGTTTACGAAATTTTGTCCATGGCCGACCGCCTCAGGGGCAACACCTACCCCGGCCGGGGCATCGTACTGGGCGTCACCCCCGACGGCAAGACCGCCGTGGCCGCCTATTTCATCATGGGGCGCAGCGTCAATTCCCGGAACCGGGTCTTTGTTCGGGAGCCGGACGGCATCCGCACGGAAGCCTTCGACCCCGGTCTTATGAAAGACCCCCATCTGATCATCTACCATCCCGTACGGGAGGCCGGGCAGGGTCTCATCGTCACCAACGGCGACCAGACGGACACCGTCTGGGAATACCTCGGGAGGGGCGAGAGCTGGGAAGCCGCCCTGCGCACCCGCCGGTTTGAGGACGACGCCCCCAACTGGACGCCCCGGATTTCCGGCCTGCAGGCGGGGGACGGAAGCTGCAAGCTGTCCATCCTGAAATCCGCCGACCCGGAGGGCACGGCATGCGCCCGGTTCTTCTGTGAATACCCCGCCGTCCCCGGTCTGGGGCATTTCCTCCACACCTACGTCTGCGACGGCGATCCCGTGATCCCCACCTTTCAGGGAGAGCCGGAGCGGGTCAGCATCCCCGGGGACATCGACGATTTCACCCGGGAGCTGTGGGAGAACCTGAACCCCGACAACAAAATTTCCCTGTTTGTGCGCTACACCAACTTGGAAACCCGCGAGTACCGGCAGCGAATCCTCAACAAGCACGTAAAGTGACACCGCGTGGAGGGAAGGAACATGAAAGAATTTGAACTGAAATACGGCTGCAACCCCAATCAGAAGCCCGCGAAGATCTACATGGCCGACGGCTCCGAGCTGCCCATCACCATTCTGAACGGCCGCCCCGGCTACATCAATTTCCTGGACGCCCTCAATTCCTGGCAGCTTGTGAAGGAGCTGAAGGAGGCCACGGGCATGGCCGCCGCGACGTCCTTCAAGCACGTCTCCCCCACCTCCGCCGCCGTGGGAAGGGTGCTGCCCGAAAACCTGAAAAAGGCGTGCTTCGTGGATGACGTCCCCGAGCTGGACGACAGTCCCCTCGCCTGCGCCTACGCCCGGGCAAGAGGCACCGACCGGATGTGCTCCTTCGGCGACTGGGTCGCCCTGTCCGACGTGTGCGACGCCGCCACCGCGAAGCTCATTGCCCGGGAGGTCTCCGACGGCGTCATCGCCCCCGGCTACACGGACGAGGCACTGGCCATCCTGAAAACCAAGCGCAAGGGCGGCTACAACGTGGTGGCCATCGACCCTGCGTACGTTCCCGCCGAGCAGGAGACGAAGCAGGTCTTCGGCATCACCTTCCAACAGGGGCGGAACAATTTCAAAATTGACGGGCAGCTGCTCCAAAACATCGTCACCAAAAACAAAGACCTGCCCGAATCCGCCAAGATTGACCTGATCGTGGCGCTCATCACCCTGAAATACACCCAGTCCAACTCCGTGTGCTTTGCCTATGACGGGCAGGCCGTGGGCGTGGGCGCAGGTCAGCAGTCCCGCATCCACTGCACCCGGCTGGCTGGCTCCAAGGCCGACACCTTCTTCCTCCGCCAGCATCCCAAGACCCTGTCCCTGCCCTTCCGCGCCGACCTCGGCCGCCCCAACCGGGACAACGTAATCGACGGCTACATCAACGGCAACGAGGAAGACGTCTGCGCCGACGGCATCTGGCAGAACTACTTCACCCGCCAGCCCGACCGGCTGACCGAAGAGGACAAGAGGGCGTTCCTGTCCCAATTCGATGGCGTGTCCCTCGGCTCCGACGCTTTCTTCCCCTTCCCCGACAACGTCAAGCGCGCCAAAGCTTCCGGCGTCAAGTACATCGCCCAGCCCGGCGGCTCCATCCGGGACGATCTGGTCATCGAGGAATGCGATAAGGACGGCATGGTCATGGCCTTCACCGGCATGAGACTGTTCCACCACTAAAGGAGGTTCATCCATGAAACTGTTAGTCGTAGGCGGCGGCGGACGGGAACACGCCATCATCAAGAGCCTGAAAAAGAATCCCGAGGTCACGGAGATTTTCGCCCTTCCCGGCAACGGCGGCATCGCGGCGGACGCGGTGTGTGTCCCCATCGGCGCTACGGAAATTGACAAAATCGTCGCCTTTGCACAGGAACAGGCCGTGGATTACGCCGTGGTCGCGCCGGACGATCCTCTGGTACTGGGCTGCGTGGACGCGCTGGAAGCGGCTGGAATCCCCTGCTTCGGCCCCCGCGCCCGGGCAGCCATCATCGAGGGCAGCAAGGTATTCTCCAAAAATCTCATGAAAAAGTACGGCATCCCCACCGCCCGGTATGAGGTCTTCGACGACATGGCCGCCGCCCTTGCCTATCTGGAAACCGCCCCCATCCCCACCGTCATCAAGGCCGACGGTCTGGCGCTGGGCAAGGGCGTCATCATCGCCCAGACCCGGGACGAGGCAAAAGCCGCCGTCCGGGACATGATGGAGAATCACGTTTTCGGCAAATCCGGCGACCACGTGGTTATCGAGGAATTTCTCACCGGCCCGGAGGTCTCCGTGCTGGCCTTCACCGACGGCAAGGTGGTCAAGCCCATGGTGTCCTCCATGGATCACAAGCGGGCGGGAGACGGCGACACCGGGCTGAACACCGGCGGCATGGGCACCGTCGCCCCCAACCCCTACTACACCCCGGCCATTGCCCAGCGGTGTATGGAGGAAATTTTTCTGCCCACCATTGCCGCTATGAACAGCGAAGACCGTATCTTTAAGGGCTGCCTTTACTTTGGCCTGATGCTCACCCCCGACGGCCCCAAGGTCATCGAGTACAACTGCCGCTTCGGCGACCCGGAGACCCAGGTGGTGCTGCCCCTGCTGGAAAGCGACCTGCTGACCGTCATGCAGGCCACCACCGACGGCACCCTGGCAGACACGGAGGTTCGCTTCTCCGATAAATATGCCTGCTGCGTCATCACCGCCTCCGCCGGGTATCCCGCCGGCTACCGGAAGGGCTTCGAGCTCACCATGACCCCGGAAGCCGCCGCTCACACCTACGTGGCGGGGGCGAAGCTGGAAGGTGGGAAGCTCCTGACCTCCGGCGGCCGGGTCACCGGCACCACCGCCGTGGCCGGTTCTCTGGCGGACGCCATCCGGGAAGCCTACCGTCTCGCGGAGGGCGTGCAGTTTGAAAACGCCTACCGCAGAAGCGACATCGGCCGGCGCGCCCTGCAAGCTGGGAATCACTGAAAACTCTGAATAAATCACGTCAGGAGGAAATAACCCCATGGTTTATCGGGTGTTTGTTGAAAAAAAGGAAGGTCTGGACAACGAGGCCAAGGGCCTGCTGAACGAGGCTAAGACCCTTCTCGGCATGGAGCGGCTGGAAAACGTCCGGCTGTTCAACCGGTACGACGCGGAAAACATCACGGAAGATCTGTTCCGGTATGCCGTGAAAACGGTCTTCTCCGAGCCGCAGCTGGATACCGCTTCCCCCTCCGTCCAGCTCCCCGGCGCTTACGTCTTCGCCGTGGAAGCGCTGCCCGGCCAGTTTGACCAGCGGGCGGATTCCGCCGCCCAGTGCATCCAGATCATCTCCCAGGGCGAGCGCCCCCTCATCCGCACCGCCAAGGTCTACGCTCTGTACGGCGCGCTGACGGGCGGGGACATCCGGGAATTTAAGAAATACGTCATCAACCCCGTAGAGTGCCGGGAAGCGTCTCTGGACGTGCCGGAGACTCTCGCCATCCGTTACGACATCCCCACGGAGGTGGCGACCCTGACCGGCTTCACGAAATTGAGCCGGGAGAAGCTGGCGGACTTTATCGCAAGCTACGGCCTTGCCATGGACTTGGACGATATCGCCTTCTGCCAGTCCTATTTCCGGAAGGAAGGCCGCGACCCCACCATCACGGAGATCCGCATGATCGACACCTACTGGTCAGACCACTGCCGCCACACCACCTTCGGCACCATTCTCGACCACGTGACCTTTGAGGACGCCCTGCTGCAAAAAACCTACGAGGACTATCTGGCAACCCGCAGCGCCCTGGGCCGCAGCGAAAAGCCTGTCTGTCTGATGGATCTCGCGACCATCGCCGCCAAACATCTGAAGGCCACGGGAAAGCTTCCTAAGCTGGACGAGAGCGAGGAGATCAACGCCTGCACGGTGAAGATGGACGTCACCGTGGACGGCGTCACCGAGCCGTGGCTGCTGCTCTTCAAGAACGAGACCCACAACCACCCCACGGAGATCGAACCCTTCGGCGGCGCGGCCACCTGCATCGGCGGCGCCATCCGCGACCCCCTGTCCGGGCGGAGCTATGTCTACGGCGCCATGCGCGTCACCGGCGCGGCCGATCCCCTGACCCCCGTGTCCGAGACCATTCCCGGTAAGCTCTCTCAGCGGAAGATCGTCACCACCGCCGCCGCTGGCTATTCCTCCTACGGCAACCAGATCGGCCTTGCCACCGGCATTGTGGATGAGATTTACCATCCCGGCTACGCCGCCAAGCGCATGGAAATCGGCGCGGTCATCGCCGCCGCTCCTGCGGAAAATGTCCGCCGGGAGCGCCCCGACCCAGGCGACGTGGTCATCCTGCTGGGCGGCAGCACCGGCCGGGACGGCATCGGCGGTGCGACGGGTTCCTCCAAAGCCCATACCCAGCAGTCCGTGGCAGTCTGCGGCTCCGAGGTGCAGAAGGGCAACGCCCCCGAGGAGCGGAAGCTCCAGCGCCTGTTCCGCAACGGTGAGGCTTCCCGTCTCATCAAGCGCTGCAACGACTTTGGCGCGGGCGGCGTGTCCGTAGCCATCGGCGAGCTGGCCGACGGTCTGGAGATCGACCTGAACGCCGTCCCCAAGAAATATGAGGGTCTGGACGGCACGGAGCTTGCCATCTCCGAATCTCAGGAGCGGATGGCTGTGGTGGTAGAGGCCAAGGACGCGGCGCGGTTCCTGGAGCTGGCCGCCACGGAGAACCTGAATGCCGTCCCCGTGGCCGTGGTCACGGAAAGCCCCCGTCTGGTGATGAACTGGAACGGCAAGGAAATCTGCGACATCAGCAGGGCGTTTCTGAATTCCAACGGCGCGGCCAAGCACATGGACGCCGCCGCCGAAAAGGCGCAGAGCTACGGCAAAACCGTCACCGGCAGCTTCTCCGAAAACTTCCTCACCGTGGCTTCCGACCTGAACACCTGCTCCAAGCGGGGACTGTCCGAGCGGTTCGACTCCACCATCGGCGCGGGCACCGTGCTGATGCCCTTTGGCGGAAAATATCAGCTCACCCCCGTGCAGGCCATGGTGCAGAAAATCTCCGTGGAAAAGAAACACACCGACGACTGTTCCTTCATGGCCTTCGGCTATAACCCCTTCATCACCTCCGCGTCCCCCTATCACGGCGCGTATCTGGCCGTAGTGGAGTCCGTGTGCAAGCTTATCGCTTCCGGCGCGTCCTTCGAGGATACTTATCTGACCTTCCAGGAGTATTTTGAGCGTCTCGGCAAGGATCCCAAGCGCTGGGGCAAGCCCCTGGCCGCGCTGCTGGGCGCGTTTCGGGCGCAGATGGAGCTGGGCATCGGCGCCATCGGCGGCAAGGACTCCATGTCCGGTTCCTTCGAGAATCTGGACGTGCCGCCCACGCTGGTCTCCTTCGCCGTCACTACCGGCAAGACCGGCGAGGCCGTCTCCCCCGAATTCAAGGCCGCGGGTCACAAGGTCTGCCTGCTGACCCCCGCCAACGACGAAAACGGCCTGCCCGAAACCGCCTCCCTGCTGGAAACCTTCGACACCGTTACCAGACTTCTTCGCAGCGGCAAGGCCGTGGCCGCCTACACCCCCGGCATGGGCGGCGTCGCGGAGGCCGTGATGAAGATGGGCTTCGGCAACGGCTTCGGCTTCGCCTTTGACGACGCATGCACCCCGGACGAGCTGTTCGGCTACGCCTACGGCAGCTTCGTGCTGGAAATGGCGGACGGCACCGTGGGCAAAGTCCTGGGCGTCACCACCGCAGACGGCAGCTTCTCCTATCGCGGCGAGACGCTGTCCCAAGCCCAAGTCCTCAGCGCCTACGAAAACAAGCTGGAATCCGTCTACGCCTGCAACATCCCCACCCCGGCGCAGAACTTGGAGACTTTCTCCTATGAGGCTGCCCAGCGGAAGGCCCCCGCCGTCAAGGTCGCCAGGCCCAAGGTGCTGATCCCCGCCTTCCCCGGCACCAACTGCGAATACGACTCCGCCAAGGCCGTCCGGGACGCGGGGGCGGAGCCGGAGATCATCGTCATCAACAACCTGAGCGCCGACGGCATTGCCCGCAGCGTGGAGCGGTTCGCAGACGAGCTGAAAACCGCCCAGATGGTGTTCATTCCCGGCGGCTTTTCCGGCGGCGACGAGCCGGACGGCTCCGGTAAGTTCATCACCGCCTTCTTCCGCAACGCCGCCGTCAAAGAGGGCGTCACCGCCCTTCTGGAGCAGCGGGACGGCCTGATGTGCGGCATCTGCAACGGTTTTCAGGCGCTGATCAAGCTGGGGTTGGTGCCCTACGGCAGGATCATCGACACCGACGAGACCTGCCCCACCCTGACCTTCAACAACATTTCCCGCCACCAGAGCCGCATCGTCCGCACCCGGGTCGCCTCCAACAAGTCCCCCTGGCTGGCGCTGACCAACGTGGGCGACGTGTACTGTGTCCCCATCTCCCACGGCGAGGGCAAGTTCCTGGCCTCCGAGGAGCTGATCCATCAGCTGGCGGCCAACGGCCAGATCGCCACCCAGTACGTTGATCTGGAGGGCAACGCCACCGCCGACATCCGCTTCAACCCCAACGGTTCTCTGTACGCCATCGAGGGCATCACCTCCCCCGACGGCCGGGTCTTCGGCAAAATGGGTCACAGCGAGCGCATCGGCTCCGGCCTGTACAAAAACGTTCCCGGCGCGTACAACATCCGCATGTTTGAAGCGGCGGTCAAGTATTTCCGATAATGCCCTTCCCTTCCGTAAAAGGCGCTGTCTCACAAAACCGTGAGACAGACTGAATCGGCGCCCGTTTCCGGGCGCCGATTTTCGTTTATCGCTTATCTCACGTACTCGATCACAACGCGGCGGTTGGGTTCTACGCCGGTGGAGTGGGTGGTGATGTTCTCCATGTCCTGCAGGGCGGCGTGGATCACGTGGCGCTCGTAGGCGTTCATGGGCTCCAGAGTGGTGCGGCGGCGAACCTTCAGCACCTGCTGCGCCTTCTTCCGGGCGTAGCGGCGCAGGCTTTCCTCCCGCTTTTCCCGGTAGCACTCCGCGTCCACGTTGACACGGATGTGACCCTCCACATCCCGGTTGACGGTGTAGTTGGCCAGATGCTGGATGGCGTCCAGGGTATCGCCCCGGCGGCCGATCAGATAGCCCAAATCGTCGCCCACCAGGTCAACCTTGTACGTATTGCCCTCGTCCTTCCAGCAGTGGGGAACGGCGTTGGAATCCATATGCTCCAGCAGACCCTTGATGAAGGTTTCGATCTTCTCCTCCACGGAACCGGGTTCGGCGGGGGCGTAGGTCTTGGGAGCGGCGGGCGCCTTGGGCTTCTCCGGACGGGGAGGCTTGGGAGCGCGGGGCTTATCCTGCTTGGGCGGCTCGGGACGCTTTGCCGGCGCGGGCGTGGGAGCGGGCTTCGGCGGCTCGGCCTTGGGCATCTGGGGGGCTTCCGGCTTCTTCACCGGGGCGGCGGGCGCCTTGGGCTTGGAGCGGGAGGCGCTGCCCAGCGCGCTCTTGGGCTTTTCTTCCTTCTCCGGCACGAGGTCGGGGACTTCGTAGGTCACCTGCACCTTAGCGCTCTGGGCGCCGAAGCCCAGGAAGCCGGACTTGGCCTGCTGCAATACCGTAACGGACACGCTGTCACGATCCAGCCCCAGCTGGCTCAGCGCGGAATCAATGGCAAGATCGATGGTCTTGCCGGACGTGATAATCGACTTTTCCATGGTTTATTCCTCCATAGACTTCGGCGCGTAGCGGTCAGGGTCATAGTTGCGCCCTTTGCAGAAGGGACGGTCGGAGACGCCGGACAGAGGCGCGTTTTCCTCCTGAGCGGCTTCCTCCGCAATGCCCTTCCGGGCGGCGTACTCCTTGGCTGCGGCGGCCTTGGCGGCCTGCTCCTGATCCCGCTGCTGCTTTTCCAGCTTCTTCTTGCTGGTGTTGGCGGTGATGCCGTCGGGGTTGGCGGCACGACGCTCGGCGCGGATGCGCTCCTTCTCGGCCTCAATGCGCTCCTGCTCCAGCGCCTTTTGCAGGCGCACGGCGTCCTCCGCGTCATAGATCTTGCGGTAGTGGTTGGTCATAATGGGGTCGGAGATCATCCTCACCACGCCGCCGATGAACCAGTACAAAGACAGTCCGGCGGAAACGGTGAAGCCGATCCACAGAGACATCAGGGGCATCATCCACATCATGACCTTCATGGACTGGTTCTGCTGGGAATTTTTGGCAGTCTCCTTGTCCTGAACGCCGTTTTCGTCGGTGATGACGGAGTCGTTGGTCTTCTGGCTGATGACCATCTGCAGCAGCTGAGAGGCGGCCGAGGTCAGGGCGATGAGGAACGCGCCGATGTGCGCCCAGTCCCACGCCCAGCTGGCGGAGAAGACATTGAACTGAGGCACGGCACCCAGGTTGATGCCCAGGAAATCGAAATTGATACCGGCAAGAACGGTCTCGCTGATGCCGGGGATGGCGGCGCGCAGCTCGTCTGCGTACTGAGGGATCAGCTGGGCGGCGACGACCTGCTCGTAAGCAGAGTTGGAAGTGAACATATCCGGCGCGGCCGCCTTGATGACCTCCACGATCTGCTGTGCCGTGTCGGCGGACTGCATCAGGATGTAGGTGATGGGCTGGCGGATAACGGCGAACAGGGGGAACAGAATCAGAATGGGAATGAAGCTCCACAGGCAGCCGCCGCCCATGGAAACGCCCTCGGATTTCTGAAGCTCCTGGATGGCCTGGTTCTGACGCTGGGGGTCGTCCGCATATTTCTGCTGGATGGCCTGCATTTTGGGCGTCAGCCGGGACATCTTCATCATGCTCTTCTTGGACTTCGCGTTCAGGGGCATCAGAACCAGCTGCACGATGACGGCGAACAGGATCATGGCGACGCCGTAGTTGTGGGTCGTTTCATACAGGACTGACAATAGCCACCCGAACGGCACGGTTATGATGTCCGATAATTGGAATGCGAGAAACATTGCCTTTCCTCCTTAGAGATTCAATGGTCATGGTACCGGGTCGTAGATATCCCCGCGGTAGAAGGGATTGCACCGCAAAAGCCGCTTCAGGGCAAGCCAGCCGCCCTTAAGGATACCGTACTTGCTGATGGCTTCGTAGGCATACGCGGAACAGGTGGGGCGAAACCGGCACCGTGCCGGAAACGCCGGGGAGATCCGGCGCTGATAAAAGCGAATGAGCTTGAGAAACATCTTTTTCATAACCGTATTTGATCCTGTACCGGCTTCAAAATTCCTGCTTTTTTCGCAAGGGCGAGATAGCTTGCCGTCAGCTTCCCGAAGGGAGCCTCCACGGCCTTCGTCCTTGCCACCACCACGATGTCCCAGCCGGGCTGGAACTTTTCCTCGTTCAGGCGGTAGACCTCCCGGATCCGGCGGCGGGTGCGGTTGCGCACGTGAGCCTTGCCCAGCTTTTTGCTGACGGTGACGCCCACCCGGTTCCCGTCCGTGCGGTTCTTTCTGGCGTACAGCACCAGAAGGCCGTCGGCGACGCCGGAGGTGTGATACAGGCGCCTGAAAATATGGTTGCGCTTCAGGCTGGTTGAATACTTCATACTGTTTCCTCGCTAAAAAGGGAGCGGGGCGAACGTTCCATTCACCCCGCTGTAGCTCCCGTTTCGCTCTTAAGCGCTTTTTCCGCTCTAGGGTGTATCTGAAAACCGGCGAAATGACCGGC
>DJNI01000079.1:55376-81100 GCA_002436765.1 Clostridiales bacterium UBA6468
AGGGATTTTTGTCCTGAGCAAGCCGTTTTTCCCGGGAATACCGATTGTATTTCAAGGGAAAATGGCGCGGCGCAGGGCAAAAAGACCCGCTGATTGGGCGTTTTGACAGTTTTCAGATGCACCCTAGTAACCTACGGACATACGCATCAGGCGGACAGAACCTTGCGGCCCTTCGCACGACGGCGGGCCAGAACCTTGCGGCCGTTGGAAGTAGCCATTCTCTGGCGGAAACCGTGAACCTTGGAACGGTGACGCTTGCTGGGCTGGTAGGTACGCTTCATTTAGGATACACCTCCTGTCAAAATACAATATGCTCAACAGCCTTTCGGCCGCAGCAACACATGCTTGGACTGCTACTACAGTCATACTCGCTCATTATAACCGAAAAACATTGTTTGGTCAATCTTTTTTTCGTTCTTCCGTCAGTCAATTTTCAAATTCGGGCCGGAAAAAGTTTCATCTAACTTGGAAAGAACCCGGTCATAGCCTTCCGTCCCCGGCTCGTAGGGGGTCGGCTGGAAATTATTCCGTCCGGCGACGGAGCTGACGCTGGCAGGCACGATGGTCAGCTGTCCCAGCCTGACGTTTCCTTCCCCGTCCCGGATGACCTCCTGCTGCACCAGCGCCGTGTCGTAGTCCTTGGGAGCGCCGTTGCCGCCGAAGCTGAAATTCCCCAGAGAGTAGAAAATGATACCGCCGCCATATTCCTCAATGGGCTGCAACACATGGGGATGGGAGCCGAACACGATGTCTGCCCCGGCGTCAATGGCGGCGTGACCCACCCGCTCCTGCTCTTCGGTGGGGTGGTATGTCCCCTCCACGCCCCAGTGGGGAACGAAAATGACTAAATCCACTCCCTGTTCCCGCAGGGCGGCGATCTTCCCGGTCATGTCTTCCACGTCCAGCTTGTAGTACACGGCGGCATACAGCCCGATGGTCAGGCCGTTTTTCGTAGTGACCACCGCCGTGCTGTCCCGCTCCACATAGGGGACGCCCGCCCCCTCCAGCGCGGCCAGGGTGGAGGCGTAGCCCCTTGCCCCGTAGTCCATGGAGTGGTTGTTGGCAACGGTCACGGCTTCAATGGAATTTTCCGTCAGGCAGTTCACATAGGCCGTGGGGCCGTGGAAAACGTGCTTCTTCTGCATGGGATTGCCCTCGTCGCACAGAGGGCCTTCCAGATTCACCATGGAAAATTCGTCGCCCGCAAAATAATCAATCACGTTGGCGAAAGGATAGGCGTAGTCCTCGCCCACGGTTTTGATAAAGCCGTAGTCCGCAAAATAGTTGGTCGGGTTGCTGCCGAAGGTGCAGTCCCCGGCGAAGGTCAGAAGAAAGTGCTCCTCCGTGGGCCGGGTTTCCGGGGGAAGGGTCTCCGGCTGGGAGACTGGCGTCGGCTGCACCGTGACGGCCTGGGTTTCCGCCGTGGGCGCAGTAGTTTCGGGGGCGGCGTGTCCGCACCCCGTCAGCAGCAGCGCCAGCAGAACGCAGGCCGGTAAAAATCTGCGCTTCACGTCAGGCGTTGTCCTGGGCGCGCTTCTTCATCAGATTGCGCATACGAACCGCGTGATCCAGCTCCCGCTTGCGGATGCGCAGGCTCTTGGGGGTGCATTCCAGCAGCTCGTCGTCCGCCAGAAATTCCAGACACTGCTCCAGAGAGAGAATGCGGGGCGGCGTCAGCCGGAGAGCTTCGTCAGAACCGGCGGCACGCATGTTGGTCAGCTGCTTCTTCTTGCAGACGTTCACGGTCATATCCTCGTTGCGGCTGCAAACACCCACGACCATACCGGCGTAAACCGGCGTACCGGGGCCGATGAACAGCGCGCCCCGCTCCTGCGCCGCCGCCAGGCCATAGGCCACGGCCTCGCCGGTCTCAAAGGCGACGAGGGAACCCACCTGCCGCCGCTCGATCTCGCCCTTCATGGGGGCGTAGGAATCCAGCACGGAGGACATGATGCCCTCGCCCCGGGTATCGGTGAGGAACTCGTTGCGGTAGCCGAACAGTCCCCGGGAGGGAACCAGGAACTCCAGACGGTAACGGCTGCCCATGGGGGTCATGCCCAGGAGGTCGCCCTTCCGCTTGCCCATTTTTTCGATGACGGAGCCCATGCATTCCTCCGGCACGTCGGCGACCATCCGCTCGATGGGCTCGCAGACCTTTCCGTCGATGACCTTGGTCAGCACCCGGGGAGTGGACACGGAGAACTCGTAGCCCTCCCGGCGCATGGTCTCCATGAGGATGGACAGGTGCATTTCGCCCCGACCGGCCACGTTGAAGGAATCCGTCCCCTGCTCGGTGACATGGAGGGAAACGTCCTTGAGAAGCTCCTTTTCCAGCCGCTCGCGAAGGTTCCGGGAGGTGACGAACTTGCCCTCCTTGCCCGCGAAGGGGGAATCGTTCACGGCGAAGGTCATTTCGATGGTGGGGTCGGAGATCTTCACAAAGGGCAGCGGCTCCACGCATTCCGGGGCGCACAGGGTGCGGCCGATGGTGATGTCCGCCATACCGGACAGCGCCACGATCTCACCGGCGTGGGCTTCGGGAATGGGGTTCTTGCTCAGGCCGTCGAACTCGTACAGCGCCACGACCTTGCCCTTGGTCTTCACGCTGGCGTCATGGAAGTCGCAGATGGTGACCTCCTGATTGACCTTGATGGTGCCCCGCTCCACACGGCCGACGGCGATACGGCCCACGTAGTCGTTATAGTCGATGGAGGAAACCAGCAGCTGAAGCGGCGCGGTGTCGTCGCCGTCCGGGGCGGGAATGTAGTTGACGATGGTCTCGAACAGAGGGGTCAGGTCGGTGCCGGCCTCGTCGGGGCTGTAGGAAGCGGTGCCCTGACGGCCGGAGCAGAACACGGTGGGGCTGTTGAACTGCTCGTCGGTGGCGTTTAAGTCCAGCAGCAGCTCCAGCACCTCGTCCATGACCTCATGCACCCGGGCGTCGGGCTTGTCGATCTTGTTCACGGCCACGATGACCTTGTGACCCAGCTCCAGCGCCTTCTGCAAAACGAAGCGGGTCTGGGGCATGGGGCCTTCCGCGGCGTCCACCAGCAGAATGACGCCGTTGACCATTTTCAGAATGCGCTCCACCTCGCCGCCGAAGTCGGCGTGACCCGGGGTGTCCACGATGTTGATCTTGTAGTCCTTATAATGCACGGAGGTGTTCTTTGCCAGAATGGTGATGCCCCGCTCCCGCTCCAGATCGCCGGAGTCCATGACCCGCTCCACGGTGGCCTGATTTTCCCGGTAAATGCCGCCCTGCTTGAGCATTTCGTCCACCAGGGTGGTCTTGCCGTGGTCAACGTGGGCGATGATGGCAATGTTGCGAATTTTATCCTGCGGTACCATAAAAAGTCTCCTTTTGAAACCGAATTACACAAAATATCGACTATAAAGTATAGCACATTGCCGAAATAAATGCAATATTTTTGTTGGATTTTCCGAACAAAAATAAAGAAAACAGGGAAAAGCGCCGCGGCAATGCCGCGGCGCCGGGAAAATCGAACGTTATTCCGCTCTCGTGCCGAAGTTGACGGCGGTGTCGCCCAGCTCGTTGGTGCCGAACTCGTAGTCCTTGCCGGGGAGCACGGCGTTCATCAGGATGCCCACCAGCGCGGCGACAGCCAGACCGGACAGGCTGATGGTCACGCCGCCCACGGGGATGACGATGGCGCCGTTGTAGGTCACGCCCACGGCCAGACCCATGATCATGGCGGCGACCAGAACGTTGCGGCTCTTGGTGAAGTCCACGTTGTTTTCCACCACGTTCCGCACGCCCACGGCGGAGATCATGCCGTAGAGCACCAGACTTACGCCGCCCATGGTGGCGGCGGGCATGGCGACGATCAGCGCGGCAAACTTGGGGCAGAAGGAGAGGATGATGGCAAACAAAGCGGCCAGACGGATGACCTTGGGGTCATAGACCTTGGACAGCGCCAGAACGCCGGTGTTCTCGCCGTAGGTGGTGTTGGCCGGTGCGCCGAAGAGGGCGGCCATGGTGGTGGCCAGGCCGTCGCCCACCAGGGTGCGGTGCAGGCCGGGGTCAGCCACGTAATTCTTTCCCACGGTGGAGGAAATGGCGCAGATGTCGCCGATGTGCTCCACGACGGTGGCCAGGGAGATGGGGGCGATGGTGATAATGGCGGTCAGCAGCATGCCGCTGTCAAAATCCTTGCCGAAGATGGAGAAGGCGGTGTTGCCCCAGATCACGGGCAGGCCGATCCAGTCGGCCTCGGCCACGGTCTGGGCAACCTTTGCCCGGGCGGCGGGGTCAACGACCATGGCGAACAAGTAGGAAGCGATCACGCCCAGCAGGATGGGGACGATCTTCACCATGCCCTTGCCCCAGATGTTGCAGGCAACGACCACGAGGATCGCGACCAGCGCGACCCACCAGTTGCCGCGGCAGTTATTGACGGCGGAACCGGCCAGGGACAGGCCGATGCAGATAATGATGGGGCCGGTGACGATGGGCGGGAAGAAGCGCATGACCTTCCTCGCGCCGAAGAGCTTGAAGAAGAGCGCCAGAACCAGATATACAAGACCCGCCACGGCAACGCCGAAGCAGGAGTAGGTCAGCGGGATGTCCTGTCCGGAAGCGGTGACCAGGCCGTAGGCACCCAGGAATGCAAAGGAGGAGCCCAGGAATGCGGGAACCTTCCGTCCGGTGATGAGGTGGAACAGCAGCGTGCCGAGACCGGCAAAGAGCAGGGTGGTGGATACGTTCAGTCCGGTGATTGCGGGAACCAGAACCGTTGCACCGAACATTGCGAACAGGTGCTGTAAGCCCAGGACCAGCATTTTGGGGGTGCCCAGAGTACTTGCGTCATAAACCGCGTCGGTATTCTTTTCGGGAGTCGCCATAAAAATCATCCTTTCTGTTTTTTGCAAGCTTTTTTGGAAACGACAAGTGTTTTCATGAAAAAAGAGGCCTTAGGGTTGACCTAAGACCTCCTTCTCATACACTTCCGTGACAGTATACCTCTTTTTTTCCGATATTGCAAGGAGATATATCCAATCTTGCTGCCGAAATATGAACGGTTTGTGAAGCGATTTTTGTGGATTTTGCCATTTTGGGCAGAAAACCGGGTCTCCCCGTGGGGAGACCCGGAAAAAATCATCTGCTTCCCTTGTCGTAGGGGATGCCCTCGGCCTTGGGGGCGCGGGACTTCTTGGACGTAAACGCCAGCACCACCAGAGAAATGATGTACGGGAGCATGTTGTACACCACGCTGGGGATGTTCATATTCAGCAGGAAGTCAAAGCCGGAATACACGTTGCCCAGCGCCCGGCAGAAGCCGAACAGCAGCGCCGCCAGCGCGATTTTCAGAGGATGCCACGCGCCGAAGATCATAACGGCCAGCGCCAGGAAGCCGAAGCCCGCCACGCCGTTTTCAAACTTCCACACGCTGACGCCCGCGGTGATGTACACGATGCCGCCGAGACCACCCAGCAGTCCGGAGATCAGCACGCCGGCATAGCGCATTTTGTAGACGTTGATACCCACGGAGTCCGCCGCCTGAGGATGCTCGCCGCATGCCCGCAGCCGCAGGCCGAAGCGGGTCTTGTACAGCGCCACATAGGCCGCGATCAGGCACAGAATCGCCACCAGCATGAACCAGTTCAGTTCGAACCCGCCCGCGTGAACCAGCAGCAGATCCTTCGTACGGGTGTAGGAGATGTCGGAGGACACGTCGTTGCCGCCGGAGGCCGCGGTGTTCATGGCCTTCACCGCCACGGTGGCCGCGGCGGTGGCCAGCATGTTCATGGCGGTGCCGGTGATGGTCTGGTCGGCCTTGAAGTTGATGGCCGCCACCGCAAGAAGCAAGGAAAAAACAAGACCGAACAGAGCGCTGACAATGACGGTGGTGATGACCATGACCGGCGCGCCCACGGTAGCCGGCATGAATTTCAGCACCAGTGCGCCGCCCAGCGCGCCGATGACCATGATGCCCTCCAGACCGATGTTGATCACGCCGCTTCGCTCGGCGAAGCAGCCGCCCAGGGCGACCAGCATCAGAACGGACGCGAAGATCAAAGTGTATTGGATCAGCAGAATCATTTGTCCTCGCCCCCTTCCTGAATTTGCGCGGCCTTGGCGGCTTTCCGCTCATCGGCCTTCCGCAGCCGGGTCTGGATGAAGTATTTGAAGAAGCCCACGAAGGCGCACAGATAAATGATCAGCGCGGAGATCAGACTGGAGACCTGGGAGCAGTAGACCTGCAGATCCACGTTGCCGCCGCCTGTGGTGATGTACTGGATGAAAAACGCGGACAGGATCGAGCCGATGGGGCTCAGGCCGCCCAGGAACGCCACGGCGATGCCGTTGAAGCCCATGCCGGGGACGGAGGAAATGGTGGTCTCCCAGTCCTCAATGCCGGTGAGATACAATAGCCCCGCGCCGAAGCCTGCCAGAGCGCCTGCGATGACCATGGTGAGGATGATGTTCCGGTTTTCCTTCATGCCGCAGTATTTGGCGGCGTTGTAGTTGCTGCCGGTGGCCTTCAGCTCATAGCCGAACTTGGTCTTGTTCAGAACCACCCACACCAGCACCGCCGTCAGTACCGCCAGGGGAATGGCGACGGTGACGCTCTTTTCGTTGCTGAAGAGCTTTTCCAGCCCCAGGCTGGGGATCAGCGCGGTGGGATTGGTGGACCGGAGAGTTTTGGTGTAGGGGCTGGTGGGATTCTTCACCGTGCCCAGCACAAGATTGGTCAGGTACAGGGTGATCCAGTTGAGCATGATGCCGGAAATGACCACGTTGACGTTGAACAGCGTCCGCAGCGCGCCCGCCAGCATGCCCAGCAGCGCGCCCGCCAGCATACCCAGGATGATGCAGACATACCAGGGCATATTCCACGCCAGTGCGGCATACAGCGCGGCACAGGCGCCGGCGCAGTACTGCCCCGCCGCACCGATGTTGAACATACCCACCTTGTAGGCAAACAGGACGGACAGGGCGCACAGCAGCAGCGGCGCCGTACGTACCAGCACCTGCCCGAAATACTTGAGCTTCAGGGCGCCGGGGAAGCGCAGGAAGCTCTTCATCACCGCAACGATCGCTTCAAAGGCGCCGCTGGGCTCGATGATCAGCAGCACCAGATATCCCACGACCAGACCGCCCAGAATGCACATCAGGGAGGCAAGCAATGTCTGGAAGCCATCCTTGCGGATCAGGGATTCGTGTTCTTTTTTCACGGCTTCTTCGCCTCCTTCTTTGCACCGGCCATATAAAGCCCCAGCTCTTCCACGGTGGTCTGCTTGGGGTCAAGCTCGCCCACGATCTCGCCTCCGTACATGACAAGGATGCGGTCGGACACCGTCATGACCTCGTCCAGCTCCAGAGACACCAGCAGCACCGCCTTGCCCGCATCCCGCTGGGCGACGATCTGCTTGTGGATATACTCGATGGCGCCCACGTCCAGGCCGCGGGTGGGCTGCACGGCGATGAGCAGCTGGGGATCCTTGTCGATCTCCCGGGCGATGATCGCCTTCTGCTGGTTGCCGCCGGACATGGAACGGGCCGGGGTAATGGGGCCCTGACCGGAACGGACGTCATACTGCTCGATCAGCCGCTCGGCATAGGCGCGGATGTTCTTCCGGCGGAGGAAGCCGAACCTGTCGGTGAACTCCGGCTCAAAATACCGCTGCAAAATCATATTGTCTTCCAGGGTGTAGTCCAGCACAAGACCGTGCTTGTGGCGATCCTCCGGAATGTGGCTCATGCCCAGGGTGCTGCGGCGGCGGATGGGCGCATGGGTGATGTCCACGCCGCACATGGTGATGGTGCCGCCGGACACGGGCTCCAGACCGGAGATGGCATATACCAGCTCGCTCTGGCCGTTGCCGTCGATGCCCGCGATGCAGACGATCTCGCCTGCGTGTACCTGGAAGCTGACGTTTTTGACCGCGTTGTTCTTATGGACCTTGGAGGGAACAGTGAGGTTCTTCACATCCAGAACCACCTCGCCCGGATGCGCCTCGCCCTTTGTGACCGCGAATTCCACGTCACGGCCGACCATCATCCGGGACAATTCTGCCTTGGTGGTGTCCGCGATGTTCACGGTGCCCATGTACTTGCCCTTGCGCAGAACGGAGCAGCGGTCGGCAACCGCCATGATTTCGTTGAGCTTGTGGGAGATAAAGAGGATGGACTTCCCCTCCGCCGCGAGGTTCCGCATGATCTGCAGCAGCTCCTGGATCTCCTGAGGGGTCAGCACGGCGGTAGGCTCGTCGAAAATCAGAATTTCGTTGTCCCGGTACAGCATTTTCAGGATCTCCGTGCGCTGCTGCATACCCACGGAAATGTCCTCGATCAGGGCGTCGGGATCCACCAGCAGGCCGTATTTTTCCGACAGCGCCATGACCTTTTCCCGGGCGCGGGCGCGCTGAAGGATGCCGTACTTCGTGTCCTCGTCGCCCAGGATGATGTTGTCCAGCACGGAGAAGCAATCCACCAGCTTGAAGTGCTGGTGCACCATGCCGATGCCCAGGGCGTTGGCGTCGTTGGGGTTGCTGATCCTGACCTCCACGCCGTCCTTTTTGATCACGCCCTCTTCTGGCTGATAAAGGCCGAACAGAACGCTCATCAGCGTGGACTTACCGGCGCCGTTTTCACCCAGCAGGGCGTGAATCTCGCCCTTTTTCAGCTGGAGCGTAACATTGTCGTTTGCGATGATACCGGGGAAGCGCTTCGTAATGTTTACCATTTCGATTGCGTAAGGCACATCCTGCAATCCAATTACCTCCTTTTCGTTCCCGGCGGAGCGGCGGCGCAGCTCGCCCCCTTGCTCCCGCCGCCGTCCGGCAATCCGTCATGGAATCTGCCGCCGGACGGTTCTCACGCGTGTATTGCCTTCTTATTATACACGACCCATCGTCAGATTTCAAATAAAATCCGTAGAAATTGGGAAATTTTTTGGGCAACGCCGCACAATTCGGCAAAAGGCGGCTGAGACTCGAAGATAGACTCGCACGGTGCTGCCTTTAAAAAAAGAGAACGGGCAAATTGCCCGTTCTCTTGGGGAAGCTGACGGAAAATTACTTCAGGTTGCCCAGCCAGGACACGTTGACGTTGGTGGTGGCAGGCTCGGCGGAGGTGTCGTTGGAGACGGTGATGGTGCCGTCGAACATGCCCTTCACCAGAGCGGCGTAGTCGTCCTTGGTGAAGCCGTCGCCGAACTGAGTGGTCTCGGACAGCTGCACGTAGTTGGCGGTGGGATCGTCGCCGGATACCAGACCCAGAGTCTCGATCTTGCCGGCATAGTCAGACCACTTGCCGTTGATGACGATGTCGGTCAGGGTGTCCACGGTGGTGGGATACAGACCCTTCATGGCGGAGGTCACGGTCATGCCCTCGCCGTAGTTGCCGTCGATGATGGCCTTCTGGTCAACGTCAACGCCGATGATCTTGCCGCCGACCTTCTTGGCAGCCTCGGCAGCGGAGGTGTAGATGCCGCCGCCGCAGGCGAAGACAATCTCGGTGCCGTCGGCATACCAGGTGTCCATAACGGCGGTGATGTCGGCGTCGCCGGAGAACTGGTTGCCGTAAGCGTACTTCATGTCAACGGTGATGCCCAGCTCCTTGGCGGCGGCGTCAGCACCCTGCACATAGCCGTAGCCATAGCGGATAACGGCGGGAACGGCCATGCCGCCCAGGAAGCCCAGCTTGGTGTAGCCCAGCTTGACGGCGGCGTAACCGGCCATGTAGCCGGGCAGCTCTTCCTGATAGATGGCGCAGTAGACATTGCTCATGTCCACGTAGTCTTCCAGGTTCCAGTTGTCGGGGTTGTAGTCATAGCTCTCGCCCTTGTTGGCAACGGCGGCCTCCAGCAGGTCGCCCTTGGCCACGTCCAGCGCCACGAACTTCACGTCGGGATAGTTGGGAGCGACTTCCACGATGGTGCCGCCGAAGGCATAACCGGGCATAACGATGACATTGTAGCCCTCAGCGATGGCCAGTTCCACGGAAGCCACACGGCCGGCGGTATCGTTGCTGGTGGGCTTGTAGTACTTGGTTTCCACATTGTTGTCCTTGCCGAAAGCAACGACGGCTTCCCAGGTGGTCTGGTTGAAGGACTGGTCGGTGATATCACCGTAGTCGGTAACCATGGCGACCTTGTAGTCGGGAGCGGCTGCCTGCGCCTCGGTAGCGGGGGCCTCGGTAGCCTTGGTCTCGGCGGGCTTGGCTTCGGTAGCCTTGGTCTCGGCGGTATTGCCGGAGCCGCAGGCGACCAGGGTCAGGGACAGCGCCAGAACCAGCAGCAGAGCCAGGATCTTTTTCATGATTGCATTCCTCCATATTTTCTATTCTTTGCAGTGTTCGATACACCGATCCTATTGTCGCACATTTCCGGGAAAAAATCAACACATTTTCGTTCTTTTTCCCGGTTTTTTCGGGATTCCCTTCGGCGTGTCCCCGTCAGGCGTGCATATGTTTCTGCGCGGAGAAGCTGAAGGGCAGGATCTCGGCCAGGGTGTGGGCTTCGTAGCCCTCCGGCGTGATCATGTAAATGCGGAAATCGTCGCCGCAGAACTCCCGCATCACCTGACGGCACACGCCGCAGGGCGGGAACGCCCCGGTGATGACGCCGTCCTTGCCGCCGCACACGGCGATGGAAACAAAGTCCCGGTGGCCGTCGTAGACCGCCTTGAAGAAGGCGGTGCGCTCGGCGCAGACCGTGGGGCTGTAGGACGCGTTTTCAATGTTGCAGCCCTGATACACCGTCCCGTCGGCGCACAGCAGCGCCGCGCCCACTTGATAGCCGGAATAGGGGACGTAGGCATGGGTCATGGCCTCTTTGGCAAGCGCACACAGTTTTTCGGGTGTCATGATTTGCCTCCTGATGCTTACAGTATTTCCTTTGCGAAGCTCGTGCCCGCGCCGTCCCAGGCAACGCCCAGCAGGTCGGTGACGGTGGCGGCAATGTCCGCGAAGGTGGGTTTTGTGCCGAGATTGCCGGGCTTGACGCCCTTACCCAGAACCAGCAGCGGCACGTATTCCCGGGTGTGGTCGGTGGTGGCGGTGTAGGAGGGGTCGCAGCCGTGGTCGGCGGTGATCATCACCACATCGTCTTCACCGAGAGTGGGCAGGAACGCGCCCAGCCAGCGGTCAAATTCCGTCAGGGCGGCGGCGTAGCCGTCGATGTCCCGGCGGTGGCCGTAGAGCATGTCAAAGTCCACCAGATTCACAAAGCACAGGCCGTGAAAATCCCGTGCGGCATAGTCCGTGGTGTGGGCCATACCGTCGGCGTTGGACTTATTGAACACGTACTCCGTGTCTCCCCGTCCGGCGAAAATGTCGTGGATCTTACCCACGGCCAGACAGTCCAGCCCCGCCGCCTTTACGGCGTCCAGCATGGTTTTTTTCGGCGGCTCCAGAGAAAAGTCGTGGCGGTTGGCCGTGCGCTGGAAGCCGTGCTCCGCGTCGCCCACGTAGGGGCGGGCGATCACCCGGCCGACGCCGTATTTTCCCTGCAAAATCTTCCGCGCCTTGCGGCAGGCGTCGTACAGCTCCTGCAAGGGGATCCACGCCTCGTGCGCCGCCACCTGGAACACGGAGTCGGCGGAGGTGTAGACGATCCACTTGCCGGTTTTGCGCTGCTCCTCACCGTAGTCCCGGATGACGTCGGTGCCGGAATAGGGCAGGTTGCACAGCACGCCCCGGCCGGTCTCCTTCTCAAAGGCGTCCAGAACCTCTTTGGGGAAGCCGTCGGGGAAGGTGGGCAGAGGCTGGGGGGAGATCACACCGGCGATCTCCCAATGGCCGATGGTGGTGTCCTTGCCCATGGAGCTTTCCTTCATCCGGGCGAACGCGCCGGTGGGAGCGTCGGTCTTGGGCAGACAGGTCACGCCGTCGATGTCGCCCAGTCCCGCGGCGGTCATGTTGGGGATGTCCAGCTTGGACGAGGTGGCGCAGGCGCGCAGGGTGTTGACGTCCACGTCCCCGAAGGATTCCGCGTCCGGCATCGCGCCGATGCCGAAGGAATCCAGAACGATCAGAAATACTCGCTTCATATTATCACCTTAAATTCTGGGGTTTATTAGTTCTCCATGGCCACGGCGGTGTCCAGCGCTACCTTCATCATGGTGGTGAAGGAATTCTGGCGCTGCTCGGAGGTGGTCTCCTCACCGGTGAGGATGTGGTCGGAAATGGTGCAGATGCACAGCGCCCGCTTGCCGTACCGGGCGGCGTTCATGTACAGGGCGGCGGCTTCCATCTCCAGCGCCATGACGCCCATCTTCTTCAGGCCGTACAGGCTGTCCAGTCCCTCGGGCACCAGCGCGTGGTCGCCGTAGAACACGTCGGAGGAATTGACGTTGCCCACGTGGTAAACGGCGCCGTTTTCCTCGGCGGCCTTCACGGCCTGCTTCAGCAGCTCCCAGGATGCGATGGGGGCGAAGGTGCCGGGCAGGTGGAACTGGGCGGCAAAGTTGGAATCGGTGCAGGCGCCCTGGGCGATCACCAGGTCATACAGGTGGATATGCTCCTGAATGGCGCCCGCGGAGCCGACGCGGATGATGTTTTCCACGCCGTAGCCGTTGAACAGCTCGTGGGAGTAAATGCCGATGGCGGGCATACCCATGCCGGAGGCCATGACGGAGACCTTGACGCCCTTATAGGTGCCGGTATAGCCCTGCACGCCCCGGACGTTGTTGACAAGGACGGGGTTTTCCAGGAAATTCTCGGCGATGAACCTGCTGCGCAGCGGGTCGCCGGGCATCAGGACGGTTTTGCCGAAATCACCGGGCTTTGCGGAAATATGAGGGGTGGGAGTCGGAAACATTGCTATCATCCTTTCGCTTCTATAATATAAAATGTAGCGGGATAGACTCAGTAACCGCCGTTGCTTTCCAGCCCTTTTGCGATTTTGACAATGCGGGAGGTGCCCAGGCGGGACGCGCCCAGGGCGATGAACTTCTCCGCGTCTTCCAGGCTGGAAATGCCGCCGGCGGCCTTGATCTTCACATGGGGCGCGACATGAGCGGCGAACAGCTCCACGTCGTGGAAGGTCGCGCCACCCTTGGAAAAGCCCGTGGAGGTCTTGATGTAGTCCGCGCCGGAATCGGAGACGCACTTGCACAGGGCGATCTTTTCCGCGTCGGTGAGCAGGCAGGTCTCAATGATGACCTTCAGGAGCTTTCCGCCGCAGGCGGCCTTTATGTCGGCGATCTCCCCGGTGACCTTTTCCCACAAGGCGTCCTTCGCCCAGCCGATGTTGATGACCATGTCCACCTCGTCCGCGCCGTTGGCCACGGCGTCGGAGGCCATGAAGCACTTGGCGGCGGTGGTGTCGTAGCCGTTGGGGAAGCCGATGACGGTGCAGATGGGCAGTCTGTCCTCCACGTACTGCTTCGCCTGATTGACGTAGGACGCGGGGATGCAGACGGAGGCGGTGTGGTACCTGATCCCGTCGTCGCAGACGCCCCTGATCTCCGCCCATGTGGCGGTCTGGGTCAGCAGGGTGTGGTCGCACTTGGCAAGAATGTCTTTCAGTTCCATGAAAATTCTCCTTTTTCTTAGTTGTGTCCGTGGAGGCGGATGACCCGGTGCTCCCGGATGCCCCGGATGTAGCACTTGTGACACATGGCAATATAGCTGTCGTTACCCCCCAGAACCACCTGGGCGCCCTGGGTGATGATGTGGCCGTCGCCGTCGATCCGGGCGTTCACCGTGGCCTTCGCGCCGCAGTCGCAGATGGTCTTGATCTCCTGAATGGTGTCCGCCACCTCCATCAGGCGGCGGCTGCCGGGGAACAGGCGGGTCTGGAAGTCCGTGCGCAGGCCGAAGCACATCACGGGGATGTTGCAGTCATTGACAAGAGCCCGGAGCTGGTCGATCTGGCTTTCCGTCAGGAACTGGCACTCGTCCACGATGATGACGTCGCACCTGCCCTCCTGGGTGTCCTGAAACAGCAGGTAAATGTCCGTTCCCGGGGCGATGATGTCCGCCGGGGATTCCAGACCGATGCGGCTGCGCAGGATCTTCGCGCCGTCCCGGGTGTCGGTGCCGGGCTTGATGAGCCAGACGCTTAAGTCGTTTTCCTCATAGTTGTATTTGGTGATCAGCGCCTGCGCCGTTTTGCTGGAACCCATGGCGCCGTACTTGAAATATAGCTTTGCCATTGTGTCTACCTCCGTTCGCCCTCCTATTATAACGAAAAAAAAGGCCGGATGCAACCCCTTTTCTGGGCGAACTATACAACGCCACCCTTGCTTTTCCTCCGGTCAGATGCTATACTGAGCAAAAGAAGAAAAAATTCTCCGCAAATTTTCCGTTTTCTGAAACCTTCGTCCCGATTTATCGAGTATTTCAGCAGAAGCACAAAATAACAAGGAGGTAACTCAAATGAAAAAGATGACCGCGTTTCTCGTGACATTGTGTATGCTCGCCGCTCTGCTGGCCGGATGCGGCGGCGCAAACAAATCCGCTCAGGCCTTCGACGCCGCCCCCGCCGAGGCGGCGAACGGCGCTTATGATATGGAGAGCGCCAAATCGGAGGACGGCGGACTGACAGGCGACACCGCCGCCGATTCCACCGTGCTGCCGGAAGGCCGCAAATGGATTATCACCGTGAACATGTCCGCCGAAACAGAAGACCTGGACGCTCTGATGGAGACTCTGAACGGAAAAATTTCCGGCCTGGGGGGCTATGTGGAGGATCAGGACAGCTATAACGGCAGTATGTATTCCTCCCGCCGCTACCGCAGTGCCAGCCTCACCGTCCGCATTCCCGCGGAGCGGGTGGACGAATTCACCGAGGAAATGTCCGGGATTGCCAACGTGGTGTCCACCAACCTGAGCCGGGAGGACATCACCCTGAGCTATGTTTCCACCGAAAGCCGCGTCAAGGCGCTGCAGACCGAGGAAGCCCGCCTTCTGGAGCTGATGGAGCAGGCCGAGACCATGGCCGACCTGCTGGAGATCGAAAGCCGCCTGACGGACGTGCGCTACGAGCTGGAAAACCACGCTTCCCAGCTGCGGCTGTACGACAACCAGGTGGACTACGCCACCATCTACTTATCCATCGACGAGGTGCAGGAATACACCCCCGTTGAGGAGCCCACCGTGTGGGAGCGGATCAGCGGCGGTTTCGTGAGCAGCGTGAAGGGTCTCGGCAACGGGCTGCTCGACCTGCTGGTGTGGGTGCTGGCAAAATCCCCCTATCTCGTCATTCTGGGCGGCGTCACCGTGGGTGTGGTGGTTCTCGTCAGGAAGCGCAAAGCCCGCAGGGCGGCAAAGAAGGCCGCCAAGCAGAATCCTACCGAAGAAAGCAAGTAAACATAAACCCCGCCGGGCGCACCAAAAGGTGCGCCCGACTTTTACTTTGGTATGGTGATGGTCAGCACGATCTGGCTGTCCGTCTCCCGGCGTTCCGACACGGCGGGAATGCCGGACAGCTGGATCTTTTGCAGGGATTGGGTCAGGCTGTTGAGAAACGCGCCCACATTGGCCTTTGACGGCCTGTCCGTCCGGGCGGACAGGAGGGTCTCCACATATTTTTCCGTCCGCGCCACGCTCATGCCCTGCCGGACGATCTCCTTCACCGCGGCGAGTTTACATTCCTCCGTGGGCAGCTTCAGAAGCGCCCGGGCATGGCGCTCCGTCAGCCCCGCCTCCCGCAGGGCAAGCAGCACCGGTTCGCTGTGCCTGAGCAGCCGCAGCTTGTTGGCCACCGCGCTCTGGCTTTTCCCCAGAAGCCGCGCCGCCTGCTCCTGACTCATGTTCCAGTCCTTCAGCAGCCGGGAAATGCCCATGGCTTCCTCGATGAAATCCAGATCCTGCCGCTGCAAATTTTCCACCATGGCCGCCATGCCGGACTCCCGGTCGTCCATGCTCATGATGATGCAGGGAATGTCCGTGATCCCCGCCAGCTCCGCCGCCCGGAGGCGGCGCTCTCCCGCGATCAGTTCATAGCCGTTTCCGCTGCGGCGGACGGACAGCGGCTGCAAGATTCCGTGCTGCCGGATGGAATCGGACAGCTCGTCCAGCGCCTCCGGGCGGAAAATTTTCCGGGGCTGCGCCGGATTGGGGCGGATGGAACGAGCCGGGAGAAAGACCACCCGTCCGGTCTCCATGTAGGTTTTCAGCTTCTGACATTGCATTGCCCGTCCTCCCTTAAGGAATCTCTGAATCAATCGACGAGAGCTGACAGCGAGGGATTTTGCCGCCAGGAAAAGGATGGAAAACGGAGGAATACTGAATGTATTTCCCGTTTTTCAGCCTGCGGCATGGAGGCAAAAGACCCGCTGCTCAGCCGAAGACGATCGGTTCAGAGATCCCTTGAAATATGTGACCATTGTACGGTTCGGGAAAACGGGAATACCAGCGAAAACGGCGCGGCGTTCCGGGGAAATGCACGACAAATTTTCCTTTATTATCCAGTTCATAAAATATTTACGGAATATTGCATTTTCCCTCTTGCTTTTTTTGCCAACCTGCGCTATTATATTAGCACTCACGATGAGTGAGTGCTAAACCGCGTAGATACAGGCGGGGAGGGTTCGCCCGATACCCGTCGTCTAAATACTTTAGGTATGGAGGAATTCAAAATGAAACTCAAGCCCATGGCAGATAACGTTCTGCTCAAAGCCCACGAGGCGCCCGAGACCACCGTTTCCGGCATTGTTCTGGCTACCACCAACAAGGAAAAGCCCATGATCTACGAAGTCGTTTCCGTCGGTCCCGGCACCAAGGACGTCACCATGACCGTCAAGGCCGGTGAGAAGGTCGTTGTCGGCAAGTTCACCGGCACCGATGTGACCATCGACAAGGAAGATTATAAGTTTGTCAAGCAGGACGACATTCTGGCTGTCGTCACTGACTAAGGAGGAAGATTATCATGTCCAAGATGATTGTTTACGGCGAAGAAGCCCGCAAGAAGCTGCAGTCCGGTATTGACCAGCTGGCCAACACCGTTAAGGTCACTCTGGGTCCCAAGGGACGCAACGTGGTTCTGGGCAAGAAATACGGCGCACCCCTCATCACCAACGACGGCGTGACCATCGCCAAGGAAGTGGAGCTGGAGGACGCCTTCGAGAACATGGGCGCACAGCTCATCCGGGAAGTCGCCACCAAGACCAACGACGTCGCCGGTGACGGCACCACCACCGCTACTCTGCTTGCCCAGGCCATCACCCGCGAGGGCCTCAAGAATCTGTCCGCCGGCGCCAACCCCATGGTCATGCGCAAGGGCATCGACAAGGCCGTCGCCGCCGCCGTTGAGGCCATCAAGGCCAATTCCGTCCCCGTGTCCGATTCCGCCGCCATCGCCCGTGTCGGCACCGTGTCCTCCGGCGACGAGACCGTCGGCAAGCTGATCGCCGAGGCCATGGAGAAGGTGGGCAAGGAAGGCGTCATCACCATTGAGGAGAGCAAGACCGCCGAGACCGGTCTGGACGTGGTGGAGGGTATGCAGTTCGACCGTGGCTACATCTCCCCCTACATGGTCACCGATACCGACAAGATGGAGGCCGTCCTGGATGACGCCTACGTCCTGATCACCGATAAGAAGATCTCCTCCATTCAGGAGATCCTGCCCATTCTGGAGCCCATCGTCAAGTCCGGCCGCAAGCTGATGATCATTGCCGAGGATGTGGAAGGCGACGCTCTGGCCACTCTGCTGCTGAACCGTCTGCAGGGCCGCTTCAACGTGGTCTGCGTGAAGGCCCCCGGCTTCGGAGACCGCCGCAAGGAAATGCTTCAGGATATCGCCGTGCTCACCGGCGGCACCGTCATTTCCAGCCAGCTGAACATGGAGCTGCCTGACGCCAAGATGGAGGATCTGGGTCACTGCCGTCAGATCGTGGTCACCAAGGACACCACCACCATCGTCGATGGCGACGGCGCGCCCGAGGCCATCAAGGATCGCGCCCATATGATCCGCTCCGCCATTGCCACCACCACCTCCGACTACGATCGTGAGAAGCTCCAGGAGCGCCTCGCGAAGCTGTCCGGCGGCGTGGCCGTCATCAAGGTCGGCGCCCAGACCGAGGTCGCCATGAAGGAGCAGAAGCTGCGGGTCGAGGACGCTCTGAACGCCGCCCGCGCCGCTGTGGAAGAGGGCATCGTGGCCGGCGGCGGCACCGCGCAGGTCAACGCCATCCCCGCCGTGGAGAAGCTGATCGCCACCCTGCACGGCGACGAGAAGACCGGCGCACGGATCATCGCCGCCGCTCTGCAGGCGCCCATCCGTCAGATCGCCGAGAACGCCGGTGTGGACGGCAGCGTCGTCTACGAGAAGATCCGCACCTCCGGCAAGGTGGGCTACGGCTACAACGCCTACACCGAGGAGTATGTGGACATGATCCCCGCAGGCATCGTCGATCCCACCAAGGTGACCCGTTCCTCCCTGGAGAACGCCGCGTCCATCGCGGGCTGCGTGCTGACCACCGAGTCTCTGGTGGTTGACAAGCCCGACCCCGCCGCCGACGCCGCAGCAGCCGCTGCCGCAGGCCAGGCCGGTGGAATGTACTAAGCAATTCCCGAAAACAAATCCGTCCGGCGGCTCCATTCGGAGCCGCCGGATTTTTCTTTCAAAACCGCACAGCGCAAAATTTCCCCGGGCGAGATCGCCCGGGGAAATTGTCATATTGAGGAAAGTTTTTACTTGATTCTGGGCAGGGACGCCGCCGCCACGGACTGACCTACGCGGCGGGTCTTTTCGTCGGGGAGGGAAACCTCACACTTTTTCGCAAGCGCCGGGTATTCGTCGGCCAGAATTTCGTTGCACACCCGCAGAATGGTGTCGCCGCCCTTGCCGGACATGACGCGGCCGAGCATCATCATATGCTCGATGTCGTAGAACTGGGAATACAGCACCACGGTGTATGCCAGATACGCGCCGATGGTCTCGAAAATGGCCCGGGCTCCGGGGTCGTCCTTCTCCATCAGCGCCTGAACGACCTTCAGCTTCTCCGCGGGGGACAGGGTTTCGTCCAGCTCGATACCGGCGGCGGGCGCCAGCTTGATGACCGCGTCCTGAGAGAAATACTTGCAGCCCACGCCAAAGTCCGTGGACCACTCGTCCTGCATGGCGTTCTCGCAAAGGTCAACGGGGGCAAAAGCCAGCTCGTTGATCCAGCCCAGGACGTTCTTGTCCTTGTCCACGTAGCCCACGGCCTCGGAGGTACCCATGGCGATGCCCATGATGTTGCCAACGCCTAAGCCCATGGCGCCCGCCAGGGCGGACACGTCGCCGTCGTTGGCGACTACGATGGGCACGTCGCCGATTTCCTTGGCGGCGCGGTCGTAGATGGTCTTGACCTTGTCCCACTGGGAGCGGGGGACCTTGATGAACAGAGACGCGACCATGGGCGCGTTGCCGATAAACACGCCTGCGGAGGACACGCCGATGGCGTCCACCCGGGGCATTTTGGAAGCGGCGCTCTTGAACGCGGCCACGATGCCGTCATAATGGTACTGGGGGTCTGCATGGAGTTTGGGGAACCAGACGACCTCCTCGGAGTAGACGCACTCGCCGTCGATCACGGCGGAGACCTTCCGGTCGGAACCGCCGGCGTCGAAGCCGATGCGGCAGCCGTCCAGATTGCCGCCGATGGGCTCGGCGACTTCGTTGGCGGCGGGGCAATCTTCCAGCGGCAGGTCAACGATTTCCAGATCCCGCTCATAGAGCTGGTGGAAGAAGGTAAAGTCAAAGCACCGCTCGCCCTTGGGGGCGTAGGCCTTTTTCAGCCGCCGGGCAAGCTCGCTGCATCCGCAGACGCTCACCCGGAAGCCGCCGATGGACCACAGCAGGAACTTGACATACCGCTCCACATAGCGGTAGTCGGCCTCGGCCATCTTCGGCGTGCCGTGGATGCAGGTGCGGCGGACGGAAACGCGGCCCTTGTCCCGCTCAACGGCGATGGCGATGGGCTTCTTCGCGTCCTTCAGGTAGGCGGCGCGCCATACGCCGAAGGGGATAAACTGTTGATCCAGCCTGGGCGTATGCTTCATGTCGTATTCAATGCCTAAGTACTGCATGGAAAGTTCCTCCTTATCGTTCAGGCTTTTTCGCTTCTATGTATAAGTATAGCATAAATTACCGTCCGGGCTATAGGGATTTCAACATCATTTTTACCAAATCCGCTTTTTTAAGCCGCCCGTTTCACCATGACACAAATCAAGGCCGGTGCATTGCGCACCGGCCTTCAGGCTGTCATTATTTGTCCCTCGATGTCAGCGCGTTCAGCAGGCTCACACCGGCGATAATCACGCCCGTCACCAGAAAAACGCCCAGCATTCCCGTGCCCACGATGGGCAGAACGTTTAATAGATAATCCACATGCAGCTCCATTTGTTAACCTCCTACCAGCGCCAGAATCAGGCCGCCCGCAATGACGGAGGCGATCTGGCCGGAAACGTTGACCCCGGCGGCGTGCATCAGCAGGAAATTCTGCTTATCCTCCGCCAAACCCATTTTATGCACCACCCGGGCGGACATGGGGAACGCGGAAATTCCCGCCGCACCGATCATGGGGTTGATTTTTTCCTTCAGGAACAGATTCATCAGCTTTGCGATCATCACGCCGCCCACGGTATCCATCACAAAAGCAACCAGCCCCAGCCCCAGAATCAGCAGCGTCTCCACCCGCAGGAACTCCGCCGCATTCATCCGGGAAGCGATGGTCAGTCCCAGCAGAATGGTGATCAGGTTTGCCAGCACGTTCTGCGCCGTCTCCGACAGGGAATTCAGCACGCCGCACTCCCGGATGAGATTTCCAAACATGAGAAATCCGATCAGCGCCACGGCCTGGGGCGCCACAAGCCCGACGATGACCGTCACCGTAATGGGGAACAGGATTTTCGTGGTTTTGGAAACGGGGCGGCCTTTATAGGTCATTCTGATCTTCCGCTCCGCCTGGGTGGTACACAGACGAATCACCGGCGGCTGCACCATCGGCACCAGCGCCATGTAGGAATAAGCCGCCACCATAATGGCCGCCGTGTAGCTGGAACCCAGCTGCTGGGCGACGAAAATGGACGTAGGGCCGTCCGCCGCGCCGATGATGGCGATGGAGGCCGCGTCGTTGAGTTCAAATCCCAGCAGGGACGCCAGTCCCAGGGTAAAGAAAATGCCGAACTGCGCCGCCGCGCCGAAGATCATCAGCTTGGGATTTGCCAGCAGCGGCTGGAAATCGATCATCGCGCCGATGCCGATGAACAGCAGCAGCGGGAACAATTCGTGTCCCGCAATGCCGATCTCGAACAGGTGGGCAATGACCTCCGCCGCACCGGAATTGGGCAGATTTACCAGAATTGCGCCGAAGCCCATGGGCAGCAGCAGCGACGGCTCCATCTCCTTGACGATGGCGA
This sequence comes from Clostridiales bacterium UBA6468, assembly GCA_002436765.1. Lineage (GTDB taxonomy): Bacteria > Bacillota > Clostridia > Oscillospirales > Oscillospiraceae > Faecousia. The sequence continues at coordinate 76,693 of DJNI01000079.1, forward strand.
GGTAGATCAGCACGCCGCCGATGAGCCACATGAGCACCTGCTGCCAGGTGAGAAACGTCAGGTTTTCCACAAGCACTTCCATAAAAAGACTCCTTTTGCGGCAAACCGCTGCCGCCCGAACTGGGGACTATTATAATATGCCGGCGGCAAAAATGGGGTAAAAATTTGAAGGTTTCAGAAAAGCGCTCCGAAAAGGCCGCTTTGACCTCTTCAGAGAGCTTTTGTTATTCGTCGGCGATTCGATATCCCACGCCCAGCTCATTGATGACGTACCGGCTGTCCCCCGGGCGGCAGCCCAGCTTCTTGCGGATGTTCGCCATGTTCACTTGCAGCTTCTTCACGCTCCCGTCGTCCATGCTGCCCCAGACGGAGCGGATGATGGTGGCGTAGGTCAGCACCTTGCCCGTGTGCTGGCTTAAGAGCGCCAGAATGTTGTATTCCGTCTGGGTCAGGTGAACCGGGGTTCCTCCCACGCTCACCTGCCGCCGGTCGTAGTCGATGACCAGATCGTCCACGGTGAACAGGCTGGAGGGGGCGACCCGCGCCCGGTTCCGGCTGGCGCGAAGGGCCGCCCGTACCCGTGCCAGCAGCTCCGCCGTCCCGAAGGGCTTGGTTATGTAATCGTTCGCCCCCAAGTCCAGGGCGGAGACCTTGTCGTTTTCCTCCGTCCGGGCGGACAGGACGATGATGGGAACGGTGCTGAAAAGCCGCACCTGCCGGATAAATTCGCCGCCGTCCATGTCCGGAAGTCCCAAATCCAGCACCACCAGATCCGGCGTGTAGGAGGAAAAGATCAGCAGTCCCTGACGGCACCGCTCGGCGGTCAGCACCTGATAGCCGTTGGTCTCCAGAATCGTCTGGACGAAGCCCAGAATGCTCTGGTCGTCCTCCACAATGAGTACCTTATATTTGTTATTCCCCATTTTCGTCCTCCATTTCCAGCCGGAAGCCCACTTCGGTGCCGCCTCCGGCTCGCTTGCCTGCCCATATCTCGCCGCCGTGGGCCTTGATAATGGCGCTGCACACGCTCAGGCCGATGCCCATGCTGCTGCGGCTCTGGTCTGTTGGCATTTCGCTGCCCAGCATTCCCGTGAACAGCTTGGGAAGCTTATCCTCCGGGATGCCGCAGCCGTCGTCCTCTACGTAAAAATACGCCCATAGCCCCCTGACCTCCACCCGGAGCCAGAGATTTTTCATGCCCTTGGCGTGAAACACCGCGTTTTCCAGCAGATTCATCAGCACCTGAGAGATCAGCATGGCGTCCATGGGAATGCTGACGAATTCCTCCGGAATTTCCACATGAACCTCCCTGTCCGGGTAGTGCTTGCGGAACTTCACCAGCACCGCGTCGATCAGCTCCTCCAGAACGGTGTCGTTCTTGGAAAGACGGACGGTGGAGGTATCCACCCGGGTCACGGACAGCAGGTTCTCCACCATCCGCACCAGCCATTGGGCGTCGGCGCAGACGTCAGACAGAAGCTTTATGTGGGTCTGCCGCGGGAGGGCGTCGTAATTTTCCAGCATGGCGGAGCAGGCGCCGTAAATAGATGTCAGGGGCGTGCGCAGGTCGTGGGATACCGCCCGCAGGAGATTGCCCCGCATCCGCTCCTTTTCCGCCTCGGCCTTCATCTGCTCCTGCCGCTTGATCTGGGTGGTCATGGCGCTGGTCATGATGGACACCATCAGCATCACCACGGCGGAGGACAGGCACTCCGGCCGGATCAGGTTGAACGCCCAGTAAGGATATGTAAAGGCGTAATTCACGGCCATGACGCTGACCAGGGAGGATGCGATCCCCCAGAAATACCCCTGCGTCCGCCATGCGATCAGAAACACGCCCAGCACGAAGATCATGGGCGTCACGGACGGGATGCGGAACCACTGGAGAAGAACCAGATTCAGGGCAAATGCCGTCACCAGAATGACCGCCGCGTAAGCAAAGTCCAGAAAAACGCGCTTGTGCTGCTTCATCATGCTCACCTCACCTGCCAATTATAGCATTTTCTGTCGGAAAAACATACCCCGAATCGGGAAAAGTTTGCTCCGGCGGCAAAAGCCTGGTAAAGAAATTTCCGCTGCGGCATATCCGGAAACGGATGCTCCGGCGGGCACTGTTGACACCGGGATATATTTTTGATACAATAAAAATACACTATAGCGGAAAGGAGATTGCGACATGGAATCGGCTGCTATTTTCTGGCTGGTGCTGCTGGTGGTGTTCCTGATCGTCGAAGCGGCCTGCCCGATCCATCTGGTTTCCGTATGGTTTGCCATGGGTGCGCTGGTCGCGCTGCTGGGCGCCGCTCTGGATGCGCCTGTGTGGCTGCAGATCGTGCTGTTCGTGGTGGTGTCCGGCGCTTTGCTGGCGCTGCTGTGGCCGCTGGCGAAGAAATTCCTGAACCCCCAGGTCACGGCCACCAATGTGGACTCCGTTATCGGCACCGTCGGGATCGTCACGGCGAGCATTGACAATGTGGAGGCGCTGGGGCAGGTCAAGCTGGGCGGCATGGAATGGAGCGCCCGGAGCACCTCCGGCGATACCATCCCCACGGGAACCGAAGTCCGGGTGGACAGAGTGGAAGGCGTGAAGGTCTTCGTGACCCCTGTAAAAGCTGCCGTCACCGTCTGAGGTCGTCAAGGAAAGAATCAATCATATGGAGGTTTTACTATGGGTTTTGTGATTTTGACAATCATCGTGATCGCATTTATCGTGATCATTACCAACATTTCCGTTGTCCAGCAGTCCCGTGCCTACGTCATTGAGCGGCTGGGCGCGTTCCACAGCGTGTGGAGCGTGGGTATGCACTTCAAGGTTCCTTTCATCGACCGCGTCGCCCGCCGGGTCAGCCTGAAGGAGCAGGTCCTGGACTATCCCCCCCAGCCCGTCATCACCAAGGATAACGTTACCATGCAGATCGACACCGTCGTGTATTTCCAGATCACCGACCCCAAGCTGTACGCCTACGGCGTGGAGCAGCCCATGGCGGCCATGGAGACCCTGACGGCTACCACCCTGCGCAACATCATCGGCGACCTGGAGCTGGATCAGACCCTGACCTCCCGGGACGTGGTCAACACCAAGATGCGTGCCATCCTGGACGAGGCCACCGACCCCTGGGGCATCAAGGTCAACCGGGTGGAGCTGAAGAACATCCTGCCGCCCCAGGACATCCAGAACTCCATGGAGAAGCAGATGAAGGCCGAGCGTGACCGCCGTCAGGCGATTTTGCAGGCGGAAGGCCAGAAGAAGTCCGCCATTCTGATTGCCGAGGGCGAAAAGGAGTCCGCCATTCTCCGCGCCGACGCCGAGAAGCAGGCCGCCATTCTGAAGGCCGAGGGCGAAGCCGAAGCCATCCGCAAGGTGCAGCAGGCGCTGGCCGATTCTCTGGAAATGCTGAACAAGTCCGCCCCCAACGACCAGGTCATCAAGCTCAAGTCCATCGAGGCCATGCAAAAGGTCGCCGACGGCAAGGCCACGAAGATCATCATTCCCTCCGAGATGCAGAGTCTGGTGGGTCTGGCGAGCGGCATTGTGGAAGGCACGAAGGAATAAGCCATGGCGAAGAGAAGCGACCGCTTTGTGAGTACCTACACCCAGGGAAGCGGGTTTAGCACGCAGATAGAGGTCTGGGTGGACAGGGAGACCGGCGTGAATTATCTGTGGCAGTCCAGCGGCTACGGCGGCGGGCTGACGCCCCTCCTCAAGCCCGACGGCACCCCTGTCGTGACGCCGCTTTCCCCCGAATGCGACACATAACCGACATGCCCCCGCCCGTTTGGGCGGGGGCATATTTGTCTTTACGCGCCCAGCACCCGGGCAAGCCGCCGATCCAGCCACCGGTATAGCCCCATTGCCATCAGGGCGACCGGGATCCACAGCAGGGTAAAGGCGGGGCAGATCTGCCCCAGAAAATTCCCGGGGAGGCCGCGGTAGTCCCAGACCTGATACCGCCGGTTCACCAGCAGTCCCGCCGCCAGCTCCACCATGGTGATGATCCCCGCGCCTATCACCGCCCGCAGCGGCCAGGGCAAAACGGGCTGCGCCTGCCCAAGCTGTCCGATGAGCAGGAAGCACACCCCGCCCGCCGCGAACATGCTGATATGGCTGTACCCCCGCCAGAGCAGCTCCAGCCCCACGTAAGCCCCGCCTCCGATGCAGAAAAGCAGACATTTCTTGAGAAAAGCCATGTATTTTCACCTCGGAGGAAGTATTGCCAAAATTTCCGCCCCGAAAACGAAAAAATGTCTTGACAATGGCCGCTTGTTCGGATACAATGATAAAGCTGATTTCGGCGGTGCCGAAATCCTTTGACCATATGGCGGCATAACTCAGTTGGTAGAGTAGCCGGTTCATACCCGGTATGTCATCTGTTCGAATCAGATTGCCGCTACCAGGCCCGTTGGTCAA